>JBBIPL010000066.1:0-13174 GCA_037442845.1 Hydrogenophilales bacterium | reverse complement strand
AAGGGGGTGGACGGTTCAGCGCGCCTCGCGCGGGTCGGTAATGAAGCCGATGCGCGTCAATCCCGCGCGCGCCGCGTCGGCCATCACCGTCACCACGCGCTGGTAGGCGAGGTCGCCGTCGGCGCGGAGGTGCATTTCCGGCTGCGGCTCCAATTTGGCGGCAGCCGCCATGCGCGCGCGCCAGGCGCCTTCGTCGAGCGCCTCGCCGTTCCAGTGGACGACGCCGGCGGCGTCGATCGACAGGTGCACGTTCTCGCGCTGCACCACGTTGAGTTGGTGCGACGCGCGCGGCAGGTCGATCTTCACCGCGTGGGTGAGCAGGGGCGCGGTGATGATGAAGATGACCAGCAGCACCAGCATGACGTCGATGAGCGGGATCATGTTGATTTCCGCCACCGGCTGGCCGGCGCGGTTGCCGGAGAAGCCGCCGAAGGCCATCACGCGCCTCCCGCCGCGGCGCGCGCCTCGGCGAGCACGGCGACCTTGCCGGGAGCGCGGCGGCTATCGGGTTCTTCCCGGTTGCCGGTGGACATGTAGGTGAACAGGTCGTGCGCGAAGCCGTCCAGCTCCGCCAGCATCACCCGGTTGGCGCGGCTGAAGGCGTTGTAGGCGAGCACCGCGGGAATGGCCACGGCCAGGCCCAGGGCGGTCATGATCAGGGCCTCGCCGACCGGGCCGGCGACCTTGTCCAGGGTGCCCTGGCCGCTCATGCCGATGGCCAGCAGGGCGTGGTAGATGCCCCAGACGGTGCCGAACAGGCCGACGAAGGGCGCGCTGGAGGCCACCGAGGCGAGCACGGTGTGGCCGTATTCCAGGCGCGCGGTGTCCTGCTCGATGGCGCGGCGCAGGGCGCGGGTGAGGAATTCATCGGCGTTGCCGGCCTCGATCAGGCGCTTGCCGGTCTTGTTCTGGTACTGCTCGGCGGCGCGCAGGGCATGGTGGGTCAGGTGCGAGAAGGGGTCGCCGACGCCCTGGGCGCGAATATACGAAGCCACCGCGTTCATGTCCGCGGCATCCCAGAAATGGCGCAGGAAGGCGCGCGCGCGTTGCCGCATGCGCCAGTTGCCCCAGGCCTTGCTGGCGATCAGGTACCAGGTGGCGACGGACATCAGCAGCATCGTCGCCAGCAGGAAATGCGCGACGCCGTCGGCCTGGCCGATGAAATGGGCGAAGCCCAGGGTTTGCGGTTCCATGCGAATCAACTCCTCAAACTGAAAGAAATGGGCACCAGCACCCAGGCGGGTACCGCGCGATCGCCCTGGCGCGCCGGCAGGAATCGCCAGCGGGCGACGGTGTCGCGGGCGGCGCGGTCGAGCCGATCAAAACCGCTCGACTCGCGGATATCCACCTGGCCGGGGCTGCCGTCCGCGTGCACGTACACGCGCAGCAGCACCCGCCCCTGCTCGCCCATGCGGCGGGAAAGGGCCGGATAAGCGGGGGCGGGATTGTGCAGATAGTCGGCATCGAAGCGCGGCGCCAGCACCGCCTCGACCGCAGGCGCGGGCGGCGCGGAGGCGATGACAGGCGCCGGCTTGACCGGCGCGGGCGCGGGCGCGGGCGGCGGCAGGATCGCCGGTACGGGCGCCGGCTCCGGCGGGGGCGGCGCCGTCACCACCGGCGACGGCGCCGTTTCGGGCGCGCTCAGCAGCGGCGGCGGCGGCAAGGGCGGCGGCTGCTGCTCCACGCGCGGACTGGGCGGCAAGGGTTTGGGCCGCTCCACGACCGGTGGGGCGGGCGGCGCCGGCGGCGTCAGCAGGCTGACCATCAGGGGCCGCGTCAGGTCGATGGCGCGCGCCACCGGCTCCATGCTCAGCAGGATGAAGAGCAGACCGAGGTGCGCCGCCGCCACCCCGGCCAGGGTGCGCCAGTTGCCGCACGCGCCGTAGGCGATGCTGATGGCCATGCGCGTTGCGTTTCGGTCGTCGCGGGACGGGGCATGGTTTTTCCGTGACGGCGCGGCTTCGGCGTCCATGCCAGACACCGCCTGCATGGCGCCGGCGAAATCGGCGGTTGAACGGGGCCGCGGCATGAACGTTCCTTGTTTCGGCATGCGTGCTTCAGGCCTCAGGCGGTCAGGATCAGCTTGCCGGCCTGGGTGACGCGCAACTGGTACTCGCGCCCCTCGTGCACGATGATCACCACCTTGCCGCCCTGGAACAGGTCGCGGCTCTGGTAGGTGGGCGTCGTGCCTGGCGCCGGCGGCGGGGGGTTGCTCGGGTTCATGTCTGGGCGTCGATGTCTGCGCGGCCCTGGGCGATCCGCCGCAGGGCCGCGGCGAAGCCGGCGATGCCGGAATTGCGGGTCAGCACGCAGGGCTTGCGCTTCTGCTTGCAGTGCTTCTTGAGCTGGTAATAGGCCTGGGGGCCGACGCAATCCATCGGGCAGATGACCGCATCCGAGGCGTCGAGCATCTCGGGCAGCAGGGCGATGCGCTCTTCGCGTCCGCCGTCATGGTGGATGAGGCGCACGCCCAGGCGTTCGGCCAGTTGGCGGTACTGCGGCAGCAACGGCGCGCGGCCGCCGACGCAGAGCACGCAGCGGCCGGCCAGACCAAGGTTGCAGGCCTCGCAATCGCCGTCGCAGAGGAACTGAGATTCCTCGATCCAGAGCCGCTCCAGCGCATCCCGCTCGGCGCTGGCCTCCTCCAGTTCGCGCGTCAACCGGGCCCGCTCGGCGCGCAAGGGACCCAAGCGCGTTTCCAGCGTCAGCAGGCGGCTCTCCAGTTCCGTGGCGCGCGCCGCCTGGGCTTCCGCCAGCAACAGGCGGCGGCCCATGGCGACCATGGCGACGCCGGTCTCGAAGCTTTGCAGACGCCGGGTTAGGGCGGCCAACTCCCTGTCCCGCTCGCGCAAACGCGCACGCAATTCCGCCACCCGCCGGTCCTCACGGGCGGCGCGGCGGGCGCTGGATTTGCCGGCCCCGGAGCTGGATGCGCCGTTCATGCTCATCTCGCGGCGCTCAGCGGAACGCCATGGCGCACGGGGAGCGATGTGGACGGCAGGTAAGGTTCGAAGCGGCAGACATGGACTACTCCCATCGGTAAACACAGTCATCACTGGCTGGCTACCGGGGCGCAGGCCCCCTGGCTCGCTTGCGGGAAATCTTCGCGCGGCGCGCTTACTTGGTCAGGATCAACTTGCCGTTGCGGGTCAGTCGCAACTGGTAGCGCTCGCCGGCATGTTCGATCAGCAGGACCCGCCGATCCCCCAGCAGATCCAGCGCCCGCACTGTGCCGGGACGCGGCGCCTGGGGCGCGTCGCCACGTGGCGGCTGGGGCTGGAGGGCGGGGGGCGGCGTAAGCATGGCCGCATATTAATGAGAATGGTTCTTGTATGCAAGCGTATCGATACGGATTTGGAAATCCTGAAGTCGTCGGTTGCGAGTTCACCGCGATGTCAGGCTAGTGCACACTTACGCTGTTGCAACCAGCGACCGGCAGCCTCCATGAAGTTCACCCCCCAATCCTTCCGCGCCTGGCAGCGCAGGAACATCACCCTGCTGGGCATGTCCGGCGTGGGCAAGACCTATATCTCGGGCCTCTTGCGCCGGCACGACTGGTTCCATTACTCCGGCGACTACCGCATCGGCACGCGCTACCTGGACGAGCCCATCCTCGACCTCATTAAGCAGCAGGCGATGACCGTGCCCTTTCTCAAGGAGCTGCTGCGCAACGACTGGATCGACATCCGCAACAACATCAAGATCGAGGACCTGGGGCCGGTGCTGTCCTTCGTCGGCAAACTCGGCGACCCGGACCACGCCGGTCTTTCGCTGCCCGAGTTCAGCCAGCGCCAGGCCCTCTACCGAGAGGCGGAGATCGCCGCCATGCGCGACGTGCCGGAGTTCATCCGCAAGGCGCGGGAAATCTACGGCTACGCCCACTTCGTCAACGACGTCGGCGGCAGCCTGTGCGAGCTGGAGGATGACTCGGTCATCGAGCTGCTGGCCGAGCACACCCTGATCCTCTACATCCAGGTGACCACGCGCGAGGAGGAGGACACCCTGATCCGCCGCGCCCAGTCCGACCCGAAGCCGCTGTATTACCGCCCGGCCTTCCTGGCCGAGCATCTGCCCGTGTACATGGCGGAGAAGGGCGTCGAGTTCGTCGCCCAGATCGTGCCCGACGACTTCACCCGCTGGGTGTTCCCGCGCCTGTTCCATGCGCGCGTGCCGCGCTACGAGGCGATCGCCGGGCCGCACGGCTATACCGTCACCTCGCGGGAAGTGGCCCAGGTCAAGAGCGAAGCGGACTTTCTCGATCTGGTCGAGGCCGCCATCGCGCGCAAGAACTGAGGAGGCCGCCATGCCCATCGTCGCCCACAACGACCTGCCCGCCCTGCAACGCCTGCGCGAAGCCGGCACCACCATCGTGCTGCCGGAGGAACGGGCGCTGCACCAGGACATCCGCGAACTGCACATCGGCCTGCTCAACATGATGCCGGACGCCGCGCTGGAGGCCACCGAACGCCAGTTCTTCCGCCTGGTGGGGGAGAGCAACCCCATCGCCCAGTTCTACGTGCATCCCTTCACCCTCGACGCCATCCCGCGCGGGGCCAAGGCGGCCGCCCACATCGCGCGCTATTACGAACCGTTCGAGAAGATCCGCGCCGAGGGCCTGGACGCGCTGATCATCACCGGCGCCAACGTCACCGGCGAGGATTTGTCGCGGGAGCCTTTCTGGCAGCCCCTGGGCGAGGTCATCGACTGGGCCTGGGCGAACGTCACCACCACCCTGCTGTCCTGCCTGGCCACGCACGCGGTGCTGCACTTCCGCTACCGGCAGCCGCGCGTGAAACAGGCGAGCAAGCGCTGGGGCGTGTTCTCGCACCGCGTGGTGGAGAAGCGCCATCCCCTGGTGGCGGACGTCAACACCCGCTTCGACGTGCCGCATTCGCGCTGGAACGACGTCTCCCGCGCCCAGTTCGAGGCGGCCGGCCTGCGCGTGCTGGTGGAAAGCGAGGCGGTGGGCGTGCATCTGGCCACCAGCCGCGACGGCATCCGCATGGTGTTCTTCCAGGGCCACCCGGAGTACGACACCATCTCCCTGCTCAAGGAATACAAGCGCGACGCCCTGCTGCATGCCCAGGGCGCCCTGCCCGCCTTCCCGCCCTTTCCCGAGCACTATCTGCGCCCGCACGAGCAGGCCATCCTGCTGGAGTGGCGCGACCGCCTGCTGGCCGCGCGCGCGGCGGGCCAGCCGGCGCCGGAATTCCCCGAGGCCCTGGTCGCGGCGCAACTGGACAACACCTGGCACGACACCGCCGAGGCGGTCATCGGCAACTGGATGGGGTGCATGTATCAATTGACCCATCGCGATCGCGACAAGCCCTTCATGGACGGCATCGATCCCGACGACCCCTTCGGGCTTTATCGCGCCGAGGGATAGCGGCTTGGCCTGGGACGGGAACATGGCATAATCCGCCACCGATTTTTCCCGCGCTTCATTCACACGGAGGACTCGATCGTGGCAACAGCAGCCAAAAAGCAGGCCGACAAACCCGCGACGAACAGCGCCAAGAAAGCTGTCAACACGGCCGCGGCGGCCGCGAAAGCGAGCGTCTCGGCCAAAAAACCGGCGCCCAAGCCGGTGGCGGCCAGCGCGGCGAAGAAGACCACGCTCAAGGGCGCCGCGGCGAAAACCAAGGAGGCGCAGCAGGCCCCAGCCAAAGCCGCTCCAGCCAAATCTTTGACGGCGAAGGCCAAGCCGGCTGCCAGACAGGCGACGGCAACCCCTCCCGCGAAACCCATGAAAACCAGCGAAACAAAAACCTCCGCCGAGAAAACCGGTAAATCCCCCCGCAAGCCTCTGGGCGCGCCGCTCACCGACGCCGACGTCCTGGCCATGTCCGACAAGGACTACATGAACGATGCGCAACTGGCCTTTTTCAAGGCCAAGCTGGAAGCGATGCGCGACGAGATCCTGGAAAACGCGCGGGAAACCGGCGAGCACCTGAAGGAAAACGAAGTTTTCGCCGACCCCAACGACCGCGCCACGGTGGAAGAGGAAAACCTGCTGGAGCAGCGGGTGCGCGACCGCGAACGCAAGCTGTTGAAGAAAATCAACGCCTCGCTCACGCGCATCGAGGAAGGCACGTACGGCTATTGCCTGGAAACCGGCGACCCCATCGGCATTCCCCGCCTGCTGGCGCGACCCACCGCCGAGCTGTCCATCGAGGCGCAGGAAAAGCACGAGCGGCTGGAGAAGCTGTACGCCGACTGAGGCTGCCAGCTTCGAAAAATGGCCGCGCGAGCGGCCATTTTCATTTCCGCTCAGGCCGCGCTCAGACGGCGCGCCAGAAAGTCCAGGGCATCATCGAGGGCGGCGGCGGCGGCGGCGCTCAGCCCCTCGCCCAACTCGAAAGCATGGCCGCGGATGGCCAGCACGTGGCAGGGCGGCGGCGGCCGCCCATGGTGGTGTTCGTAGGCCGCCAGGAGGGCCGCGGGCGACAACGCGTGGCTGGAGTAACCGGTGTCCCGCCGCGCCCGCACGGGCAGGAAGGAGAAGCCCGCCAGCGCCGGGTCGACGCTGGCGTCGATGAAGATGACCGCATCGCGCCCCGCCAAATCCAGCACGTATTCCACCTGCAACTGGAAGTCGCTGAGCAGTTCCACGTCGGGCAGGTTCAGGGCTTCCAGGCGTTCGATGGCCAGCGGCCCGAGGGCATCGTCGCCCCGGCTGGGATTGCCGATGCCGATGATCAGGCGCCCGGCCCTGCCTGCCGCCGGGCTCAACAGAAGCCTCGCGCGTCCCGGCTGACGGCGTCCAGGCGGCGCCCTTCCGCGTCCAGCAGTTCCACTTCCAGGGGCATCCTGCCCAGGGCGTGGGTGGCGCAGGACAGGCAGGGGTCGAAGGCGCGCACGGCCACCTCGATGTGGTTCAGCAGGCCCTCGTTGAGCTTGCGGCCGTCCAGGTGCTGGCGCGCTACCTGGCGGATGGCCTCGTTCATGGCCTGGTTGTTGTGGGTGGTGGCGACGATGAGGTTGGCGCGCACCACCAGGTCGTTCTCGTCCACCCGGTAGTGGTGGATCAGGGTGCCGCGCGGCGCCTCGAGCATGCCGACGCCGCGCTCGCGGCGCTCGCCGGTGAGCACCAGGTCGTCGCCCAGCAGGTCGTCGTCGTGCAGCAGTTCCTTGATCATCTCGGCGGCATGCAGCATCTCGATCATGCGCGCCCAGTGGTAGCCCAGGGTGGCGCCCGTGGCGCTGCCGCCGTCGAAAGCGAGGAAGGCCCGGCGCTCGTGATCGGCGAAGGGCGTGGGGATGAAATCGCACTGGGTCACCCGGGTCAGCGGCCCGACCCGGTACCAGCCATCCTCCGGCCCCAGTTCCCGGAAGAAGGGGAACTTCATGTAGGACCAGGATTTCACCTGCTCGTGGATGTGCTCCCAGTAGTGGCTGTATTCCAGGTGGTCGAACAGGGTCCTGCCGTCCATGTCGCGGGCGCGCAGGCCGCCGTGGTAGAGGTCCATGGCGCCGTCGGCGCGCACCAGACTGAGGTTGTGGGCGCGGAAGCGGCCGAAGCTGGTGTACAACTCCAGGTTCTGCTCGAACAGGCGCGCCGCCAGATGCACCGCGTCGCGGCTCCAGCCGATGATCTGGTAGATGTCCTTGCGCAGAAAATCCCGTTCCTCCTTTGAAATATTCTTGTTCACCCCGCCCGGGATGGCGCTGGTGCCGTGCACCCGCTTGCCGGCGGTGACGCGGATGACTTCCTGGCCGAACTTGCGCAGCAGCACGCCCTGCTTGGCGATGTCCGGATACTCGGCGGCGACCCCGACGATGTTGCGCCTGGCCACGTCGGAATCGAAGCCGAACAGCAGGTCCGGCGAGGACAGGTGGAAGAAGTGCAGGGCGTGCGATTGCAGGATCTGGCCGTAGTGCATGAGCCGGCGCAGTTTCTCGGCGGTCGGGGTCAAGAGGTCCACGCCGACGATCTGGTCCATGGCCTTGGACGCGGCCAGGTGGTGGGACACCGGGCAGATGCCGCACAGGCGCTGCACCATGACCGGGATTTCCCAGAACGGCCGGCCCTGCACGAATTTCTCGAAGCCGCGGAATTCGACGATGTGCAGGCGCGCCTGTTGCACGTGGTCGTCCTCGTCCAGGAGCAGGGTGACCTTGCCGTGGCCCTCGACCCGGGAGAGGGGTTCGATGGCGACCCGGCGCAGGGTTTCGGGGTTCGTGGCGGTTTCCAGTTCGAGGCTCATGCGCTCCACCCTCAGTCGTACTTGATCAGCCCGTGCCCCAGCCTGGGCGTGCGCCCGGCGATGAGGTCGGTGAGGAATTTCCAGATGGCGTCGGCCGAGGGCGGGCAGCCGGGGATGAAGTAATCCACCTTCACCACCTCGTGCAGCGGGTGCACCTTGTCCAGCGGCAGGGGCAGTTCCGGGTCGTTGGGGATGAGGCCGTGTTCCAGGCCGCCCTCGGTGAGATAGACCTCGGACAGGCAATCGCCCAGGTCCAGGTGGTTGCGCTGCGCCGGCAGGCCGCCGGTGACGGCGCAGGCGCCGATGGCGATGAGGATCTTGCAGTTGCGGCGGAACTCGCGCAGCACATGGATGTTTTCCGCGTTGCAGATGCCGCCCTCGACGATGCCGATGTCGCAGGGGCCGCAGTGCTTGATGTCGGTCAGCGGGGTGCGGTCGAACTCGATCCACTCCAGCAGCGGGAACAGCCGCTCGTCGATGTCCAGAAAGGACATGTGGCAGCCGAAGCAGCCGGCCAGGGAGGTGGTGGCGACGCGCAGCTTCTTCTTCGTCTCGGCCGGGGCGTTCATTCTTCCGCCTCGCAGGCGGCGCACCGGCCCGCGCCCGTGGGCGGCCGCGGCGCGTCGCGCAGGGCCTGGGCGCTGATGGGCTCGGGGTCGTAGCGGCGCCGGCCGATGGGCTGGGCGAAGCCGACGCGCTTCTTCAGGATCACGCCCACCGGACAGACTTCCAGGGCCTTGTCGGTCAGGGCCACGTCGGTGTCCGCCAAGAGGCCGGATTCGGCATTCACCACCAGGTGCTTGTCGATGCCGCGCCCGGACAGCGCGAACACGCACTTGTCGTCCACCTCGCAGGAGGCGCGCACGCACAGCTCGCACAGGATGCAGCGGTTGAAATCGAGCAGGATGTCCGGGTGCGAGGCGTCCACCGGCCGGTCCGGGAAGAAGTGGCGGAAGCCGGCGGTCATCACCTCCAGGTCGTAGCCCAGGGCTTGCAGCGCGCAGTTGCCGCTCTTCTCGCAGGACGGGCAGAAGTGGTTGCCCTCGGCGAACAGCATCTGCACCAAGGTGCGGCGCAGATCGTTGATCTCCTCGGTGTCGCTTGCCACTTCCAGGCCGGCCTGGGCGGGCAGGGTGCAGGCGGCGGCGAATCGACCCAAACCCGGCCCGTTCACCTTCACCGTGCATACCTTGCAACTGCCGTGCGGCTTGAACTCCGGGTGGTAGCACAGGTGGGGGATGTAGCGGCCCGCCGCCAGGGCGGCCTGGATCACGGTCTGGCCGGGCTGGAAGGGGGTTTCCTCGCCGTCGAGGAGAAAGGTGGCGGACTCGCTCATGCCTCGGATTCCATGGAAAGGTGCGCCCCCGCGTCGTCCCGGCCGGTCATGCGCCGAGCCGTGGCCAGGGCGCCGTCGAGGTCGAAGGCGGGTTCGAAATCCAGCGACTTCAGCCGGCGCTCGTACATCGGGCGGAAGCGCTTCAGGGTGTCCAGGGTGGGGTTGCAAGCGGTGTGGCCCAGGCCGCAATGGGCGCTCTGGTGCAGCACCCGGTCGAGCTTCTCGATTTCGGCCAGGTCGTAGGGCGTGCCGTGGCCGTCGGCGATCTTGTCCATGGTGGCCTTGAGCATGGCGGTGCCCACCCGGCAGGGGGTGCAGAAGCCGCAGCTCTCGTGCGCGAAGAAGTGGGTGTAGTTGCGCGCCACCTCGAACATGTCGCGGCTCTGATCGAACACGGTGAAGGCGCCGGCGGTGGGCAGATCCTCGAAGGCGATGCGGCGGTCGAACTCGGAGGCGTCGATGCAGACGCCGGAAGGGCCGCTGATCTGCACCGCCAGGGTATCCACCGCGCCGCAAACCGCCAGGACCTGGCGCACCGTCGTGCCGAAGGGAACTTCGTAGATGCCCGGCCGGGCGCAGTCGCCGGCCACCGACAGCAGCTTGGTGCCGGCCGACTTGGCGGTGCCGATGGCGCGGTACCAGTCGCCGCCGTGCCTGGCGATGAGCGCGGCGGCGCAGAAGGTTTCCACGTTGTTCACCGTCGTGGGCTGTTGCAGGTAGCCGTGCGTCACCGGATAGGGCGGCCGGTTGCGCGGCACGCCGCGCTTGCCTTCGAGCGATTCGATGAGGGCGGATTCCTCGCCGCAGACGTAGGCGCCGGCGCCCAGGTGGATGTCGATGTCGAAGTCGAAACCGGCCTGGCCGAGTATCGCGCTGCCCAGCAGCTTCGCCGCCCGGCGCCTGGCAAGGGTTTCGTTCAGGGGTTCCAGCAGGAAGCGGTATTCGCCGCGCAGGTAAAGGAAACCGTGGCTGGCGCCGATGGCGTAGGCGCACACGGTCATGCCCTCGAACACCAGGTCGGCATACGCGCGCAGCAACACCCGGTCCTTGAAGGTGCCGGGCTCGCCCTCGTCGGCATTGCACACCACGTAGCGGATCTTGCCCGGCGCGTTGCGGCAGGCTTCCCACTTGAGGCCGGTGCTGAAGCCGGCGCCGCCGCGGCCGCGCAGGTTGGCGCGCTTGATCTCCTCCAGGGTGGCGGCCTGTTCGGCCTGGGACTCGGCGCCGCGGGCGAGGGCGGCGCGCAGCGCGTCGCCGGGTTTGAGGCCGTGGTCGAGCAGGATGTCGCGCCGACGGATGTGGTCCTCGATGGCGAAGAGTTCCTCCGGCCAGGCTTCCACCGGGGTTTGCGCCAGGATCAGTTTGGCGATGCGCTCCAGCCTTTGCGGCGTGACATGCGCGATGGCCCGGCCGTTCACCAGGATGGCCGGGCCCTGGTCGCACAGGCCGGTGCAGGAGGTGGTGTCCACCGACACCAGGCCGTCCTCGGACATGCGGCCCTGCTCCACCCACAGCTTCTCGCACAGGGCGGCGAGCAATTCCTGGTTGCCCAGCATGCGGTCGGTGATGTTGTCGGAGAACAGCACCCGGTAACGACCCAGGGGCTGCTCGGTGAGGAAGGCATAGAAGCCGATGACGCCCCGCACCCGCGCCAGGGGGACGCCCAAGGCATCCGCCACCCGGGCGACGGCGGCCGGCGGAATGGCCTGGCAGGCTTCCTGGATCTCCCGCAGCGCTTGCAGCAGGTGGTGGGGCTTGCCGGCGTGGCGGGCCAGGATGGCCGCCCAAGCCGCTTCCGGCAAGCCGTCTCCGCGTGGATTCGTCATGGGGTTCCTCCGTTTTCCGGCGAATCGGCTTCAGTCTAATGGCTGACGCGCCGCCGGCCAGTTAAGTTTTTTTATCCGCCGCGATCAGTAATCCACCGGATCCACGTCCACGCTCCAGCGCACGCCCTTGCCGGGCAGTTCACGCACGCGGGCCAGCCAGGCCTTGAGAAATTCCTGCAGCCGCGCGCGCGCTCCGCACTGCGCGAGCAGTTGCGCCCGGTGCCGGTTGGCCACCCTGGCCAGGAGCGCGGGCACGGGATCGAACAGGGTGACGCCCATGCCCAGTCGCAGGCCGGCCTCGCGCGCCGCCAGCAGGAAAGCCATGGCCGCCTCCTCGCCGCCCGCCTCGGCGCGCAGCAGGGCCTGGCTGACGAAGGGCGGGGCGTCGGCGCCGCGCCGTTCCTTCAGCGTCGCCGCGGCGAAGCCGGCATAGTCGTGGCGCCGCAGCGATTGATAGAGCGGATGCCGGGGATAGGCGGTCTGGATCAGCACCTCGCCCGCCCGCTCGGCCCGGCCGGCGCGGCCCGCCACCTGCATGAGCTGGGCGAACAGGCGCTCGCTGGCGCGAAAATCCGGCGAAATCAGCGCATGATCGGCGCCCAGCACCCCGACCAGGGTGAGGTGGGGAAAATCGTGGCCCTTGGCGACGATCTGGGTGCCCACCAGGATGTCCACCTCGCGCGCCTCCACCTGCTCGCGCATGGCGGCGAAGGCGCCCTTGCGCCCGGCGGTGTCGCGGTCGATGCGCAGGATGCGGGCCTCGGGAAAGCGTTCGGCGAGGGTTTCCTCCACCCGCTGGGTGCCGTGGCCGGCGGCGCGCAGATCGAGGCCGCCGCATTCCGGGCAGGCCTCCGGCGGCCGCGCGGTGAGACCGCAGTGGTGGCAGACCAGCCGGTAGTTGCCGCGCTCCCGGTGCAGTACCAGGTGGGCGGTGCAACGGGGACAGGGAAACACGTGGCCGCAACCGTTGCACAGCAGGGTGGGGGCGTAGCCGCGCCGGTTGATGAACACCAGGCTCTGTTCGCCGCGTTGCAGACAGGCGCCGAGCGCGCTCAGCAGGCCGCTGCTGAAGCCCTGTCTCGGCCGATCGGCGCGGCTGTCGATGAGGCGCACGGCGGGCAGTTCGGCCTGCGCGTTGGCGCGCCGCGCCAGGCTCAGCAGCCGGTAACGGCCGGCCTGCGCGTTGCGCCAGGATTCCAGGGCGGGCGTCGCGGAACCCAGCAGCACCGGCACGCCGCGCGCCTTGGCGCGCCACACCGCGACGTCGCGGGCGGAGTAGCGCATGCCTTCCATCTGCTTGTAGGCGCTGTCGTGTTCCTCGTCGACGACGATGAGGCCCAGCCGCGGCAGCGGCGCGAACACCGCCAGGCGGGTGCCCAGCAGCACGTCGGCGCGCCCCTCCAGGGCCTGCAGCCAGGCGGCGCGGCGTTCGCCGTCGTTCAGGCCGCTGTGCAGGGCGAGCAGGCGGCGGCCCGGAAAGCGGGCGGCGAAGCGCTCGCCCAACTGCGGCGTCAGGTGGATTTCCGGCACCAGCACCAGCGCCTGCCGGCCTTGCGCGAGCACGCTCGCCACCCGCCGCAGGTAGAGCTCGGTCTTGCCGCTGCCGGTGACGCCGTGCAGCAGCGTCGCCGCGTAGCCGGGCGGCGCCGCCTCCAGTTCGGCGAGGACGGCGGCCTGTTCCTCGGTCAGCGCCGGCATCTCCACCGGCGTCGCGCAGGGCGGGGTATCCGCCGCCGGCGTCACCGCCTCCACCCAGCCAAGCGCCAGCCACTCGCGCAGGCAGCGCCGTTCGCCCTCGGTCAGGG
>JBBIPL010000065.1:0-13200 GCA_037442845.1 Hydrogenophilales bacterium | reverse complement strand
GGTTGAATCCGCTGGCGGCCTTGACAGTTGGTTGACAGTTTGAGTGGCGGGCGAAGTTGAGGGTTGGCTGAAAGCCGCGTGAATGCTGGTGCCCGGAGCGGGAATCGAACCCGCATGGCCATAGGCCGAGGGATTTTAAGTCCCTTGTGTCTACCGATTTCACCATCCGGGCGCTGGTTATTTGCTCCCGCCCCGGCCGAGTTCGCGCGCGATGAGTGCATCCAGGGTCTTGAACAGCGAGGCGTTGCCGCCGGTCAGGGAGGCCGAGGTGACGAACTTGCCGTTGATGGCGAAGGCGGGCACGCCGTTGAGGCGGTAGGCGTTGGTCAGTTGCTGGGCGCGCATGACCTTGGTGTTCACCGCGAAGCTGTCGTATGCGTCCGCCAACAGCTTGCGGTTCACGCCCTTGCCGGCGGCCCAGTCCAGGAAGCGTTGCGGGGAATTGAGGTCCTGGCCGTGGACGTGGATGGCGTCGAACACTTCCTCGTGCAACTTGTCGAGCACGCCTATCGCCTCCATGGCGTAGTAGGCGCGGGCGAGGTTGGCCCAGTTCGGGTTGAGGATGCCCGGTACCTGCCTGAACACCACGGCCTTGGGCAGCTTGGCGGACCAGGCCTTGAGTTCGGTCTCCAGGTCGAAGCAGTGCGGGCAGCGATACCAGAAGAATTCCAGAACCTCGACCTGGCCTTTCTTGACATCCACGGGCACGGTCGGGCTGATGATGAGGTAATCCTTGCCGGGTTCCGCGGCCCGGACTTGCGCGGGCAGAGCGAGGGCGGCGGCCAGGAAAAAAAGGCTGAGCAGGCGTTTCATGTGGTCTCCTCGTTCAGGGTTTCAAGGGTTCTTTGAACAGTCTGGGCTCGTAATTGTTCTCGGCGAGGACATCCAGGTCGCCGAAGGCGTCATCCTCGCGCTTGTAGGGACCGACGCGCACCCGGTAGAGGGTTTGCCCGGCGCTGTCGATCCTCTGGGTGGACACCGGCAGCCCCAGCAGGGCCAGGCGCGCCTTGAGCTTGTCGGCATCGGCCGGGTTCTTCAGCGCGGCGATCTGCAGCCACCAGGTCTCAGTGGGCTTGGGAGGCTCCACCGGCTTCGCCGGTTTGTCGCCCGGCAGGATGCCGTAGAAGGTGTAGTCGATGCGTGGCTTCGGCGCGGCGGTGGCCGGGGCGGGCGCGTGGGGAGGCTTGCGCGGCTTGGTTTCGGCCGCCGGCTCCGCAGTCGCCTTGGGCTGTGCTGCCGCGGGACGGGTTGGCGCGGGCGGCTCGGCTGGGACGGCCGGCTGGGGATCGGCGGCTTGACGCGCGCCCGCCGTAGGCTTGAAGCCTTCGGTGCCGAAGCTGAAGTACCAGGCCAGCGCGGCGGCCACCACCAAGCCGATGAGCAGGCCAAGCAGCAGGCCGGTGAACAGGCCGCTCCCGCCTTTGCGGGGCGGCGCGGCTTCACGCCGCGCGGCGCGGGATTCCCTGCTGCGTGCCATGCGTAGCCGTGAGTCTGCGGCTTACATCCTGGCGGGCGCGGAGACGCCGAGCATGCCCAGGCCGGCGCGCAGCACGTGGCGCGTGGCGGCGATGAGGGCAAGGCGCGCGAGCTTGAGTTCCTGGTTCTCTTCCAGGAAGCGGCAGGCCACATAGAGGCCGTGCAGGTCGGCGGCCAGTTCCTTCAGGTAGTAGGCGACCAGGTGCGGGGCGAGATCGCGCGCGGCGTTGGCCAGGGTTTCCGGGAACTCGCCAAGGCGCCGCAACAGGGCCAGTTCCTGGGCGTGCGTGAGCAGGCGGGTGTTGGCGCCGATCAGGTCGGACTCCACCCCGCCCCAGGCGGCGAGCACGCTGCAGATGCGGGCATGCGCGTACTGGATGTAGTAGACCGGATTGTCGGTGCTCTGGCTCTTGGCCAGGTCGAGGTCGAAATCCAGGTGCTGGTCGGACTTGCGCAGCACGTAGAAGAAGCGGGCCGCGTCGTTGCCGACTTCGGCGCGCAGGTCGCGCAGCGTCACGTATTCGCCGGCGCGGGTGGACATCGAGGCCTTCTGGCCATTGCGGTAGAGCACGGCGAACTGCACCAGGGCCACGGTCAGGCGCTCCGGGTCGACGCCGGCCGCGGCCAGGGCCCCCTTCACGCGCGGGATGTAGCCGTGGTGATCGGCGCCCCAGACGTCGACGACATGCGCGAAGCCGCGTTCGAACTTGTTCAGGTGGTAGGCGATGTCGGCGGCGAAATAGGTGTAGATGCCGTTCTCGCGCCGCACCACGCGATCCTTCTCGTCGCCGAAGGCGGTGGAGCGGAACCACAGGGCGCCGTCCTGCTCGTAGAGGTGGCCATGCGTGCGCAGCTGCTCCACGGCGCGGTCGATGAGCCCGGATTCGTGCAGGCTGCGCTCGGAGAACCACTTGTCGAAGGTGACGCCGAATTCCGTGAGGTCGTTGCGGCAGTCGCCCAGCTGTTCCTCCAGGGCGTGGCCGTGGATGTAGGCGTAATCCGGGCCCAGCAGGGCTTTCGCCTTGGCGATGAGGGCGTCGAGGTGGGCTTCGTCGTCGGCGCCCGCGTCCGGCAGGCCGGCCATGATCTCGGCGGCCGCGCGTTTGTAGCGCTCACCGTGCAGGGCGTAGATGCTGTCGGCCATGGCGCCGACGTAGCCACCCTGATAAGCGTTGTCGGGGAAGGGCACGAACTCGCCGCACAGCGCCAGGTAGCGCAGCCAGGTGGACAGCGCCAGGATGTCCATCTGGCGGCCGGCGTCGTTGACGTAATACTCGCGGTACACCTGCTGGCCGACGTGCGTCAGGATGTTGGCCAGGCTGGCGCCGAAGGCGGCGCCGCGGCCGTGGCCGACGTGCAGCGGCCCGGTGGGGTTGGCGGAGACGAACTCGATCAGCACCTTGCCGCCCCGCCGCGCCTCGCCCCGCCCGTAGGATTCCGGCTCGCGCAGGATGTCGCCGGCGACGCGCTGCCAGGCGGCCGGCTTGAGAAAGACGTTGATGAAGCCCGGCCCGGCGATTTCTGTTTTTTCGACCCACTCCGAGGCGGGCAGCGAGGCGAGGATGGACTGCGCCAATTCGCGCGGGTTGCGCTTCAGCACCTTGGCCAGTTGCAAGGCGGCGTTGCAGGCGAAGTCGCCGTGGCTGTTCTGCTTCGGACGTTCCAGTTCGATGGCGATGCCGAGCGCCTGCGGAAACTGGGCGAGGGCCTGGGTAAACAGGTCGGCTAGGTGGGCTTTTGGAGAGAAGTGGCAGGACATGGGAAAGGGCCTCGGATGCACGGGGATTATAACGGCTTGCCCCGTTGTCAGCGCGGCGACGCCGCGCGTGGCAGGCCCATAAAAAGAACAGGCCCCGCCGCGGCGGGGCCTGTTCGCGGAGCCGGGGCGGATGCGCCCCGGCCAGCCTGGGGGGACGATCAGAAGTCCATGCCGCCCATGCCGCCCATGCCGCCACCCATGTCGGGAGCGCCGCCGCCCTTCTTGTCCTCGGGCAGGTCGGCCACCATGCAATCGGTGGTGAGCATCAGGCCGGCCACGGAGGCGGCGTTCTGCAGCGCGGTGCGGGTCACCTTGGTGGGATCCAGCACGCCCATTTCCATCATGTCGCCATACTCGCCGGTCTGCGCGTTGTAGCCGAAGTTGCCCTCGCCGCCCAGTACCTTGTTGACCACCACGGAGGCTTCCTCGCCGCAGTTGGCGACGATCTCGCGCAGGGGCTGCTCGACGGCGCGCAGGACGATCTTGATGCCGGCATCCTGGTCGTGGTTGTCGCCCTTGAGCTTGGCGACCTTGGAGCGAGCGCGCAGCAAAGCGACACCGCCGCCAGCGACGATGCCTTCCTCGACGGCGGCGCGGGTGGCGTGCAGGGCATCCTCGACGCGAGCCTTCTTCTCCTTCATCTCGACTTCGGTGGCGGCGCCGACCTTGATCACCGCGACGCCGCCGGCCAGCTTGGCCTTGCGCTCCTGCAGCTTCTCCTTGTCGTAGTCGGAGGTGACTTCCTCGATCTGCTTGTTGATCTGGGTGATGCGGTTCTTGATGGCGTCGGCGGAACCGGCGCCGTCGATGATGGTGGAGTTCTCCTTGCCCACCTCGACGCGCTTGGCGCGGCCCAGATCCTGCAGGGTGACCTTCTCCAGGGTCAGGCCCACTTCCTCGGCGATGACGGTGCCGCCGGTGAGGATGGCCATGTCCTCCAGCATCGCCTTGCGCCGGTCGCCGAAGCCGGGGGCCTTGACGGCGCAGGTCTTGAGGATGCCGCGAATGTTGTTCACCACCAGGGTGGCCAGGGCCTCGCCCTCGACGTCCTCGGCGATGATCAGCAGGGGCTTGCCGGCCTTGGCGACCTGTTCCAGCACGGGCAGCAGGTCGCGGATGTTGGAGATCTTCTTGTCGAACAACAGAATGAACGGTTCCTCCAGCACCGCCATCTGCTTATCGGCGTTGTTGATGAAGTAGGGGGACAGGTAGCCGCGGTCGAACTGCATGCCCTCCACCACGTCCAGCTCGTTCTCCAGGCCGGAACCGTCTTCCACGGTGATGACGCCTTCCTTGCCCACCTTGTCCATGGCGCTGGCGATGATGTCGCCGATGCTGGCGTCGGAGTTGGCGGAGATGGAACCCACCTGGGCGATCTCCTTGTTGGTGGTGCAGGGCTTGGAAATGCTCTTCAGCTCTTCCACCAGGGAGAGGACCGCCTTGTCGATGCCGCGCTTCAGGTCCATGGGATTCATGCCGGCGGCGACGAACTTCATGCCTTCGACCAGGATGGACTGCGCCAGCACGGTGGCGGTGGTGGTGCCGTCACCGGCAATGTCGGAGGTCTTGGAGGCGACCTCCTTGACCATCTGCGCGCCCATGTTCTCGAACTTGTCCTTCAGCTCGATTTCCTTGGCGACGGACACGCCGTCCTTGGTCACGGTGGGAGCGCCGAAGGAGCGGTCGAGCACCACGTTGCGGCCCTTCGGGCCCAGGGTCACCTTGACCGCGTTGGCCAGGATGTTGACGCCGGTCACCATGCGGTGGCGGGCGGAATCACCAAAACGAACGTCTTTAGCTGCCATTTGTGTATCTCCTGAATCTGTTAACCGTCATTCCCGCAAAGGCGGGAATCCAGGGAATCGGGGTTGGAACCGGTTCCCCGCCTACGCGGGGATGACGTTTCCGAAATCGCGCTATAGCGCGATCGTTAACGTCACTTCTAGCTCCGACGTCACATCCGCTGCGCGGATATGAGTCTTCACCGAAAGTAATTTTTCGCCATGCGAAAAATTACTTTTCGATCACGCCCATGATGTCTTCCTCGCGCATGACGAGGAGTTCCTGGCCCTCGACCTTCACGGTCTGGCCGGAATATTTGCCGAACAGCACGCGGTCGCCGACCTTGACGTCCATGGCGATGTGCTTGCCGTTGTCGTCCTTCTTGCCGGCGCCCACGGCGATGATCTCGCCCTGGTCGGGTTTCTCGGCGGCGGTATCGGGGATGACGATGCCGGAAGCGGTCTTGCGCTCTTCTTCCAAGCGCTTGACGATGACGCGGTCGTGCAGCGGACGGATTTTCATTGCTTTCCTCCTACAGGAATCCGTGTTCAAAAAAGGGGGGTCGATGGAAAAGAGTGCGGCGGGGAATCTTTAGCACTCGTCTCCAACGAGTGCTAATAATAGGGGCGAGTCCTCGCGCTTTCAAGAGCGGGAGAAAAGGGCTTCTACCGCTTCTTGCGTCGAAGGTGTCAAAAAGAAAGCAGCCCGCAGGCCGCTTTCCGTTCGTTGGGGCCGATGCCGTTTACTTCACCACCTCTTTCAGCTGATCCAGGATTGCCGGATTTTCAAGAGTCGACACGTCGGAGGTGATCTCCTCGCCTTTCGCCAGGGTGCGCAACAGGCGGCGCATGATCTTGCCGGAGCGGGTCTTCGGCAGGTTGTCGCCGAAGCGGATTTCGTCCGGCTTGGCGATGGGGCCGATTTCCTTGCCGACGTGGTTGCGCAGGTCGTTGACGATGGCCTTGGCTTCGTCGCCGGTGGGGCGCTGGCGCTTCAACACCACGTAGGCGACGATGGCTTCGCCCTTGATGTCGTGCGGCTTGCCGACCACGGCGGCTTCGGCGACCAGGGGGTGGCTGACCAGAGCGGATTCGATCTCCATGGTGCCCATGCGGTGACCGGACACGTTCAGCACGTCGTCGATGCGGCCCATGATGGTGAAGTAGCCGGTCTTGGCGTCGCGCACGGCGCCGTCGCCGGCGAGATAGAGCTTGCCGCCCAGGTCCTCGGGGAAGTAGCTCTTCCTGAAGCGCTCCGGATCGTTCCAGATGGTGCGGATCATGGACGGCCAGGGACGCTTGATCACCAGGAAGCCGCCCTTGCCCCATTCCACCTCGTGGCCGGCCTCATCCACCACGGCGGCCATGATGCCGGGGAAGGGCAGGGTGCAGGAGCCGGGCACCAGGGGGGTGACGCCGGGCAGCGGGGTGATGACGTGGCCGCCGGTCTCGGTCTGCCAGAAGGTGTCCATGATCGGGCACCTGCCGCCGCCGATGTTGTCGTGGTACCACATCCAGGCTTCGGGGTTGATCGGCTCGCCGACCGAGCCCAGCAGGCGCAGGCTGGTGAGATCGTAGTTCTTCGGATGCGCGGCCGGGTTGCTGTCGGCGGCCTTGATCAGGGAACGGATGGCGGTGGGGGCGGTGTAGAAGATGTTGACCTTGTGGTCCTGGATCATTTTCCAGAAGCGGCCGGCATCCGGGAAGCTGGGCACGCCCTCGAAGACGATCTCGGTGCCGCCGCAGGCCAGGGGCCCGTAGGTGATGTAGGTGTGGCCGGTGACCCAGCCGATGTCCGCAGTGCACCAGAACACGTCGTCGGGCTTCAGGTCGAAGGTCCACCTCGTGGTCAGGATGGCGTGCAGTAGGTAGCCGCCGCTGGCGTGCTGCACGCCCTTGGGCTTGCCGGTGGAGCCGGAGGTGTAGAGCAGGAACAGGGGATGCTCGGCGTCCACCCATTCCGGTTCGCAGGTCTCGGACTGACTGGCCGCCACGTCGTGCCACCAGACGTCGCGGCCGGCCGCCATGTTGCAGGCGCCGCCGGTGCGCCGGTAGACCACCACGTTCCTGACGGAATCGGCGCCGCCCAGGGTGAGGGCCTCGTCCACGGCGGGCTTCAGCGGGATGTTCTTGCCGCCCCGGCACTGCTCGTCGGCGGTGATGACCATGACCGCGCCGGCGTCCTCGATGCGGTCGCGCAGGGCGGTGGCGGAGAAGCCGCCGAACACCACCGAGTGGGTGGCGCCGATGCGGGCGCAGGCCTGCATGGCGACGATGCCCTCGACGGACATGGGCAGGTAGATGATGACCCGGTCGCCCTTCTTCACGCCCAGGCTCTTCAGGGCGTTGGCGAACCTGGCGGTGCGGGCGAGCAGTTCCTTGTAGGTGACGCGGGTGATTTCACCCTTGTCGGCCTCGAAGATGATCGCGGTCTTGTCGCCCAGGCCGGCTTCGACGTTCTTGTCCAGGCAGTTGTAGGAGACGTTCAGCTTGCCGTCCGGGAACCACTTGTAGAAAGGGGCGTTGGATTCGTCCAGGACCGTGGTGAAGGGCTGTTTCCAGACCACGTTCTCGCGGGCCAGCTTGCCCCAGTAGCCTTCGTAGTCGGCCTCGGCCTGGGCGACAAGCGCCTTGTAGGCGTCCATGCCGGACACATTGGCTTGCGCCACGAATTCCGGGGAGGGATCGAAGACCCGGTTTTCGTGCAGGACGGATTCGATGGTGGTGCTCATGACATGCGTCTCCTAGACGGCAAATTGGTGAACAAGTCGCATCCTCCCCCCGAGGAACGTCAAAATTAGGCCACTTCCCAATTTTCCGCATTTTGCGCCGCACCATGATCCTGCCTCCAGCCTCGGAATTGCTCGCCCGCGCCGCCGCATACAGCCGCTGGCTGTCGGCCCGCCTCGGCGCCCGGCCGGAGTTGGCCGAATGGCTGGAGGCGACGCTGGGCGCGCCGGTGTCGCGCGCCGAAATGGCCGAATTCCTCGCCTCCGGCATCGCCGGCGAGGAAGACCTGAAGCGCCAGTTGCGGCGCCTGCGCGAGCGCGTGTTCGCCCGCGTCATGACCCGGGACCTGGGCGGCCTGGCGGACCTGGCCGAGGTGACCGGCACCCTCACTGCCCTGGCCGAGGTGAGCGTCGAGACGGCCCTGGATTTCCACCACGCGGACC
The DNA here is from genome assembly GCA_037442845.1 of Hydrogenophilales bacterium. Classification (GTDB taxonomy): domain Bacteria; phylum Pseudomonadota; class Gammaproteobacteria; order Burkholderiales; family Thiobacillaceae; genus PFJX01. The sequence goes on along the minus strand of JBBIPL010000065.1, from coordinate 5,011 downwards.
TGGCCGGCGTCCACGGCGAGCCCCTGGACGCCGAGGGGCGACCCCAGCGCATGCTGGTGGTGGGCATGGGCAAGCTGGGCGGCGGCGAGCTCAACGCCTCGTCGGACATCGACCTCATCTTCGTCTACGCCGAGGACGGCGAGAGCGCCGGCCCGCGCCGCCTCTCCAACCAAGAGTTCTTCACGCGCCTGGGCAAGCGCCTGATCAACGCCATCGACGACAAGACCGGCGACGGCTACGTGTTCCGCGTCGACATGCGCCTGCGCCCCTACGGCGACGGCGGGCCTCTCGCCTCCAGCTTCGCCATGCTGGAGGACTACTTCTACACCCAGGCGCGGGAATGGGAACGCTACGCCTGGATCAAGGGCCGGGCGCTGACCGGTGACCGCGTCGAGGAACTGGAAGCCCTGCGCAAGCCTTTCGTCTTCCGCAAGTACCTGGACTTCGGCGCCTTTGGCTCCATGCGCGACCTGCACGCCCAGATCCGGCGCGAGGTGGCGCGCAAGGACATGGCCGACAACATCAAGCTCGGGCCGGGCGGCATCCGCGAGATCGAGTTCGTCGCCCAGGTCTTCCAACTGATCCGCGGCGGCCGCATCCCGTCCCTGCGGATGCGGCCCACCCGCACCCTGCTGCACCAGCTCGCCGCCTACGGCCTGATCCCGGAAGCCCAGGCGGAGGAGATGGAGTCCGCCTACGTCTTCCTGCGCAACCTGGAGCACCGCCTGCAATACCTGGACGACGCCCAGACCCAGACCCTGCCCCAGGGCGACGCGGATCGGGCGCGCGTGGCGGCGGCCATGGGCTATGCCGACTGGGCGGGCTTCGAAGCCCGCCTGAACAGCCTGCGCAAGCGCATCGCCGGCTATTTCGAACAGGTGTTCGGCGCGCCCCAGGAAGACCAGTCCGGCCACCCCCTGGCGGGCCTGTGCGAATTGCCGGACGAGGAAGCCGCCGAGCGCCTGGCGGCGGTCGGCTATGCCGATCCGGCCGCCGCCCTCCGCCTGCTGCGCGACCTGAAGCGGAGCAGCCGCTACGCCGGCTTGCCGGCGGGCAACAAGACCATGATCGACGCCCTGCTGCCGCCCCTGGTGCAGGTGGCCGCCGGCTTCCCCAACGCCCGGGACGCCCTGGCGCGCATCCTCGCCCTGCTGGAGGCCATCGCCCGGCGCGGTCCCTACCTGGCCCTGCTGCGGGAGTATCCCCAGAGCCTGCGCCAGGTGGCGCGCATCGTCAGCAGCAGCCCCTGGGCAGCCCAGTACCTGACCCAGCAGCCGCGTCTGCTGGACGAACTGCTCGACGCGCGCCAGCTCATGGCGCCGCCCGACTGGCCGCGCCTGGCCGATGACCTGCGCCAGCGCCTGGCCGCCCACGGCGGCGACGTGGAACGCCAGATGGACGAACTGCGCCACTTCAAGCAGTCGGAGACCTTCCGCCTGCTGGCGCAGGATCTGGCCGGCCTGTGGAGCGTGGAGAAGCTCTCCGACCATCTCTCCGACCTGGCCGATCTGCTGGTGCAGGCCACCCTGGATCTGGTCTGGAATGGCTTGCCCGGCCGTCACCGGGAGCGCCCCGCCTTCGCGGTGATCGCCTACGGCAAGCTGGGCGGCAAGGAACTGGGCTACGCCTCCGACCTGGACATCATCTTTCTGTACGACGACCCGCATGCCGATGCGCAGGAAATCTACGCCCGCCTGGGCAAGCGCCTGAACACCTGGATGGGCACCGCCACCGCCGCCGGCACGCTCTATGAAACCGACCTGCGCCTGCGCCCGGACGGTGCCTCGGGCCTGCTGGTGAGCAGCGTCGAGGCGTTCGAGGATTATCAGTCGCGGCAGGCCTGGACCTGGGAACACCAGGCCCTTACCCGCGCCCGTTATTGCTGCGGCGATGCGGCGCTGAAAACGCGTTTCGACGCCATCCGCGAGAAGGTGCTGACGCAGCCGCGCGATGCCGCCCGCTTGCGCGACGAGGTGCTCGACATGCGCCGCAAGATGCACGAGGGCCACGCCAACGCCAGCGGTCTGTTCGACCTCAAGCACGACGCCGGCGGCCTGGTCGACGTGGAATTCGCCGTGCAGTACCTGGTGCTCGCGCACGCCCACGCGCATCCGGAAATGACCGCCAACATCGGCAACATCGCCCTGCTCAAACGCGCCGGCGAGCTCGGCCTGATTCCCCTCGACATCGGCCTCGCGGCGGGCGACGCCTACCGCGAGCTGCGCCGCCGCCAGCATGCCCTCAAGCTGCAAGGCCTGGAACACGCACGCGCCGAGCATGGCGGCCTCGCCCAGGAAATCCTGGCGGTGAAGGCCCTGTGGGCCGACGTGTTCGGCGCCTGAAGCCTCAAGCTTTCCTCGGGTATTGCCGTCAATGCGGCAAGATATTGATGTCAGTTCCGCACGGCCGTTCCGAAGGAACTGACCTCCCCCTCGGGGGGGAAACGAGCGTAGCGAGTAAGGGGGCTGTTTCATTCCACGGGGTATTCGTGATGCCTGGGCATGCGTGGTGGGGATCGGGGCAGTGGGCGGCCTATCTGGAATACCAGGAGCAGCCCATCAAAGCCTCCAGCAAGACGGCTCTCGCCGACCTCGAGTCGGGGGCCGAGGACAGCCTGTCCGCGCACGCCTACACCGGCCTGTTGCTGGAGGATCCGTTGCTGGCCCTGCGTCTGATCAAGGCAGCCAACCGGCGCCTGCCCCGGCGCCTGGCGCGCGACATCACCACCCCCCTCGGCGTGGTGCTGGCCCTGGGTACCGAGCAGTTCAGGGAGCAGGTGCGCGGCGCGCCGGAAGTGGGCGGCGACAACCACGGCTTCCTTGCCTGCGAGACGCGCGCCACCCTGGCCGCGCGCATCTGCATGGCCTGGGGCGGCCTGCGCCACGACCTCGACCCCGGCGAACTGGCCATGGCCGCGCTGCTCGCCAATGCGGGCGAGATCGAACTATGGGCCTTCGTTCCCGAACTGCCGCAGAAGGCCCTGGACGAATTGCACAGCGGCCGCACAGCGAGCAAGCGCAGCGCCAGGCCAAGTGCCCGATGCCGCCTGAGCCGGCAGTGCCTCAACGATAGATCAGCACCGCCTCCCGTTCCTCCAGCCAGGCGGCTTCGTCGGCCCGCGCCAGGGCGCCGAGGTCGCCGGGCAGGGCGGCGGGGTCGTCGACCCACTCGCGCAGGGCAGGCCCGCCGTTGATGAGATCGATGGCCAGGCGGCCGTGCTCGTATTCGTAGGGGAAATCCCGCCACAGCGGATAGTCCGGACGCAGCCGGCGCAGGGCCTTGAAGGCCAGAGCCATGAAGCGCCAGGGACGAAACTCCGCGTGCGCGTAGGCATCGGTCTCCACGTGGATCTGCACGCCGGCGCACAGTTGCCCGGCGTGCTTGTGGAAGGTGGGCTCGAACCAGCATGCCCGCAGCCGGCAGCCGCGCATCCAGTGCGGCGCCAGATGCGCCATTTCCGCCAGCAGCGCGCGCGGCTCCAGGTCGGGGGCGCCGAACAGTTCCAGCGGCCGCGTGGTGCCGCGCCCCTCGGACAGCGTGGCGCCCTCCAGCATGACCGTGCCGGCGTAGCAGCGGGCCATGGACAGGTTGGCGGCGTTGGGGCTGGGATTGATCCAGTCCCGCTCGCCCAGCGGCCAGCCGAAGCCCGGCGCCGCCTCGGCTTGCCAGCCGCGCATGGCCACCACCTGGTAATCCACGTCCAGTTTGTAATGCCGCACGAACCAGCGGCCCATTTCGCCGAGGGTAAGGCCATGCCGCATGGGCAGCGGGCCGGCGCCGACGAAGCTTTCCCAGCCGGGTTGCAGCAGGGTGCCTTCCACCGGCCGCCCGGCCGGGTTGGGCCGGTCCAGCACGATCACCGTCTTGCCGTGGCGGGCGGCCTCCTCCAGCACATAGAGCAGGGTGGTGATGAAGGTGTAGACGCGGCAGCCCAGATCCTGCAGGTCCACCAGCAGCACGTCGAAGCTGTCCAGCATGGCCGGCGTCGGTCGCCGCACCTCGCCGTAGAGGCTGAACACCGGGATGCCGAGGACGGGATCCTGGAAATCCGGCGATTCCATCATGTTGTCCTGCTTGTCGCCGCGCAGGCCATGCTGCGGGCCGAAGGCGGCGGCGAGGCGGAGGTCGGGCAGGGCGGCGAGGGCGTCGAGGGCATGCCTCAGGTCGGCGGTGACCGAGGCGGGATGGGCAAGCAGGGCGACGCGCTTGCCGGCGAGGGGCGCGCAGAGGCCGGGTTCTTCGAGCAGACGGTCGAGTCCGGTTTTCATGCGGAGGGTGGTGGCAGGTGGAAGTCCAGCGCGAATGTATCAGGGTGGTGGAAATCCGGCTTGCCGGGGGCGTGCCGCAGCGCCCAGTAACTCAGCAAGCCGTCCGCGTCCTCGATCACCGCGCACAGGCCGAGGCGCAGACGCCTGCCCGCCGGCAGCAGGGCGCCGGGCAGGCGCGCCTCCAGTTCCAGGCCGTCGGCCCGCGCTACTTGCACGATCGTCGGCGCAGCCTCGACCGCCATGGCGCCGCCGTCGCGGTAGGCGGCAAAGGCATAGGCCTGCCAGCGGCCGTCCGGAGAGAAGTTGAACTCGCGGTAATGCGGAAAATCTTCCCCGGCGACGAAGGCCTCGAAGCAGCTATGCCGCCACAGCCCGTCGGCGCGGCCGGGCGTCGCGCCGACGGGCAGGCGGATCCGGGACAGGTCCACACGCAGCCGGTAGCGGATCAGCAGTGCGCTCCCGGTCGCGGTTGCGACTTCCACGTCGATCCGCCGCGGCGGCTGGGTGGGGCGATCGGCGTGCGGACACAGCGTCCGCGAGGCGGGCAAGTTATTCATGACACCCGGAAAAAAAAGGGGCTTACGCATGTAAGCCCCTTTGACTGTCTGGCGCGCCCGGCAGGATTCGAACCCACGACCCCCTGGTTCGTAGCCAGGTACTCTATCCAACTGAGCTACGAGCGCGTAAAGAGGCGCGAATTATAAAGAAATCTCGCCGCTTGGCAAGGCACTTGGGGTTGGCGG
>JBBIPL010000064.1:10455-13294 GCA_037442845.1 Hydrogenophilales bacterium | reverse complement strand
CTAGCCCAGCCGCGATCTTGCCCGCGCCACCGCCGCCCGCACCTGATCCGGGGCGGCGCCGCCGATGTGATCGCGGGCCTGGATGGAACCTTCCAGGGTGAGCACGGCGTAGACATCGTCCGCCACCAGATCGGAGAAGGCGCGCAACGCGTCCAGGGGCAGGTCGGCCAGGTCGCAGCCCTTCTGTTCCGCCGCCCGCACGGCGCGGGCCACGGCTTCGTGCGCCTCGCGGAAGGGCAGGCCCTTCTTCACCAGGTAGTCGGCCAGGTCGGTGGCGGTGGCGAAGCCTTCCACTGCGGCCTGGCGCATGCGCTCGGCGCGCACGACGATGCCGGGCGCCATCTCGGCGAAGATGGCGAGCGAATCGACCAGGGTGTCCGCCGCGTCGAACAGGGGTTCCTTGTCCTCCTGGTTGTCCTTGTTGTAGGCCAGCGGCTGGCCCTTCATCAGGGTGAGCAGGGCGACGAGGTGGCCGTTCATGCGCCCGGTCTTGCCGCGCATCAACTCGGGCACGTCCGGGTTCTTCTTCTGCGGCATGATGGACGAGCCGGTGCAGAAACGGTCGGCCAGGTCGATGAAGCCGAAGCGCGGCGTCATCCAGATCACCAACTCTTCGGACATGCGCGACAGATGGGTCATGATCAAGGCGCCGGCGGCGAGGAATTCGATGGCGAAGTCGCGATCCGACACCGCATCCAGGGAGTTCTCGCAGACGCCGTCGAAACCCAGTTCGCGGGCGACGAATTCCCGGTCGATGGGATAGCTGGTGCCGGCCAGGGCGGCGGCGCCCAGGGGCAGGCGGTTGACCCGCTTGCGGCAGTCGGCCAGACGCTCGGCGTCGCGGGCCAGCATTTCCTGCCAGGCCATGAGGTGGTGGCCGAAGGTCACCGGCTGCGCGGCCTGCAAGTGGGTGAAACCGGGCATGACGGTATCCGCGTGCCGTTCCGCCAGATCCAGCAGGGCCAGGCGCGCGGCCCGCAGCAGTGCCTGGATGCGGTCGATGGCGTCGCGCAGCCACAGGCGCACGTCGGTGGCCACCTGGTCGTTGCGCGAGCGGCCGGTGTGCAGGCGCTTGCCGGCATCGCCCACCTTCTTCGTGAGGGCGCGCTCGATGTTGAAGTGGATGTCTTCGTCGTCCAGGTTCCAGGTGAAGCGGCCCGCCTCGAAGTCGGCGAGGATTTCCCCGAGGCCGCGGCGGATGTCGGCCAGATCCTGCGCGGACAGCACGCCAACCTTGTGCAGCATGGCGGCGTGGGCCAGGGAGCCCTGGATGTCGAAGGGCGCCAGGCGCCAGTCGAAGGGGATGGAGGCGGTGTAGCGCTTCACCCGCTCGGACACCGGCTCGGAAAAACGGCCGGACCAGGCGGCGGGGGCGGAGGGTTGGTCTTGGCTCATGGGGGGATGGCGGGGGGCCGTGGAGTTTCGGTAAGGTGCGGATTATGACAAAGGAGCCCCCCGCCGCCCTGCCCGATTTCCGCAACCTGGGCATCCTCCTGCGCATCGTCGTGGCCGCCCAGGCGCTGGCGTTCGGCGCGGCCCTCGCCGAGGCCCCCGCGCCGGCCGCGGCGCTGCAAGTCTTCCTGGGCTACGCCGCCCACCTGCAGCCCCCTCTGCTGGCCAGCCTGCTGGTCCTGTTCCTGGCCGCGCCGCGCCTGAGCGCCCTGTCCCACCCGATCACCGCCGTCGCCTGTATCGGCATCGCCATGCTGGTTACGGCGCTCTGGGAGGCTTTCTTTCTGCGCCAGTATCCGGATCTCGCCGACGGCGGCCTGGTGCGCGCCATCCTGCTGGCCGGCCTGGTCGCCGGCGCCATCCTGATCTGGCTGGACTGGCGCACCCGCCGGCTTTCCCCCGCCCTTGCGGAGGCGCGCTTGCTGGCCCTGCAGGCGCGCATCCGCCCGCACTTCCTGTTCAATACCCTCAACAGCGTGCTGTCGCTGGTGCGTTCCGACCCCGGCCGCGCCGAGGCGGCCCTGGAAAACCTGGCCGAGCTGTATCGCGGCCTGCTGGCGGACAACCGCCAGCTCTCCAGCCTGGCACGCGAACTGGAACTGGCGCGCGCCTACCTGGACCTGGAAACCCTGCGCCTGGGCGAACGCCTGCGCGTGGACTGGCGCGTCGACCATGCGCCGGCCGATGCCCGCCTGCCCGCCCTGGTGCTGCAACCCTTGCTGGAGAACGCGGTCTGCCACGGCATCGAGCCGAGCCCCGAGGGCGGCCGCGTCGGCGTCGACATCTTCGCGCGCGACGGTCTGCTCAACGTCGTCGTCCGCAATCCCTGCGCCGCCGAGGTCGCGGCAAGACCGACGCCCAGCCGGCGCGGCAACCGCATCGCCCTGTCCAACATCCGCGAGCGCCTGGCCCTGCATTTCGACGCCGAGGCGCGCCTGTCGGCGCATCGCGTGGGCGAGGAATTCGTCGTGCAGATGGTCATGCCCCTGCTGCCGACGGGCGCCACGCGCGGCGACGGCAAGGCGGCGCCGTGAGCGCCGCGCTGCGCGTCATCCTGGTCGACGACGAGCCCCTGGCGCGGGCGCGCCTGGCCAGCCTGCTGGCCGATCTCGCCGGTGAAATCCCGGTCGAGGTGGTGGCCGAGGCATCGAGCGGCGAAGCCGCCCTCGACAAGGCAGCGAGCACGCCGGCCGACGTCGTCCTGCTCGACATCCAGATGCCTGGCATGAGCGGCCTCGATACCGCCCGCCGCATCGCCGCCCTGCCGCATGCGCCGGCCATCATTTTCGTCACGGCCTACGACGAACATGCCCTCTCCGCCTTCGAACTGCGGGCGGTGGATTACCTGCTCAAGCCGGTGCGCCTGTCCCGCCTGCGCGAGGCCCTG
>JBBIPL010000064.1:0-10355 GCA_037442845.1 Hydrogenophilales bacterium | reverse complement strand
CATTTCCTGGTGCTGGAACCGGGCCGCCTGTGGCGCGTGCCGGTCGCCGACGTGCTCTACCTGCGCGCCGAGTTGCGCTATGTCACCGCCCGCACGCGCGAGCGCGAGTACCTGCTGGACGAATCCCTGGTGCGGCTGGAGGAGGAGTTCGCCGACGATTTCCTGCGCATCCACCGCAACTGCCTAGTGGCGCGCCGGCATCTCACCGGCTTCGTGCGCAAGGCCGGCGCGGGCGAGGGACACTGGCTGGCGGTGCTGCGCGACTGGCCGGAACGCCTGCCGGTGTCGCGCCGCCAAGCGCACGTCGCGCGCGATTTCCTGGCGCGTGGTTGAGCGGCGGTCTTTGCGAGCAGCGCTGCTCAGCGCGCGCCGAGCCGCTGCGGATCCGCGCCGCGCACCTTGTCGAGGCCCTCGTTGATGGCCTGATCCAGATAATGGGTATAGAAATCCTCGGTGAGCAGGCCCACCACCGGCTTGGCAAGGGGACGGCCCTCGCCATCCACCACCAGCACCGTCGGCACCAGGCGCACGCCATGCCGGGCGGCCAGGGCGCGGTGCGGGATGCGGCGGCCCTGGAAATCCTTCAGCTCCAGGTCGCTGAACGCCTCCACCTGGCGCATCACCACGCGCGCGCGGTAGTACTCGGTCTGGCTCATGGGGATCAGGTAGTCATGGAGGGCGCGCCGGCAATAGCGGCAGTCCTCGCCGGAAAATACCAGCACGACGACGCCGCGCAGGTCGCGGGCGGCGCGCGCGTCCTTCTGCAGATCGCGGGCCGGCGGCAGGGCGTCGGCGGCCAGGGCCGTGCCGCAGGCCCATGCTACAATCGCCAGCCACCGCGCAACCGCTTGTTTCATCGCTGTTTTCCTCATGTGAGCAGGCATTGTAGTGACCTTCCCCCACGCACAGAAATAGTCCAAACATGCCGCAACGCATCGTCATCGCCACCCGGCAAAGCCAGCTCGCTCTCTGGCAGGCCGAACACGTCAAGGCCCGCTTGACGGCCCTGCATCCTGGCCTGGAGGTGGAACTCCTGGGCATGACCACCCAGGGCGACCAGATCCTCGACTCTCCCCTTGCGCGCATCGGCGGCAAGGGCCTCTTCGTCAAGGAACTGGAAGTCGCCATGGCCGAGGGACGCGCTGACCTGGCGGTGCATTCCATCAAGGACGTGCCCATGAACCTGCCGGACGGCTTCGAGCTGGCGGCCATCTCGCAGCGCGAGGATCCGCGCGACGCCTTCGTCTCGAACCATTACGCCAGCCTGGAGGCGCTGCCGCCCGGCGCCCGCGTCGGCACCTCCAGCCTGCGCCGGCAGGCGCAACTGCGCGCCAGGCTGCCGCACCTCAAGGTCGACATGCTGCGCGGCAACGTCAACACCCGCCTGCGCAAGCTCGACGAGGGTCACTACGACGCCATCCTGCTGGCCGCCGCCGGTCTCAAGCGGCTCGGTTTCGAGGCGCGCATCACCGCCATCCTGGCGCCTGAGGAAAGCCTGCCCGCCGTCGGCCAGGGCGCGCTGGGCATCGAGATCCGCAGCGGCCGACCCGAACTGGCGGCGCTGCTGGCCCCCCTTGACGATCCCATCACCGCCGCCTGCGTGCGCGCCGAGCGCGCCATGAGCCGCCGCCTGCAAGGGGGCTGCCAGGCGCCCATCGGCGGCTACGCGGTGGCGCGCGACGGCCAACTGCACCTGCGCGCCTTCGTCGCCGATCTGGAAGGACTCCGCTTCTTCCGCGCGACCGCCGAAGGCCCCCTGGACGCCCCCGAGCAGGTCGGTCTGACCGCCGCCGAGGATCTCATCGCCCAGGGCGCCGACCACCTGCTGGCCGAACTCGTGCACCGCGCGCAATGACGCCGGCGGGGCCCCTCGCCGGCGTGGAGGTGCTGGTCACGCGCCCGGCCGCCCAGGCCGAGGCCCTGTCCGCGCGCCTGCGCGGCCTTAACGCCGAGGTTGTGGCCTTGCCCGCCCTCGCCATCCTGCCGACCGTCCGGCCGGATGTGCTGCGCAACACCCTGGCCGGGCTGGGCGCCTACGACCTGGCGATTTTCATCAGTCCGCGCGCGGCCGAATACGGCCTGGCCGCCCTCGCCGAGCTTGCGCAAAATCGGCCCGGGCATGAGGTTGCCGGACCGCGGGCGCGGACCATCGCCTGGCCGCCGCGGACGCGCATCGCCGCCGTCGGCGAGGGTACCGCCAAAACCCTCGCCGGGCTGGGCGTCGGCCCCGTGCTGGCGCCGCCGGGCGGCGCCGACAGCGAGCACCTGCTGGCCCTGCCCGAGCTCGCGCGGGTGGCGGGCCGGCGCATCCTCATCTTCCGCGGCGAGGGCGGCCGCGAACTGCTGGCCGAGGCCCTGCGCGCGCGCGGCGCCGAGGTGGACTATGCCGAATGCTACCGGCGCGGGTTGCCCGAAGACGCGGACCCCGGACCCTTGCTCGATGCCCTCGCCGCCGGGCGGCTGCGCGCCGTCACGGTGTTCAGCGGCGAGACGCTGGACAACCTGATGCGTCTGCTGGGCGAGGACGCGCCGCGTCTGTTTCGCATCCCCTTGTTCGCGCCGCACCCGCGCATCGCCGCCCACGCCGCGCGCCTCGGCTTCGTCGCGGCGATCGCCACCCCGCCCGGAGAATCGGGCCTCGTCGACGGTCTTGTGGAATACTTCTCGCGTGACCACGCCGCCTAGCCGCCTCCTCCGCATCGCCCCCGCCCTCAGCCTGGCGGCCCTGGCCCTGGCCGTCGCCGCCGTGGCGGCCGGTCTCGGCTTCGCCTGGGTCAGTTATGACCGCATGGGCCAGCTGGAAACGCAACTGGCCCGCCGCATCGGCGAATTCGACACCGCCAGCCGCGAGGCGCGCACCGCCGCGAAGGCCGCCAACGAGGCCCTGGCGGACCTGCAGAACCGGCTGATGGCCCTGGAGAACCGCGGGCGGGAAACCCAGGACCAGCAGCTCGCGCTCACCGCCATGTACCAGGATCTGGCGCGCAGCCAGGACGAGCGCATCGCCGCCGACATCGAACAGACCCTGCTGCTGGCGCAGCAGCAACTGCTGCTGGCGGGCAACGTGCGCGCCGCGCTGATCGGCCTGGAGGCCGCCGAAACCCGCCTGGCGCAACTCGCCAAGCCGCAGTTCGTCGCCCTGCGGGCGGCCATCGCCAAGGACATGGAGCGTCTGAAACTGCTGCCCGCGGCCGACATTGAAAACATGAGCGCGCGCATCGAGGTCCTCATCCAGGGGGTGGACGATCTCAAGACCGAAGCCGACAGCCTGCCGGCGCCGGCAGCGCCCGCCCCGGCCGAAGCGGGCCCCGCCGACACCCTGGCGCGCCTGAGCGCGGAGCTCTGGAGGGAGTTCAAGAGTCTGGTGCGCATCCGGCGGCTCGAGCATCCCGACCTGCCCCTGCTCGCGCCCTCGCAGGCCTATTTCCTGCGCGAAAACCTGAAACTGCGCCTGCTGGCCGCGCGCCTGGCCCTGCTGCAACGGGACGAAACCGCCTTCCGCGCCGACCTCGGCGCCGCGCGCGGCTGGTTGGAGCGTTACTTCAGCCTGCGGGACACAGCCGGCAAAGCCTATGTCGCCAGCCTGGACGACCTGCTCAAGGCCCCCGTCGCCCTGCGCGACGCCGGCCTCGACGCCAGCCTGCGCGCCCTGCGCGCCTCGCGGACGGGGCCCTGATGCGCGCGGTGCTCTGGCTGCTGGCGCTGTTCGCGGCGGCGGTGGCGCTCACCCTGGCCGCCCGCCTGGACCAGGGCTACGTCATCGTGGTCTATCCCCCGTGGCGGCTGGAGTTGTCCTTCATCCTCGCCCTGCTGCTGCTGGCGGGGCTGCTGGGGCTGGCCTACGCGGCGCTGCGCCTGGGCGCCATCGCCCTCAATCTCTCCGGCGACCTGCGCGCCTGGCGCGAGAAAAAACGCCGCGACAAGGCGGACACCCTGCTGCTGGATGCATTGCGCGCGCAGCTCGACGGCGACGCGGACAAGGCCCGGCGTCTGGCCGAACAGGCAGCCGACAGCCGCCTGGCGCCCGACCTGCTGGCCCGCCTGCGCGCGCCGGCGCCCACTCCGCCGGGCAAGCCGACGCCGCCGTCGGACAGCGCCCCCGCCGGCTCCTAAGCGCCTTGGCTCAGGCCGCGGCGCCTTGGAATTCGAAGGAATCCGAGAAGAAGGCGTCCTCCGGCAGGCCACGCGCGGTGAAGTCGCGGCGGGCGCTGGCCACCATGACCGGAGCGCCGCAGGCATAAACCTCGTAACCGGAGAGGTCGGCGAAATCCACCAGCACCGCCGCATGCACGAAACCCGTGCGGCCGGACCAGTGGTCCTCCGGAGAGGGCTCGGACAGCACGGGAATGAAGCTGAAGTTGCCGTGCGCCTGCTGCCAGGCGGCGGGCGCGCCGGGCAGGTACAGCCCGGCCAGGTCCTTGGCTCCCCAGTACAGCGCGAACTGGCGGTCCACTTCGTGATGGAAGGCGTGCGCGAGGATGCTCTTGATGGGCGCGAAGCCGGTGCCGCCGGCGACGAAAATCGCGGGTTTGCTGGAATCGCGCAGGAAAAAGCTGCCGTAGGGGCCGGAGATGCGCATGATGTCCTTCACCTTCATGGCGCCGAACACGTGCTCGGTGAAGTGGCCGCCGGGCACGTGGCGGATGTGCAGTTCCAGCAGGGCATCCTCCTCCGGCGCGTTGGCCAGCGAGAAACTGCGCCGCTTGCCGTCCTTGAGCAGGAAGTCGATGTACTGGCCGGGCAGGAACTGCAGGCGCTCGTTGGCGGGCAATTTGAGCCACAGGGCCATGACGTCGGCGGCCAACCTGTCCATCCTCTCGATGCGGCAGGGCAGGGTCTTGATGGGGATGTCCTTGGCGGCGCCCACCTCCTTCGCCTCGATGGTGAGATCGCTCTCGGCCTTGGCGCAGCAGAACAGGGCCAGACCCCGCAGCTTGTCCTCGTGCGTCAGCGCGCCCTCCTGGAAGGCGCCGTAATCGACGGAACCGGCCAGCACCTTGCCCTTGCAGGCGCCGCAGGCGCCGTTGCGGCAGCCATAGGGCAAAGAGAAACCGGCGTTGAGGGCGGCGGCAAGCAGGGTTTCGCCGGGCTTGACGGTAAACTGGTGGCCGCTGGGTTGAATGCTGACCTGGTAAGACACGATCGTTTTCCTTTTAACGTAAAAGTCGCTCCGCGACTTCTCGAAGCTCCCCTCGCCCGCAAGCGGGAGAGGGGTTGGGGGTGAGGGAAGCGGACATGACTACACGCTTCGAGGCCATCACACAGTCATGTCCGCTCGAAAGAACATGCGCATTCTAATTGTCGGCTGCGGCGACGTGGGCCTGCGCGTCGCCCGCCTGCTCGGCGGCCGCGCCCGGCTCTTCGCCCTCAGCCACTCGCCTGAACGTTACGCCACACTGCGCGCCGCCGGCGTCACGCCGATCGCCGGCAACCTCGACGAGCGCGCCAGCCTCAAGCGCCTGGCCGGGCTGGCCGATGCCGTGCTGCACTTCGCCCCGCCGCCGGCAGAGGGCGACACCGACCCGCGCACCCGCCGCCTGCTCGCCGCCCTTTGCCGCCGACCGCACACCTCACGCCTCACGCCTCACGCCTCACGCCTCACGCCCCGCGCTTCACTGATCTACATCAGCACCAGCGGCGTCTACGGCGATTGCGCCGGCGCCGTGGCGCCGGAAACCCGGCCGGCCCGGCCGCACAATACCCGCGCCAGGCGCCGCGCCGACGCTGAAGCCCGTCTGCGCGCCTGGGGCCGAAGCGGACGCCATGTCGCCATCCTGCGCGCGCCCGGCATCTACGCCCAGGATCGCATGCCGGCGGAACGGATCAGGAAGGCCCTGCCGGCCATCGTCGCGGAGGACGATGCCTACACCAACCACATCCACGCCGACGACCTGGCCCGCCTCGCCCTCGCCGCCCTCTTCCGCGGCAAGCCCAACCGGCTCTACAACGCGGTGGATGACAGCGGCCTGAAGATGGGCGACTGGTTCGACGTGGTCGCCGACCACCTCGGCCTGCCGCGGCCGCCGCGCCTGCCCCGGCAGGAAGTCATCGCGGCGGTGACGCCGGCCATGCGCAGTTTCCTCAACGAATCGCGCCGCCTATGCAACCGGCGCATCAAGTCCGAGCTGCGTTTCCGGCTGCGCTATCCGACTGTGCGCGAGGGGCTAGACCCGGCCGGCTGAGCCTCGCCGCCTATTTCCAGTGCCCGGCGCACCAGTTCGCGGATGGAGACCATGCCGAAGCGCAGGTATCCAGGCAGCCATATTGGGGGCTGAAAGGTGGCGTTACAATGCTTGCCACGACCCCGGATCCGACCATGGACAACGCCAACTTCACCGACCATTTCCTGATCGCCATGCCCAACATGCTGGATCCGAACTTCTCCGGCACGCTGACCTACATCTGCGACCACGGCGAGCAGGGCGCCCTGGGGGTGGTGGTGAACCGCCCCATCGATCTCAACATGGCCTCCCTGTTCAGCCAGATCGGCCTCGATCTGACCGATGCGCACCTGCGCGGCGAGCCGGTCTATTACGGCGGGCCGGTGCAGGTGGAACGCGGCTTCGTGCTGCATCGCCCGGTGGGAAGCTGGGGCTCCACCCTGTCGGTCAACGACCGCGTCGGCCTGACCACCTCGAAGGACATCCTGGAGGCCACCGCCCGCCAGGAAGGTCCGGCCGAGATCCTGGTGACCCTGGGCTACGCCGGCTGGGGGCCGGGTCAGCTGGAAGACGAGATCAAGCAGAACGCCTGGTTGACGGTGCCCGCCGATCCCGAGGTGATCTTCTCCCTGCCGCCCCAGGATCGCATCCCCGCGGCGATGCGCTTGCTGGGCATCGATCTGTCCATGCTTTCGGAAGAGGCGGGCCACGCCTGATGGCAACAGGCATGGCGAAATACGTAATCGGCTCGCATCAACGCTCCGGGCGCCATGCCTGTTTCCCTCACTTGCAGTACGCTCCCCGGACTGCATTCCGGGGCCGTTCGGCGGGTGCTGCGCATGCTCCGCGAAACCCCCGCCTCACCCCCCAACCCCCGCTTCGCGCCCCACGGCTTGCGCTGCATCGCAAGCCGGCTGCGAGGGCGGAATGCGGGGCATTCCGAATTCCCCTCTCGCCCCAGAGGGCGAGGGGCGCATCGAGCGCCGCGACGCGGCGATTTCCGTGAAAAGCGGCGGCGTGCTGGCCTTCGACTTCGGCCTCTTTCGCATCGGCGTGGCGGTGGGCGACTGGGAAACCCGTCTGGCGCATCCCCTGGAAACCATCGCCGGCGAAGCCAACGCGGCGCGCTTCGGCCGCATCGCCGCGCTCATCGAGGAATGGCGACCGCGCGAGCTGGTGGCGGGCCTGCCGCTCAACATGGACGGCACGGAGCACGACCTTTCCCGCCGCGCCCGCCGCTTCGCCAAGCAGCTGCAAGGCCGCTTCAGGCTGCCCGTGGCGCTGGTGGACGAGCGCCTCACCTCCTTCGACGCCGACCTGCGCCTGCGCGAGGCCGGCGTCAGGGGCCGCGAGCGCAAGGGGCTGGACGACGCGGTCGCGGCCCAGCAGATCCTGCAGGACTACTTCGAGCAAAGCCATGCCCGCGCACCTACCCTCGCCTGATGCCCTCATCGATTCCCTGGCCGAACAGATCGCGCCGCACATCACGCCCGCATGCGCCCTGGTGGGCATCCATACCGGCGGCGTCTGGATCATGGAGGCCCTGGCCTCCCGCCTGAAGCTGGACATCCCCCGCGCCGTGCTGGACATCGCCTTCTACCGCGACGATTTCTCGCGCATCGGCCTGCATCCGCAAACCAGGCCCTCGCACATCCCCTTCGAGGTGGAGAATCGGCGCATCCTGCTGCTCGACGACGTGCTCTACACCGGCCGCACCACCCGCGCCGCCCTCAACCTGCTGTTCGACTACGGCCGGCCCGCCGTCATCCGCCTGGCCGTGCTGGTCGACCGGGGCGGCCGCGAACTGCCGTTCTGCGCCGACTTCGTCGGCCTGCGCCTGGAACTGCCGGCGGACGAGCACATCTCGCTGCAAAAGAACGACAGCGATGGCCTGCACTTCGTCATGAAGAGGAAAGCATGAGCGCCAACCCGCAACTCACCGAGGACGGCCGCCTGCGCCATCTGCTCACGCTGGAAGGCCTGCCGGCGCGCATCCTCACGCAGATCCTGGATACCTCGGCCTCCTTCATCGCCGTCTCCGCCCAGGAGCGCGACGTGAAGAAGGTGCCGCTGCTGCGCGGCAAGGCCATCTTCAACATCTTCTTCGAGAACTCCACGCGCACTCGCACCACCTTCGAGATCGCCGCGAAAAGGCTGTCCGCCGACGTCGTCAACCTGAACATCAACGCCTCCTCGCAGAGCAAGGGCGAGACCCTGCTCGACACGGTGGCCAACCTGTCGGCCATGCAGGCGGACATGTTCATCGTGCGCCACGCCGCCGCCGGCGCCAGCCACCTCATCGCCCGCCACGTCGCCCCGCACATCAGCGTGATCAACGCCGGCGACGGCCGCTGCGCCCACCCCACCCAGGGCCTGCTCGACATGTACACCCTGCGCCACTACAAGGGCGCCTTCCACAACCTGCGCGTGGCCATCGTCGGCGACGTGCTGCATTCGCGCGTCGCCCGTTCGCAGATCCACGCCCTGACCACCCTGGGCTGCCCGGAAGTGCGCGTGGTGGCGCCCCGCACCCTGCTGCCGCGCGATGTGCAGAACCTCGGCGTGCATGTCTTCCACAAGATGAGCGAGGGTCTCAGGGACGTCGACGCGGTGCTCATGCTGCGCCTGCAGAACGAGCGCATGCGCGGCTCCCGCCTGCCCAGCGCCGGCGAGTACTACAAGCACTGGGGACTGACCCCGGACAAGCTGAAACTGGCCAAGCCGGATGCCATCGTCATGCATCCCGGCCCCATGAACCGGGGCGTGGAGATCGACTCGGCGGTGGCGGACGGCATGCAGTCGGTGATCCTGTCGCAGGTCACCTTCGGCATCGCCGTGCGCATGGCGGTGATGAGCCTGCTCGTCGGAGCGGGCGCGACGGGAGCGCAGACATGAAGATCCATATCCGCAACGGCCGCGTCATCGATCCCGCCTCGGGCCTGGACGCGGTTTGCGACCTGTTCGTCGCCGCCGGCCACATCGTCGGCGTCGGCGCCGTGCCAGCCGATTTCCACGCCAACCAGGTCATCGACGCCAGCGGCCTGGTCATCTGCCCGGGCCTGGTCGACCTCTCCGTGCGCCTGCGCGAGCCGGGACTGGAATACCGGGCGACCCTGGAATCCGAAATGCACGCGGCAGCCGTCGGCGGCGTCACCTCCCTGGCCTGCCCGCCCGACACCGACCCGCCCCTGGACGAGCCGGGCCTGGTGGAAATGCTCAAGTTCCGCGCCAAGCACATGCCCGGCCCGCGGGTCTATCCCATCGGCGCCCTTACCCGCGAACTCAAGGGCGAACGCCTGACGGAAATGGCGGAACTCAACGAGGCCGGCTGCATGGCCTTCAGCCAGGCCGACGCGCCCCTGGTCGATACCCAGGTGCTGCTGCGCGCCATGGAATACGCGAAGACCTTCGAACTGCCGATCTGGCTGCGTCCCCAGGATCCCCACCTGGGCCGCGAGGGCGTCGCCCACGACGGCGTCGTCGCCGCCCGCCACGGCCTGCCGCCCATCCCCGTGCCCGCCGAGACGGTGGCCATCTCCACCATCCTGCTGCTGGTGCGGGAGACCGGCGCCCGCGTGCATCTCGCCCGCCTGTCCAGCCGGGCCGGCATCGAGATGGTGCGCCGGGCCAAGCACGACGGCCTGCCCATCACCTGCGACGTCGGCATCCACCACGTCCATCTGTCGGAAATGGATACCGCCAATTTCGACGCCAATTGCCACCTGATCCCGCCCCTGCGCAGCCAGCGCGACCGCGACGCGATCCGCAAGGGCCTGGAGGACGGCAGCATCGACGCGATCTGCTCCGACCACGCGCCGGTGGACGACGACGCCAAGGAACTGCCCTTCCAGGAAGCCGAGCCCGGCGCCACCGGCGTCGAACTGCTGCTGCCGCTGACCCTGAAATGGGCGCGGGAGGCAGGCATTCCCATGGCCCGCGCCCTCGGCTACATCACCCACCAGCCCGCCGGCATCCTCGGGGTGGACGCCGGCCACATCGCCGCCGGCCGTCCCGCCGACCTCTGCCTGTTCGACCCGGATGCCGCCTGGATCGTGAGTCCGTCGAATCTCGCCAGCCTGGGCAAGAACAGCCCCTACCTGGGGCTGGAGATGCAGGGAAGGGTGCAGTACACCCTGATCGACGGGCATGTGGATTTCCGGCGGAATGGGCACCGGCATCCGAACCACGGCTAGT
>JBBIPL010000063.1:0-13424 GCA_037442845.1 Hydrogenophilales bacterium | reverse complement strand
ATCATGGCTGTAGCGGTAGCCTCCCTGCGCGGCGTCGAATTCGATGGGCGCCCCGAGCAGGTCGCGCATCTCGGCGATGATGCGCGTGAGGGTGGCGCGGGAACGCTCCAACTCCGCCTGAAGGGTGGCGCGGGAGACGGGGTAACGACGGGCCGCCAGGGCCTGGTGCAAGCGGTAGATGCGGGCCAGGCGCTCCACTACAGCCCGCCCAGCCAGAGCAGACCGAGCACCGCCACCCAAAGCAGGGCGGCGCGCCAGACCAGGGCCACGACGGCGTCCAGGGAATCGAGGCCGGGCGCCATGCCCTGCGGCTCGTCCGGTCCCAGCGGCGGGCGCGGCAGTTCGCCGCCGGGCAGGCGCGCGGCGCCGCCCAGGCGCAGGCCGAGGGCGCCGGCGCCGGCGGCCAGCACGATGCCGTCGCCCTCCTCGCCCCAGCTTGCGGCCTGGGCGCGCCAGCAGGCCTGGGCATCCTGGAAGTTGCCGACGATGGCGAAGCTGAAGGCGAGCAGACGCGCCGGCAGCCAGTCCAGCCAGTGGGCGACGCGGCGGGTGAATCGGGCGAACTCCGGCTCGGCCTGCCAGCGGTCGCGCGCCAGCCGGGTGAGCAGGTAGAGCACGGCGCCGGCCGCACCCAGCAGGAGAAACCAGAACACCACGCCGAACAGGCGGATCAGCGCCTGCCGCAGGATCTCTTCCAGGGTCTGGCGCATCAGGCTGTCTGCATCGGCGCCCGCCGGCTGGCCGGGGCGCCACTCCGCGAGACGCGCGCGGGCGGACTCCACATCGTCGGCGCGCAGGGCCTTGAACACCCTGGCGGCAAGGTATGAGGCGCTCCTGAAACCGAGGCAGAAATACAGCACGGCGGCGCCATAGACCCAGGCCAGGGGCATCCACACGCCCGCCAGCGCCCAGCCCGCCCCGGCCGCCGCCAGGGCCGGCAGCAGGACGCCCAGGGTCCAGGCGAGGACGCCGTGCTGCTCGCCACCGGCATTCAGGTTGTCGAGCAGGCGCGCCAGCCATTTCCCGGCCCACTGCCGGGGTCCGTCCGGGCGCTCTGGACGCCAGTGCTCCAGGCCGAGGGCGGCAAGCAGGGCGAACAGGCTCACCGGCTCGGCTTTCCGTCACCGCGCGGCCGGGCCGGGGCGCGCACGGGCGCCCGCCTCAGCGCCATTCCATCTCCACGGTGAGCAGCCCCATGCGCAACCGGCTCTCGGCGGGGGCATAGAGTTCGACGGTGGGCATCTGGATGCCGCGGCCGCGCTCCTGCAGGTAGCGGTCGAGAGCCAGGTAGGCCTTGCTCGGGGCGAGCAGGCTGCCCGCCCGCACCTGCACGGAAAGCACGCGCCGGGCGGGAATGGTGTCGATGCGCAGGCCGCCGCCGACCTGGCTGTCCGCCGGCACCAGGAAGCCCGCGCGCGCCAGGCGTTCGGGCGGGTCGACCAGATCGGGATTGGAATACAGCACGGTGATCGGCGTGCCCGCGCTCAGCCCGCCGGCTTCCAGCGCCTGGCGGGCCTTCGCCGCCAGTTCCGGCAGCTTGGCGTAGTCGCCCTTCTGTTCCAGATAGGCGTAGGTGTAGGGGCCGGCCGTGGTTTCCTCGATCCGCGCCGCATTGAAGCCGCCCCACCAGGCATAGATCAGCACCAGGGGCAGGACGAAGGCGAGCAGGAAGGGCAGCAGTTTTTTCAGCATTTCGGCGGCGAGGGCGAGGAGCCGGCGGAACGATACACCATGCCGCCGCTCATGCGTCGGCGACCGGCAGGGCTTTCTTCGCCCTCTGCTGGTCGAGGCGGACGAAGCTCAGGAGCGTGCGAGCCGGGTGTCCGAATTTCCGGGACCGCCTCACCATGGGGTTTGGCGCGGGTTTGCGCGGCAGTCCCGGTATACTCCGAACCGGTTTCAACGCAGCAGGATTCCCCATGGAACACGAACTTACCGGCAACGGTTATCTGATAGACCCCTCCATCTGAACGGAAGAGGTCATGCACGAACTTGCGCGCCTGGACGACAACTTCGAACTCACGGATGAATATCAGGCGCCGACGCGGGGCGCGCCTTTCGGCTCGCACTTCTCCTTGGGCGCCGGCTCGGCAAGGGTGACCGTCACCGCGAGCGGCTTACCCTCGCGCATGAGTTTGACATCGAGGGCCTTGCCCGCTTCCGATTTGCGCACCAGCCAGCGCAGGCGTTCCGCCGACAGCACCGGCTTGCCGGCGAATTCGACGATGAGGTCGCCGGCCTGGATGCCGGCGCTGGCGGCCGCGCTGTCGGGCTGTACCTTCTCCACGTTGACGCCATAGCCCACCTCGCCCGCATCCAGCATGGCGTTGGGCAGGTCGCTGATCTGCACGCCCAGCATCTTGCCGGACATGCGTTGCATCATCGGCCCGGCGGGTTTGTGCGGGCAGTTGGTCATGCCTTGGTAATGCGGGCAGTGGCCGTAATTGCCCATGCCGGGCTGACCGCGCCAGTGATCGGCGGCGGCGGGAGCGGACAGGACGACAGCGCAGGCCAGGGCTGTCAGGACCCGGCTCGCGGAAAAATGCTTGTGCAATGACATGGTCAGTCTCCTTCGGTGATTTCGGCTCGCTGCCGAACCCTGTGTTTGTCGCGGCGGGGGCGCCATGGTTCCCGTATGAACTTGGGCACATCGTGGCAGGCCTGTGCTTGCCGCCCTCGCGCATCTCCGCCATCCAGCCATGCCCCTCCAGCATCTCGCCTACATCAGCGTCGCCGCGCCCGGCATCGGGCAGGCCGACATCGAGCGCATCCTCGAACAATCCAGGCGAAACCATGCAAGCCGCGACATCAGCGGCCACCTGCAATGCCACGGCGGTCTGTTCTTCCAGATCCCGGAGGGACCGAGTACCGCGCTGGACGAAGCGCCGGCTCGCTTGGGCAGCGATCCCCGCCACGCGGATATGCGCCTGCTGTTGCGGGAAGCGTTGCAGCGCGGGCAGTTCGCCGACTGGAGCATGGGCTACTGCCCCCGCGTGGCGGGCGACGCCGGCACGCAGGCCGCCGAGCGCCTGCGCCGGCTGCGCGACACCGCGCCCTGCGGGGCGCAGCGGGCGCTGAACCTGTTCCTTGCGCTGATGGACGAAGCTTAAAATTTACACGGTCTAATCTCCAGGTAACGCGACGCGCCGCGCGAAGGCGGCCGGCGAAAGCGGACGCGTCGGCGGGTCGAAGAAGACGTGAGCCTTGGGTTCGCTGAGATGGCGGTCGAGCCAGTCGCCGAAGCCGGGCAGGGCCTGGCGCACCAGCAGGGGACGTTTCTGCCAGTATTCGGCGAGGAAGGTGGATGAGGGAATGCCGCCGAGCAGGCGGCGGAGGGAGAAATCCCGCATGCGAAAGCCGTGGCGGGAGGCGGCGCTTTTGCTCATATAATGCCCTCGGCTTTTTTCCCAGGAGCGGACCCCCCATGCTGCACATCGGCGACGCGGCGCCTGATTTCGAACTGCCCGACGCGGACATGACCATCGCCAAGCTTTCGGATTACCGCGGCAAGCCGCTCGTGCTGTTCTTCTACGTGCGCGATGATACGCCGGGCTGCACCACCCAGGCCATCGAGTTCAGCGACCTGGAAGGCGACTATGCCGCGCTGGGCTGCGCGGTGGCCGGCGTGTCGCGCGACGACTGCATCCGCCACGGCGCCTTCCGCGACAAGCACGGCATCACCGTGCGACTGTTGGCGGACAAGGACGGCATCGCCTGTCAGGCCTACGGCGTCATCGTCCAGCGCGAGGTGGACGGTGTCATGCGCGAAGGCATCAACCGCAGCACCTTCGTCATCGACGGCGGCGGCCGCATTCGCCATATCCTGCAGAACGTGACGCCCAAGGGGCATGCCGCGGAAATTCTCCAACTCGTCAAGGAGCTGTGAGTGCTGATCGCCAAGGACACCGTGGTCACCCTGACCTACCAACTGACAAGCCCCGACGGCGAACTGCTGGAGGAGGCCACCGACGCCGCCCCCGCGGTCTATCTGCACGGCGGTTACGACGGCATCTTTCCCAAGCTGGAGGCGGCCCTCGAGGGCCAGGGCACCGGCGCCGTACTGGATCTGGTGCTGGAGCCGGAAGACGCCTTCGGCGAATACGATGCCGAGCTGGTGCGGGTCGAACCGGCGGAACTGTTCCCCTCCGAGGTGCATGTCGGCATGCAGTTGGAAGGCTCCAGCGAGGACGGCCGCCAGGTCATGCTCTACACCGTCACCGACGTCGCCGAGGGCAAGGTGGTGGTGGATGGCAACCATCCCCTGGCCGGCCAGAGCCTGCGCCTGAAGTGCGTGGTCTGCGAGGTGCGCGCCGCCTTGCCGGAGGAGGTGGCGCATGGCCATGTGCATGGCCCGCACGGTCACCCGCATTGACCAACCCGCGCGGGCGATCAGGTAAAATCCTGGCCCCTTGCCCGAGCCCGAGCCATCATGAAAGTCACCTTCCTCGACTTTGAGCAGCCCATCGCCGAACTGGAGGCGAAGATCGAGGAGTTGTCCGAAGTCCGCGGCGATCCGGCCCTGGATATCTCCGAGGAAATCGAGCGCCTGCGCAAGAAGAGCGCGGCGCTGACCAAACAGATCTACGGCAAGCTCAGCGCCTGGCAGATCTCCCAGGTCGCGCGCCATCCGCAGCGGCCCTACACGCTCGACTACATCCATGGCCTGTTCAGCGAGTTCGAGGAACTGCACGGCGATCGCGCCTTCGCCGACGATCCCGCCATCGTCGGCGGCCTGGCCCGTTTCCAGGGTGAGCCGGTGGTGGTCATCGGCCACCAGAAGGGGCGCGATACCAAGGAACGCCAGTACCGCAACTTCGGCATGCCGCGGCCGGAAGGCTATCGCAAGGCCCTGCGGCTGATGCGCCTGGCGGAGAAATTCCGCCTGCCGGTGTTCACCTTCATCGACACCCCCGGCGCCTATCCCGGCATCGACGCCGAGGAGCGCGGCCAGTCCGAGGCCATCGCCCGCAACCTGTACGTCATGGCGGAATTGAAAACCCCCGTCATCTGCACCGTCATCGGCGAAGGAGGCTCCGGCGGCGCCCTGGCGATCGGCGTGGGTGACGCGATCGTCATGCTGCAGTACGCCACCTATTCGGTGATCTCGCCGGAAGGATGCGCCTCGATCCTCTGGAAAAGCGCGGAGAAGGCCCCGCAGGCCGCGGAATCGCTGGGCATCACCGCCGCCAAGCTGAAAGCGTTGGGCCTGGTCGATCACATCGTCGGCGAGCCCCTGGGCGGCGCCCACCGCGAGCCCGAAGCCATGCTGGAGAGCCTGCGCGCGACCCTGTCGGAGGTGCTGGCCAGTCTGCGCGAACGCCCCCTCAATACCCTGCTGAACGATCGCTACGCCCGCCTGATGGCCTATGGCAAGTTCAAGGAAGGGCGGGCCTGAGTCCACTTCCGCCGCGCCCGCCGGCATCGCCGGCGCGGGCGCCGACAGGTCTCTTGCGGAGAGCGCCGGCCTGATCGATCTGGTCTCCGCCTGTCTGGAAAGCTACCTGCCCGCTGCGGGGCGCCTGGTGGCGGGGTATTCGGGCGGCCTGGATTCCAGCGTGCTGCTGCATCTGCTCGCCGAGCTGCGCGCGCGCGGCGGTTTTTCCCTCGCCGCCGTGCATGTGCACCATGGCCTGTCCGCGCAAGCCGACGACTGGGCGCTGCACTGCGCGCGGGTCTGCGGCGATCTCGAGATCCCCCTGCAAGTGGTGCGGGTCGAGGTGCGCAAGCGCGGCGAGGGCCTGGAGGCCGCCGCGCGGGCGGCCCGTTACGCCGTATTTGCCGACCTCGACGCCGATGCCGTGGCCCTGGCGCATCACCGCGACGACCAGGCCGAGACGGTGCTCGCGCAACTGCTGCGAGGCGGCGGCGCCAAGGGCCTGGCGGCGATGCCGGCCTGCCGCCGCCTGCGGGCCGGCGGCCCCTTGCTGCTGCGCCCGCTGCTGTCTGCGCCGCGCGCCCATATCGACGTCTGGGCGCGCGCGCGCCGCCTGTCCTGGGTGGAGGACGAAAGCAACCTGCATACCCACCTGACGCGCAACCTGCTGCGGCAGCAGGTGCTGCCGCTGCTGGAAACGCGCTTTGCCGCGCCGGCCGCGACCCTGGCTCGCGCCGCCGAACGCTTCGCCGAGACCGCGGCGTTGCTGGACGACCTCGCCGATCTCGACGCCGGCGCGGTGCTCACGCCGGAGGGCCTGAGCGTCGCCGCGCTGGCCGGCCTCTCGCCGGCGCGCGCGCGCAACCTGCTGCGCCGTCGCCTGGAACTGGCGGGCGCCGATCTGCATGCCGATGCCCTGCGCGAGGGCCTGCGGCAACTGCTGGAAGCGCGCCGGGACGCGCGGATGATGGTGGACTTCGGCAAGCTCAGCCTGCGCCGCCATCGCGGCCTCGCCCGCATCGTGCCGAGCGCGCGCGTCGTCGCGCCGGCCTGGGCGCAATGGACATGGAACGGTGAGGCGGTGCTGGAACTGGACGACGCCGGTGCATTGCGTTTCACGCCGGCGCGCGGCGCCGGCGTCAGGCTGGAGCCGGGGCCGGTGAGCGTGCGTCTGCGGCGCGGCGGCGAGCGTTTGCGCACCGCCTTCGACCGGCCGCGGCGGCCGCTCAAGGATCTGCTGCGCGAGGCGGGCATCCCGCCCTGGCGCCGGCAGCGCCTGCCCCTGGTCTACGTCGGCGAGCGTCTGGCCTGGGCGGCGGAGATCGGCGCCGACGCCGAATTCCTGGCAGGCGGTGACCAGCCCGGCTGGCTCATTTCGCCGTGCTCGCCGGCGTGATCAGCGGCGTGTAGCCGAGGCGTCGCATTTCCGCCTGGACTTTCTCGGCTTCCTGGCGGTTGCGGAAGGGCCCCAGATGGACACGCGCCTCCAGCTGGGCGCGAATCCCCTGTTTGGCAAGCCGCTCCACCAGTTCACGCGCATTGTCCGGATTGCTGAACACGCCCAATTGCACCACGAAGCCCTTGCCGGCCGGCACAGGCTCCGCCTGCGCTGGAGGCGGGGCTGGCGTGGCTGGGGCCTTGGCGGCGGGGGCGCCAGCAGCCGCCGCCAACGGGCGCGGCGGGGTTGGCGCCGGCGACGGCGGACTCGGCGGATAGCTCACTTTCGGCGGTGGCGGCGGCGCCTCGGCTTCGGCGGGCGGCGCCGGAGGCGCTCCCTCCGACGTGGCGGGCGTCGCCGGCGTCTCGGCCCGCGGCGGCGCCACCTCGGTGGGCGGCGCCGGCACGATGGGCGCGGGGATCGCCTGGGGTTTTTCAGCCACCGACGGTTTCTTGCCGTCCTGGTCCAGCCACCACAGGCCGGCCAGGGCGACGGCGGTCACCACCCCGGCCGCGCCCAAGCGCAGCAAGGCTTTCCTGCGAACATCCTCTTGTTCCGGGGATCTGTCCTCGGCGGCCATTCCTGTCTCCTCGCGGCGGCTCGTTCGACGCCCATGTGCGGCGCATCGCCTTTATTTTAGGGGCGTTTCGTGCTAAGGTGCGCGCGCTTTTTTCCAAGTATTTTCAAAGCCTTCGCTCGGCTTTGCAGCCTTCATCCCGCTTCCCACCCCTCCCGGAGAATTCCCAAGTGGCTATCGAACGCACCCTGTCCATCGTCAAACCCGACGCCGTCGCCAAGAACGTCATCGGCAAGATCTATTCCCGCTTCGAATCCAACGGCCTGAAGATCGTCGCCGCGCGCATGGCCCATCTGTCCAGGACCGAGGCCGAAGGCTTCTACGCCGTGCACAAGGGCCGCCCCTTCTTCAACGATCTGGTCGAATTCATGACCTCCGGCCCGGTCATGATCCAGGTGCTGGAAGGCGACAACGCCATCGCCAAGAACCGCGAGCTGATGGGTGCCACCGATCCCAAGAAGGCCGAGGCCGGCAGCATCCGCGCCGACTTCGCCTCCAGCATCGACGCCAACGCCGTGCACGGTTCCGACGCGCCGGAAACCGCCGCCGTGGAAATCGCCTATTTCTTCCCGGCTTCCCAGGTCTATTCGCGCTGATCCGGCCACTGCGTTGAATCGCGTCAATCTCCTCGATCTCGATCAGGCCGCTCTCGTCGCTTTCTTCGAAAGCATCGGCGAGAAGCCCTTTCGCGCCCGCCAGGTCATGCACTGGCTCTACCAGTACGGCGCCGACCGCTTCGAGGAGATGACCGACCTGGCCAAGTCCCTGCGCGCCAAGTTGCCAGAGGTGGCCGAGATCCGGCCGCCCGTGCTGGGGCACGAGCAGCTCTCCGCCGACGGTACGCGCAAGTGGCTGCTGGAGGTGGGGCCCAACAACCGGGTGGAGACGGTGTTCATCCCGGAGACCGACCGGGGCACCCTGTGCGTGTCCACCCAGGTGGGCTGCGCCCTGGACTGCGCCTTCTGCTCCACCGGCAAGCAGGGCTTCAACCGCAACCTCTCCACGGCCGAGATCGTGGGCCAGCTGTGGTGGGCCAACCGGGCCCTGGGGCGAGACCCGAAGGGCGAGCGCATCATCTCCAACGTGGTGCTGATGGGCATGGGCGAGCCCCTGCTCAACTTCGACGCCACCGTGGCGGCGGTCTCGCTGATGCTCGACGACCATGCCTACGGGCTGTCCCGGCGGCGGGTGACCATCTCCACCTCCGGCATCGTGCCGGCCATGGACCGGCTGCGCGAACGCATGCCCGTGGCCCTGGCCGTGTCCCTGCACGCGCCGAACGACGCCCTGCGCGACGAACTGGTGCCGATCAACCGCAAGTACCCGCTGAAGGAGCTGATGGCCGCCTGCAAGCGCTACGTGCAGGATGGCCCGCGCGACTTCATCACCTTCGAATACATCATGCTCGACGGCGTCAACGACCGGCCCGAGCATGCCGATGAGCTTCTGCGACTCACCCGCGACGTGTCCTGCAAGTTCAACCTGATTCCCTTCAATCCCTTCCCGATGTCGGGCTTCCGCCGCTCCCCCGGCGACGCGGTGCGCCGCTTCGCCAGCCGGCTCATGGCCGAGGGCAAGATCGCCACCACGCGCAAGACGCGCGGCGACGACATCGACGCCGCCTGCGGCCAGCTCGCCGGGCAAGTGCAGGACCGTTCGCGCCGCTTGTCCCGGCGCATGGAGTCGATCGCATGAAAGCCTGGCTACTGCTTGCTCTGTTCCTCGCCGGCTGCGCGGGACACCCGCCCATGTCGATCGAGGAGGTCAGCCCGGAAGCCCGCCCGCCCGCGCAAGTGAATCAGAGGGTGCGCATCCATACCGAGCTCGGCGCCGGCTACTACTCGCAGGGAAAATACGGCTTTGCCCTGCAGAACCTCAACATCGCCCGCGAGACGGACCCCAATTATCCGCCGGTCTACAACATGCTCGGTCTGGTGCATGCGGAACTGCGCGAGGATCGCACGGCCGAGGACAATTTCCGCCGCGCCATCCAGCTTTCTCCCCGTTATTCGGAGGGCCACAACAACTACGGCTTGTTCCTGTGCAAGCGCAAGCGGATCGACGAAGCCCTCAAGCATTTCGAGGCGGCCCTCGCCAACCCCCTCTACGAGACGCCGGAACGCGCGCTCGCCAACGCCGGCGCCTGCGCCATCGAGAAATCCGATCTGGCCGCCGCCGAGATGTATTTCGCGCGCGCCCTCAAGCGCGCGCCCAACCATCCCACCGCCATCCTGGGCATGGCGGAGATCAATGTCCGCGGCGGCCGCTGGCTGGCCGCCCGTCTGCAGATCCGCCAACTGGGCGATGCCGGCGTGCTGTCGGCGCCGGCCCTGTGGGTGGGGGTGCGCGCGGAACGGCATATGGGCGATCGCGAGGCGGAAGCCCATTACGGCGCCCAACTGCGCCGCCGTTTCCCCGAGGCCCTGCAAACGCAATGGCTGCTCACCGGTCAGTACGATCAGGGCGGAGGCATATTGTGAGCGAAACCTTGCTGCCCGGTTTCGGAGCGCGGCTCCAAGCCGCCCGCGAGGCCCGCGAACTGAGCGCGGCCGACGTCGCCGCCAAGCTCAAACTGAGCGCGCGCCAGGTGGAGGCGCTGGAGGCCGAGGATCTTTCGCATCTGCCCGGCGAGGTGTTCCTGCGCGGTTTCGTGCGCAATTACGCGCGGCTGGTGGAAGTCGACGCCGAGCAACTCATCGCGCCCATCGATGCGCAGGCCACCGTGTCGGAGACCATCACCGCGCCGAGCGCCGGCGTCGCCTTTACTTCCACGCCCATGCATCGCTGGGTGCTGTTGCCCCTGCTGAGCCTGGCCCTCTTCCTGTTGTTGGTGGCGCTGCTCTACCACTGGCTGCGGCAGGGCGAGGACAGTTTGCTGAGCGACCAGACGGCCCCGCCAGCCGTGCTCGCCCCCCTGCCGGCGGAGCCGCTCGCCGCTCCGCCGCCGCAAGGCGACGGCCAGACCGCCATGCCCCCGCAGGCCGACGCGGGCCTTCCCGCTGCGCCCGCGACCCAGGCGGCGCCAGCCGACCCGGCGTCGCTGCCGGCAACGCAGGCCGGCGCCCAGACGGAGGCCGGTGTTCCGCCGGCGGGGGGCAGGCACGTCCTGCGTTTCGAGGCCGAACACGATGCCTGGATCCAGGTGGTGGATGGCAAGGGCCGGCGTTTCTCCAAGCTGGTGCGCGCCGGGGGCGTCGACAGCTTTGCCGGCGACCCGCCTTTTCGCCTGGTGGTGGGCGAGGCCGCGCGGGTGCGCATGAGCTACAACGGCCACCTCATCGACCTGACTCCGTTCATCGGCCAGAAGGTCGCCCGTCTGACCCTGGAATGAGCCCATCATGAACTGGAACTCGCCCATCGTGCGCCGTCCCACTCGCCGGGTGCTGGTCGGCCATGTGCCGGTCGGCGGCGGCGCGCCGGTGGTGGTGCAGTCGATGACCAACACCGATACCGCCGACATCGCCGGCACCGTCGCCCAGGTGCATGCTCTCTGGCAGGCCGGCTCGGAGGTCGTGCGCATCACCGTCAACACCGAGGAGGCGGCGCGGGCGACGCCGGTCATCCGCGAGAAGCTGGATGCGATGGGCTGCAACGTACCCCTGGTCGGCGACTTCCATTTCAACGGCCACCGCCTCGTGAAGGCCGTGCCGGAGTGCGTCCAGGCCCTCGCTAAGCTGCGCATCAATCCCGGCAACGTCGGCCGCGGCGGCAAGCGCGACGAGCAGTTCGCCACGCTGATCGAAGCCGCCGCCCGCCACGGCAAGGCGGTGCGCATCGGCGTCAACTGGGGCAGCCTGGACCAGGACCTGCTGGCGCGCATGATGGACGAGAACGCGAAGCGCCCGACACCGCGCGAGCCCGAGGAGGTGATGCGCAACGCCCTCATCACCTCCGCCCTGGATTCCGCCAAGCGCGCCGAGGAACTGGGGCTGGCCGGCGACCGCATCATTCTGTCCTGCAAGATGTCCGGCGTGCAGGACCTCATCAAGGTCTACCGCGACCTCGCCGCCCGTTCCGATTACGCCCTGCACCTGGGGCTCACCGAGGCGGGCATGGGCAGCAAGGGCATCGTCGCCTCCACCGCCGCCCTGGCGATCCTGTTGCAGGAAGGCATCGGCGACACCATCCGGGTGTCCCTCACCCCCGCGCCGGGCGAGCCCCGCACCATGGAAGTCCAGGTGGCCCAGGAAATTTTGCAGACCATGGGCCTGCGTTCCTTCACCCCGCTGGTCACCGCCTGCCCCGGCTGCGGCCGCACCACCAGCTCGGTGTTCCAGGAACTGGCGCAGAGCATCCAGACCTGGCTGCGCGGCCAGATGCCGGTCTGGCGCGGTCAATACCCCGGCGTCGAGAGCATGAACGTGGCGGTCATGGGCTGCGTC
The DNA here is from genome assembly GCA_037442845.1 of Hydrogenophilales bacterium. Taxonomy (GTDB): domain Bacteria; phylum Pseudomonadota; class Gammaproteobacteria; order Burkholderiales; family Thiobacillaceae; genus PFJX01. The sequence continues at coordinate 1,653 of JBBIPL010000063.1, read as the reverse complement.
GTCAACGGTCCGGGCGAGAGCAAGCACGCCAACGTCGGCATCAGCCTGCCCGGCGCCAACGAAACGCCGGTGGCCCCCGTCTACGTCGACGGCGAGAAGACCGTCACCCTCAAGGGCGAACGCATCGCCGAGGAGTTCCAGGCCATTGTCGAGGACTATGTCCGGCGCACCTATGGCAAGGGGGGCGCTTGAGTCCTTGCGCCAGGTTGTTGGGGAAACGGGAAACGGGAAACGGGAAACGCGAAACCCGCGGTTCCGTTCGTCTTGCCACGTTTCCCTTTTCCCGTTTCCCTTTTCCCGTCTTCCAGCAATGAGCACCGCCCTTTGCGCCGTGCGCGGCATGAACGACCTCTTGCCGGCCGAGGCGCCGTTGTGGTCGCGTTTCGAAACCATCGTTCGCGCCTGGCTGCAGAGCTACGGCTACCGCGAGATGCGCACGCCCATCCTGGAGCACACCGGCCTGTTCAAGCGGGCCATCGGCGAGGTCACCGACATCGTCGAGAAGGAGATGTACACCTTCGTCGACGAGCTCAACGGCGAATCCCTCACCCTGCGTCCGGAAGGCACCGCCTCCTGCGTGCGCGCCGCCATCGAGCACAACCTGCTGTTCGACGGCGGCAAGCGGCTCTGGTACGCCGGCCCCATGTTCCGCCACGAGCGCCCGCAGAAGGGCCGCTACCGCCAGTTCCACCAGGTCGGCGTCGAGGCCCTGGGCTTCGCCGGCCCCGACCTCGACATCGAACTGCTGCTGATGACCGCCCGGCTCTGGAAGCTTTTGGGCATGGCCGAGCATATCCGCCTGGAGATCAACAGCCTGGGCGGCGCCGAATCCCGCGCCCGCCACCGGCAGAAGCTCATCGCCTATTTCCAGGCCCATCTCGATCAACTGGACGAGGACGCGAAGCGCCGCCTGCACAGCAACCCCCTGCGCATCCTGGACAGCAAGAACCCCGCCATGCAGGCCCTGGCGGAGGCCGCCCCCAAGCTGATGGACGAGCTGGACGATGCGGCCATCGCCCACTTCGAGGCGGTGAAGCGGGGCCTGGAGGAGGCGGGCATCCCCTACACCGTGAACCCCCGCCTGGTGCGCGGCCTGGATTACTACAACCTCACCGTGTTCGAGTGGGTCACCGACAAACTGGGCTCCCAGGGCACGGTTTGCGCCGGCGGCCGCTACGACGGCCTGGTCGCCCAGATGGGCGGCAAGCCCGCCCCCGCCTGCGGCTTCGCCATGGGCGTGGAACGCCTGCTGGTGATGATGGCGGAACTGGGCCTGGCGCCCGAGGCGGCAGGCCCGGACGTCTACCTGGTCAACGTCGGCGAGGCCGCCGGCCGTTTCGCCCTGAGGGCCGCCGAAACCCTGCGCGACGGCGGCCTCGACGTGGTCTTGCACGGCGGCGGCGGCAGTTTCAAGTCGCAAATGAAGAAGGCCGACGCCAGCGGCGCCCGCTTCGCCGTCATCATCGGCGACGACGAGGCGGCGGCCGGCGAGGTGGCGGTCAAGCCCCTGCGCGGGGCAGGCGAGCAGCGCCGGGTGGCGCTGGCGGACGCGGTTTTGATGATTCGGGAAACGGGAAACGGGAAACGGGAAACGGGTAAAGCCTAACCGCGCGCTTACTTTTCCCTTTTCCCTTTTCCCTTTTCCCTTTTCCC
>JBBIPL010000062.1:6877-13561 GCA_037442845.1 Hydrogenophilales bacterium | reverse complement strand
CTACGGGGCGCCTTACAAAGTCATGTCCGTTAGGAGCAACTCGCATGAAGCATGTAGAAACGCGTCTGGAAAGATATCTGTTCGCCAGCCGCTGGCTGCTGGTGCCGTTCTATGTCGGCCTGGTCCTGGCCCTGGCGCTGTTGCTGGTGAAGTTCGTCAAGGAATTCATCCACTTCGTGCCCCTGGTGTTCACCGCCGAGGGCGGCGACATCATCATCGGCGTGCTCACCCTGGTCGACGTGGTGATGGTGGCCAACCTGCTGATCATCATCGTCTTCGCCGGCTACGAGAACTTCGTCTCCCGCTTCGACGCCGAGAGCCACGAAGATTGGCCGGGCTGGATGGGCCACGTCGGCTTCGCCGAACTGAAGATGAAACTCATCGGCTCCATCGTTGCCATCTCCGGTATCGAACTGCTCAAGGCCTTCATGCATGTGGAGTCCCTCACCAACGAACAGCTCGCATGGAAGGTGGGCATCCACATGACCTTCGTCATCTCCGGCGTGCTGTTCGCGGTGATGGACCGCATTTCCGCCGGCAAGAAGGGCCACGCCGAGGAATGATGGGGCGGGCGGTGACAGCGGCCGCCGGAAAGTTCAAACTTGTCCCGCATCGCTCCGAGGCGGGACAGCCATGAGCCACAAGCACGTCAATTTCATCCGCGCGATCTTCCAGGATCCCATCAGCGGCAATATCCACTGGCGGGAAGTCGAATCCCTGCTGCATCACCTGGGGGCCAGCGTCGAATCCCTGTCAGGCGCGCGCGTGCGGGTGCTGCTCAACGGCGCCGAGGGCATCCTGCACCGGCCGCATCACAGCAACGTGCTGGACCGTCAGGCGGTCAAGCACCTGCGCGAGTATCTGGCGCATGCCCGCGTCACGCCTTCGCTCTACGAGGCCGAACATCAGTGAAGCCCCGCCGGCTGGGCCGGCATGGTTCGTCTATCTGCTGCGTTGCGCGGACGGCAGCCTCTATTGCGGCATCACCACCGACCCGGAGCGGCGCCTGCGCGAGCACAACCAGGGTCGGGGCGCCCGCTATACCCGCGGGCGCCGGCCCGTGCTGCTGATTCACCTGGAATGCCTGCCTTCACGTGCCGCGGCGGCCCGCCGCGAAGTCGAACTGAAGCGTCTCCAGCGTGCCGCCAAGTTGGCCGTGGTTGCCGGCAACGAGCAATAGCCGTCGAGGGCGGCGCCGCATGGCCTATCCAGCCCAGGGTTGACACGCCTGGATTTCGCGCTGTCCCCGGTTTCTTTACATTTGCCAGCATGGGGGGCAATATCCCGCGCGGTACCCAGTATCAAGAGGCAAAGAGGAGGCAATGGTCGCGGTCACCGTGAGCGCCAACCTGACGGGTCTGTGTCGGGCGATGGTCACCCAGGGGCTGCTTTCCCCCGAGGAAGGCGAGAACCTGCAGACGCAGTCGCGCAGCTCGAAGGAAAGCTTTATCGCCCATCTGCTGCGCACCCGCAGGTTCCGTGCCGATCAGATCGCGGCCTTCGCCTCGGTCAATTTCGGCATTCCCCTGTTCAATCTCGATGCCCTCGATGCGACGCTCATTCCCAAGGGCGCGGTGGATCCCAAGCTGCTCGCCAAGCACCGGGTGCTGCCCATCGCCCAGCGCGGCAACCGGCTGTTCGTCGCCCTGTCGGATCCCAGCAATCTCAAGGCGCTGGACGACATCAAGTTCCAGACCAGTCTGGCCACCGAGCCCATCGTCGTGGAGGACGACAAGCTGGGCCGCTGGCTGGAAAGCCACGGCGAGGCGACCGAGGAAAGCATCCTCAAGACCATCGATACCGAGGACCTCAACCTCGAGTTCAGCGACGATGACGCCCAGTACGCGACGGATACCGCGGCGGCGGCGGAAATCGACGACGCGCCGGTGGTCAAGTACCTGCAGAAGATGCTGCTGGACGCCATCAACAGCGGCGCCTCCGACATCCACTTCGAGCCCTACGAGAAAAGCTACCGCATCCGCTACCGGCTGGACGGTTCGCTGTACGAAGTGGCCCAACCCCCGCTGGCGATCAAGGACAAGATCGCCTCGCGCATCAAGGTGATCTCCAAGCTGGACATCTCCGAAAAGCGCGTGCCGCAGGACGGCCGCATGAAACTCATGCTGTCGCGCAGCAAGGCCATCGATTTCCGGGTTTCCACCCTGCCCACCCTGTATGGCGAGAAGATCGTCATGCGTATTCTGGATGCCACCTCGGCCACCATCGGCATCGAGCACCTGGGCTATGAGCCGGATCAGCTCAAGCTGCTCCTGGAAGCGGTGCAACGGCCCTATGGCATGGTGCTGGTGACCGGGCCCACGGGTTCGGGCAAGACGGTTTCACTCTACTCCTGCCTGAACATCCTGAACAAGCCGGGCGTGAACATTTCCACTGTCGAGGATCCGGTGGAAATCCAGCTGGCCGGCATCAACCAGGTCAACGTCAACGAAAAGGCGGGCCTCGACTTCGCCTCGGCCATGAGGGCCTTCCTGCGGCAGGATCCGGACATCATCATGGTGGGCGAGATCCGCGACCACGAAACCGGCGACATCGCCATCAAGGCCGCGCAGACCGGCCACATGGTGCTGTCGACGCTGCATACCAACGACGCGCCTTCGACACTGACGCGTCTGGTCAACATGGGCATTCCCTCCTACAACGTCGCCGCGTCGGTCAACCTGATCACCGCGCAGCGCCTGGCCAGGCGCCTGTGTCCAAGTTGCAGGAAGCCGGTCGATATCCCGCCCGAGGCCCTGCTCAACGCGGGCTTCAGCGAAGCCGAACTGGACGGTTCCTGGCAGGCCTACACGCCGGTGGGTTGCTCCGCCTGCAAGGACACGGGATACAAGGGGCGGGTCGGCGTCTACCAGGTCATGCCGGTCAGCGAGGAACTCACGCGCCTGATTCTGAAGAACGCTTCGACCATGGACATCGCCGAACAGGCGCAGCGGGAGGGCGTGCTCAACCTGCGCCAGGCCGGTCTGCTCAAGGTCAAGCAGGGCCTGACCTCGCTGGAAGAGGTCCTCTCGGTCACCAACGAATGAAAGGATAGGGACGCATGGCGCAAGCTACGGGTGCGGCGGTTGCCAAGCAGCAGCCTTTCAGCTGGGAAGGCACGGACAAGACTGGCAAGAAGGTCAAGGGCCAGATGCTGGCGCCGGGCGAGGCCTTCGTGCGCCAGATGCTGCGGCGCCAGGGCATCAACGTCGTCAAGGTCAGCAAGCCGGGTCTGTTTGCCCGCGGCCAAAAGATCACGGAAAAGGACATCGCCCTGTTCACCCGCCAACTGGCCACCATGCTGAAGGCGGGGGTGCCGCTGCTGCAGGCTTTCGACATCTCCGCGCGCAGCCACGCCAACGCCGCCCTGCAGAGGCTGCTGGGGGAAATCAAGACCGACGTGGAAAGCGGATCCAGCCTGAGCGCCGCCTTCCGCAAGTTTCCGCAGTATTTCGACGGTCTCTACTGCAACCTGGTGCATGCCGGCGAGCAGGCCGGCATCCTGGACACCGTGCTGGACCGCATCGCCAGCTACAAGGAAAAGATGCTGGCGATCAAGGGCAAGATCAAATCCGCCCTGTTCTATCCCGCCATCGTGCTGACGGTGGCTTTCATCATCACCGCCGGCATCATGATCTTCGTCATCCCCACCTTCAAGGATTTGTACGGCGCCTCCGGCCAGGACCTGCCGGCCCTGACCATGCTGGTGATGAGCATCTCCGACGCCTTCGTCAATTACTGGTACATCATCTTCGGCGTCATCGGCGTCACCATATTCCTGATCCTGCGCGCCTGGAAACGCTCGCCCGCCCTGCGACGCAAGATGGATGCCTGGATATTGAAGGCGCCGGTGTTCGGGCCCCTCATCGAGAAAGCCACGGTGTCGCGCTGGGCGCGCACCTTCTCCTCCATGTTCTCCGCCGGCGTGCCCATGGTCGAGGCGCTGGATTCGGTGGCGGGGGCCGCGGGCAACGCCGTGTTCATGGAAGCCACCCTGAAGATCAAGAACGAGGTGTCGACCGGTTCCAGCCTGGCCGTCTGCCTGCAGACCGCCGGCGTGTTTCCCAACATGCTCATCCAGATGGTGTCCATCGGCGAGGAGTCGGGCGCCCTGGATTCCATGCTGACCAAGGTCGCGGACTATTACGAGCGCGAGGTCGATGAGGCGGTGGCCGGCATCTCCAGCCTGATGGAGCCGTTCATCATGGTCATCCTCGGCGTGCTCATCGGCGGCATCGTCATCGCCATGTACCTGCCGATCTTCAAGATGGGCTCCGTGGTCTAGTCGACCCCGCCCCGCGCACGTGTTCGAGTTGCTCGTCGCCCAGCCCGGGCTGTTCGTCACCCTTGCCGCGCTGCTGGGCCTGATGGTGGGGAGTTTCCTCAATGTCGCCATCCACCGTGTGCCGCGCATGCTGGAACGGGAGTGGCGCGAGCAGTGCGCCTGGCTCGCGGCGGGCGGCGACGGCGCCGTCAAGCCGCGACACGAGCAGCCCGCCGCGCCGGAGCAAGCGTCGGCCGCGCCCTACAATCTGTGGACGCCGCGCTCGGCCTGCCCGCATTGCGGTCATGTCATCGCCTGGTACGAGAACATCCCGGTGCTGAGCTGGCTGTTTCTGCGCGGCCGCTGCGCAGTCTGCGGCGGTGTTATCTCGCCACGCTACCCCATGGTCGAGATCCTCACCGGCCTCCTGTTCGGCTATGCCGCCTGGCACTGGGGTCCGGGCGCGCAGGCGGTGGCCGCCTGCTGCCTGCTGGGCGCGCTGATCGCCCTCGGCTTCATCGATCTGGATACCCGCCTGTTGCCGGACAACATCACCCTGCCCCTGGTCTGGGCCGGTCTGCTGGTCAACCTGCACGGGGTCTTCGTACCCCTGGAGCAGGCCGTGCTCGGCGCGGCGGCAGGCTATCTGTCGCTGTGGCTGATCTACCATCTGTTTCGCTGGCTGACCGGCAAGGAAGGCATGGGCTACGGTGATTTCAAACTGCTCGCCGCCCTGGGCGCCTGGCTGGGCTGGACCATGCTGCTGCCCATCGCCCTGATGGCGAGCCTGGCCGGCGCCGTGGCGGGCATCAGCCTTGTCCTCTTGCGCGGCCATGACCGCGCCGTGCCCATCTCCTTTGGCCCCTGGCTCGCTCTCGCCGGAGTCGTGGCCTTGTTCTGGGGCGCGCCCCTGACCGCCCTCTGGCTGGGTTGATGGCGCCATTACTGCGCGTCGGTCTGACCGGCGGCATCGGTTCGGGCAAGAGCACGGTCGCCGACATGCTCGGCGAATTCGGCGCCGAGGTGGTGGACACCGATGTCATCGCTCACGTCCTGACCTCCGCCCATGGCGCGGCTATCGCCCCCATCCGCGCCGCTTTCGGCGACGCCGTGCTGGACCGGGAGGAAGCCCTGGATCGCGCCGCCATGCGTCGCCTGGTGTTCGCCGACGAGCAGGCGCGGCGACGACTGGAGGCCATCCTGCATCCCCTGATCCTGAGCGAATCCCTGCGGCGGATGCAGGCCGCCCGGGGGATCTACGTGGTGCTGGTGGCGCCCCTGCTGGCTGAGCACCTGCCCGTTTACCGGCCCCACCTCGACCGCATCGCCGTGGTGGACTGCGAGGAATCCGAGCAGTTGCGCCGCACCGCGCTGCGGCCGGGCATGGATAGCGAGCAGGCGCGGGCCATCCTGGCCGCCCAGTCGAAGCGCGGTGAGCGTCTGGCCATCGCCGACGACGTCATCGAAAATTTCGGCGACCTGTCCGCTTTGCGCGCCAGTGTCACGCGGCTGCATGAAACCTACCTGCGACTCGCCGCGCAGCGCGCGCAAAAAAAACTCGACTTGCCGTTGCACTGAGGCTGGGCATTCTGCAAAATCGCCGGCCATTCAAGCCGTTGCGCTGACTTGCTCATGTATCTCGTCGGAACCGTCCGGTGACCATCTACGAATTCCCCCTGCACGAGCGCATCCGCACCTGGCTGCGGCTCGAGGATCTGTTCGAGAAGGCGCGGTTCTTCATCCAGCAGACCGACGCGCGTTCGCATCACGCCGCCCTGCTGGGGATTTTCGAAATCGTCGATGTCACCGCGCGTTCCGAGTTGAAGAGCGAGCTCATCCAGGAACTGGAACGCCAGAAATCCAGCCTCGAGGTTCTGCGCAGCAACCCGGCGGTGGATTCGGCCAGGCTGGGCAAGGTCCTGCAGGGCATCGGCGCCGCCCTCGGCGAGGTCCATGCGATGACCGGCAAGATCGGCCAGCATGTGCGCGACAACGAATGGTTGCTGGGCATCAAGGGCCGCGCCGGAATTCCCGGCGGGACCTGCAGTTTCGATCTGCCCGTCTACCATTTCTGGCTGCATCAGGGTCCCGCCAAGCGCAGCGCCGATCTGTCCGAATGGATCGCTCCCCTGATGCCGCTCAAATCCGCGGTGGATGTGGTGCTGCGCATCCTGCGCGACAGCGGCCACGTCAGCCGGCATACCGCCACCCAGGGATTGTTTCAGTTGATGCTCGGGGGCAGAACGGCGCATCTGTTGCGCGTGGCCCTGGAAGCGCCGTGTGCGCCCGAGGTCAGCGCCAACAAATACGCTTTGAACATCCGCTTCCTGTCGCCCGACACCGTGCAGAAACCACGCTTGTGCGACCGCGAGGTCGATTTCGATCTGACCTTCTGCAACCTGTAAGCAATCAGGCGGCAAGCG
>JBBIPL010000062.1:0-6777 GCA_037442845.1 Hydrogenophilales bacterium | reverse complement strand
CGACCTTGCGGCCGGGTCAGGCGCTCAGTTGAGCGAGGCCAGATTGGTCGCGCGCAGCAATTCCAGTCGATGCAGCATGGGTCCGGTGGCCGCCGCGAACTGCGCCTTGCTGCGCGCATCGAGCGGATAGGAGGTGGGCAGCTTGAGGGCCAGCGGGTTCTTCTGCACGCCGGCGACGCGGAATTCATAGTGCAGGTGCGGGCCGGTGGCCAGGCCGGTGGCGCCGACATAGCCGATCACCTGGCCCTGGTTGACGCGGGCGCCGCGCTTGATGCCCTTGCCGTAGCGCGAGAGGTGTCCATAGGCGGTGCTGTAGACCCCCTGATGCTTGAGGATGACCAGATTGCCGTAGCCGCCCTGTACGCCGGCGAAATCCACCACCGCGTCGGCCACCGCGCGCACCGGCGTGCCGGCGGGGGCGGCATAGTCGATGCCCTTGTGCGAGCGCCATTCCTTGAGAACCGGGTGATAGCGGGAATTGGAGAAGCCAGAGGAGATGCGCGTGAAGGGCATGGGCGACTTCAGGAAGGCGCGCTTCATGTTCTGCCCATCCGGAGTGTAGTAGCCGTCGCGTCCTTGGGCGTCGCGGAAATACAGGGCCTGATGGGATTTGCCCTGGTTGATGAACTCGGCGGCAAGCAGACGGCCGGTGCGGATCAATTGCCCTTCGAAATAGTAGGCCTCGTAAACCACCGAAAAATGATCGCCACGCCGCAGGTCCTTGTGGAAATCGATATCGCCGGAAAACGCCTCGGCCATTTCCGAGGCGACGCGGTCCGGCACGTCGGCGGCGTCGGTCGCCCCGAACAGCGAGCCCTGAATTTTTCCGGAGCGCATCAGCAAGCGGGGTTCCAGTGTGACATCCTGCTCTTGCAGGCGGAATTCCCCGTTCGCGCGGCTGACCGTCACCAGTTTGTCTTCGGCGGCGAGATAGCGGAAAGTCATCAACTGACCGCCCGCGGTGACGCGCGCCAGCACGCTGCGGCCGGGCGCGAGATGGGCGAGGGCGCGGCTTTGCCGGGCGGTCGCCAGGAAATCGCGCGCGTCGCCGGCGGCGACGTCCATGCGCGACAGGATGTCGGCCAGAGTGTCGCCCCGCCCGATGCGTTCCTCACGCCAGAAATCGAAAGCGCCGCTGTCCGTCGGCTGCGCCTCGGGCAGGGCCACATCCTCCACCAGGGTGGTGCGCGGAATGCTGTCTGTGGCGCTATCGGGCGCGATGCCGAAAGCGGCGACCACGCCGAGGAAAGGGAGGGTGGCCAGGGCCAGCAACAGGCGTTTGCGGATGGAACGAGGTGCGGTGCTCACGATGGTTGAACTCCCCCAGAGAAACCAGTCGGAAAAACGGACGAAGCGTAGCAGGAATACTTATCGGCACAAAGGCTTGAATACTTTAGGAACCTGTGTTTCATGGGCATGGATGGAGCGGCGCGGCGGGTCTCAAGATGTGCCGCGCGACGCCGTTATCCCCACTCACTTGCCCGTTCCCCCACCGCGTACCCGTCCCATGCCCAGTGAACAGGAAGTCGTCGGCCGCATCCGCCTGGAGATGGAGAAGCACCTGCGCGAGCAGGGCGCACCCGAGGAGACGCACGATTTCCTGGTCCGCCACTGGGCCAGGTTGATGGCCGGCGTCTTCATGGCCAAGGGCAACCGGCACGCGGACTGGATGGCCGGTTGGGACACCGTCAACGCCCTGCTCTGGAGCCTGGCGCCGAAACAGGGCCAGCGGGAGGCGGAACACATGCTGCGCGTGTTGCCCACGATCCTGGCGCGCCTGCATGAGGGCTGCGACGCGTTGTCCATTCCGCGCGCGGAAAGGGACCAGTTCTTTCAGCACCTGGCCATGATGCATGCCGCGGTCGCGCGCGAGGGGCTCAGGTTCCAGACGGAGACCTGCGCGGCGCAGCCGGCCCTGGCCGCCTCCGGCGAGGATATCCCGCCGTCGGCAAAAAGCCGGGACACCGCCGGAGCACATGCGCCGCCCACGCCACCGCCCCGTCTCCGCCCGGGCGATCGCGTCCATCTCAGCCTGGGGGGCGAGGACCGTATCCTCATGGTGCATTGGGTCAGCCCCCTGGGCGGCATGTACCTGTTCACCAATGAACAGGGCCTGGATGCGCTCACCCTGACACGGGCCAGACTGGCGGAGCGTTTCGCCGCGGGTACCGCGCGCATGGCCTGAAGCCGGGCCCCGCCTCAGACGGAAAGGCGCACGGGCAGGCCCAGGGCTTCGATGCGTGCCGCCAAGCCGCGCAGCCAGCTTTCCGGCAGCGGACCCAGGCGCGTCGCCTCCGTTTGCAGCGAGGGGCGGGCCAGGCCGTACAGGAGGACGCCGCGCAGGGCCGGTATTTCCGCGCGGCCACGGCGCAGCAGGCTTAAATAAGCGTCGATTTCCGCCGGCGCGGGGGGATATCCGTCCAGGCTGAACATGCAGGTCTGCACCCAGGTCGGGCACAGTCCGGCGACTGTCGCCAAACGGCGGAAATGCGCGGCCGGATCGATGGCGGCGCCGTTGACTTGGGCGATGCCGGCGCGCGTGGCGCGGTCCAGCTTGAACCAGACCTCGCCGTTGAGACCCGCCATCGCCGCCAGGCCGGCGCCGACATGGGCGCGGCCCGCCAGGCTGCCGTTGCTGATCAGGATCAGCTTGATTCGGCCGGCCAGACCAAAGTCTTCCAGGATCCGTCCGATACGTTCGACCACCCGCGGGAATTCGCGCGCGCTGGTGGGCTCGCCGTTGCCGGAGATGGCCACGTCGTTGAGCCGGCGCATGCCTTCCGGCACCGCGCGGACCATGAAATCCCCATGCACCACGTCCGTCAGCATGGCGCGCAGTTCCTCCCCCAGGCGATCCAGGTCCAGCGGCGGCGGACCGCCACGCTGGAGATCCGGGACCTGGCAATAGATGCAGCGCCAATTGCAGGCATTGTTGGGGTTCAGGTTGACGCCCACGGACACCCCGCCGGCGCGGCGCGACACCACGGGATAGACATAGGTCAGGCCGGCGCGGTCGCGGGCGTGGTCGGCCACGCCGAGGAGGCGGTCTTGCCCGCGCGGCATGCCGGAATCGCTTCGCCGTGTCGCGTTCAAGGGGACTGATCAGCGGGCGCCGCGCTGTCCACCCGGGCGTGTGGCGCGAGCCCGCGCGATTAGGGCATCGGCGATGCGCAGCAGATCGGGCAGTCCCCGTGCGGCCTGACCCAGCACGATGTAGCGTCCGTCCACGGCGATGGTGGGCACCGCGTCGACGCGATAGGCGCGGGCGAGCTGTTCGGCGCGGGCCAGCCTGGTTTCCACGGCGAAGGAGCGGAAAGTCTCGCTGAAACGGCGGATGTCCACCCCCTGCTTGGCCAGCCAGTCCAGGCTGGTCTTCTCGGTGTACAGGTTGACCTTGTGCTTATGGATGGCCTCGAAAATGGCGTGCTGCAAGTCCGCCAGTTGGCCGCCGGCCTCCAGGCCGTAGTGCAGGCGCGCCAGGTTGGCCCAGGCGGCGCGGCCGAAAGTGACCGGAACCTGGCGGAAGGCCACGTCCCTCGGCAGTCTCTTTTCCCAGGCGGTGATCAGGGGATGCAAGTCGCGGCAGTGCCCGCAGCCATAGGAAAAGAACTCCAGCACCTCGATCCTGCCGGGACTTTCGCCCGGCTGCGCCGGCGAGAGGGCCGCCCAGTCGCGGCCTTCCACCAACTCCGTGGGGGCTCCGCGCGCCAGGGCTCGGGCGGGAACCAGACCGGCCGCGAGGGCGGCCAGCAGGGATTGATTGAATCGGCGACGTGACAGGGGCATGGCGGCACTCCGGCTAGCGGTGGAGGGAGGTGCGCGCGGCCGGGCGCAGAGCCCAGGCCGCGGCGCCCAGACAGGCGAGGAAAAAGAGTAGGGACCAGTTCGCCAGACTCAGACCCAGCACCACGAGTTCCGTGTCCTCGCAGAAACCGGTGGCCAGGAACAGCGCGGGCCATTGCTGGCCCAGCCATTCCACCAGACGTTCGATCAGGCCGGGATCCCCGGCCATGCAGGAGATGCCGCCGGCCGCCTGCATCTGCAGCCAGCTCTGGTAGGCGGCCGCGGCGGCGCCGGCGGCGGCGGCGGCGAGGACGAGTCCGCCGGCCAGCATGCCCAGGCGCGTGCCCGCCTGCCAGGCCGCGAGCAGACCGAGCAGGGCGAGCAGCATGTAGAGCAGGCGCTGGAAGATGCACAGATGGCAGGGATGCAGGTCCAGCCAGGCGCTCAGCAACAGGCTCGCCGCCGCCAGCGCGAAGGCGCCGGCCGCGACCAGGGACCAGAGCAGGCGGGGCAGGTGGGCGCGCGAGAACATGGCGAGATTCTGTCACACTCCCGCCATGCTTCCCGATTTCGCCTCCCGCGTGATCGCCTGGCAGCGCGCGCATGGCCGTCACGACCTGCCCTGGCAGGGCGGGCGCGATCCTTATCCGGTGTGGGTCTCGGAGATCATGTTGCAGCAGACCCGGGTGGACAGCGTGATTCCCTATTACACCCGTTTCCTGGCGCGCTTCCCGGATCTCGCCGCGCTGGCGGCGGCCGACGAGGACGAGGTGCTGGCGCTGTGGTCGGGCCTGGGCTACTACAGCCGCGCGCGCAACCTGCATGCCGCCGCCCGCCGCATCCTCGCCGAGCATGGCGGGCGTTTCCCCATCGACCCGGAGGTCCTGACCGCGCTGCCCGGCATCGGCCGCTCCACCGCCGCCGCCATCGCCGCGCTCGCCTTCGGGCAGCGGCGGGCGATCCTCGACGGCAACGTCAAGCGGGTGCTGGCGCGCGTGTTCGGCATCGAAGGTTGGCCCGGCGAGCGGGCCGTCGAGAACGAACTCTGGCGTCTCGCCGAGGCCCTGCTGCCGGACCGCGACCTGCCCGCCTACACGCAGGGCCTCATGGATCTCGGCGCCGCCCTGTGCACCCGCGCGGCGCCGCGCTGCGAGGCCTGTCCCCTCGGCGCAGCCTGCCTGGCCCAACGTCAGGGCCGCCAGCGGCAACTGCCCGCGCCGCGGCCGCGCAAGCCCGTGCCAGAACGCGCCGTCGCCATGCTGGTGCTGTTGCACGCGGGTACGGTGCTGTTGGAAAAACGCCCCCCGACCGGCGTCTGGGGTGGCTTGTGGAGCCTGCCTGAATGCGCCGAGGCCGAGGATCCCGGCGCGGTTGCGGAGCGGCTTGGCTGCCGCGTCGCCGATGCCGCGGCGTTGCCGAGCGTCAGCCATGCCTTCACGCATTTCCGCCTGCGCATCCAGCCCTGGCGGCTGCGGGCGCAGCCGCTTCCCGGCGCCGCCGAGCCGGGACGTCTTTGGCTGGACCTGAACGATATCGAGAAAGCGGCGCTGCCCGCGCCGGTGCGCCGCATACTTCGCGACGCGCGGGCATAATCCGTCGCATGGCCTGCGCCCAATCCTTCCAGCCACGCGCGCTCGCGCTGTTCGCGCTGATCCTGGCCGGCGTCCTCGGCCTTGCCCTGGGGGGCCTGCGGCATGCCGGCGAGAGCCAGGCCGAATCCCTGGCCCGAGCAAAGTTGCGGCTCATGGTGGGCGCAGCCCATCTCCTTTGCCGCCATGTTCATCGCCGGCCTGCTGGCTGCCGTGCTGCTCGCCTGGAGGCTGTTTGCGCGCGGCGACGGCGGCGACGCCACGTTGTTGCTGCGTCGGGCTTGCGCGGCGATGCGCCAGGGCAAGGACGGCATGGGCGGCCACGTCGCCTTCGACGCTCGCTTCGAGGCCGACGCGGTGCGCCGTCTGGTCCTGCTGCGGGATCTACGCACGGCCATCGAGGCGGATCGCCTGCAGGCGCATTTCCGGCGCGCGCCCGCCTGGCCGACGGCCGCGTGGCGGCCTGCGCGCTGGAGACGTATTGGCCGCATGCGCAATTCGGCGATATGGGGCTGGACGATTTCCTGCGCGTCGCCGAGCAGGGCGGTTCACCGGTCATCGGTACAGAGCATGCTGGCATCCGCCCAGGATGCTGTTTTCGTGCACGCGACCAGCGATCTCGCCCATGCCCTGGGCATGCAGGTGGTGGCCGAGGGCGTCGACAGCATCGAGTTCTGGAGGCCACTGGGCTTCCATGGTTGTGACCAGGCCCAGGGTGAGCATGTCGGTCCGTGCATGCAGGCGGAAGAACTGGTTGCCTGGCTCGCGCGAAGCGATGCCGGCGACTGAGGGATCTTGTGCCGGCCCCCGCGCAGCGGGCGCAGTGGGGGGAAGCGGATACGCATGCATCGCGCCTGTTGGAGAACCGACATGACCCAGCGCATCACCACCCGCCTTCTGCCCACTCGCGCCGTCACCGCAGGCGCCGGCGGCGCGCGCCTCGACAAATGGCTGTGGGCCGCGCGCTTCTTCAAGACCCGCGGCCTCGCCCACCAGGCGGTGGAGGCGGGCAGGGTGCGGCGCAACGGTGAGCGGGTGAAACCCGGCCATGCAGTCAAGCCGGGCGACGAACTCAGCATCCAGGTCGGCGACCTCGCCTGGCAGGTGCGGGTGCAGGCGCTGTCCGAGCGGCGCGGGCCGGCCGCCGAGGCGCGCCGCCTGTATGTCGAGGATGCGGCCAGCCGCGAGGCCAGGGAGCGGCGCATCGAGGAACGCAAGCGGCAGTCCGATCCCGCCGCCGCCCTGCACGGGCGCCCCACCAAGCGCGACCGTCGCCTGATCCATCGCTTCAACCTGGAAAAAGCAGTTGAGTTAGCAAAATCGACCGCAACGCCAACATCCACGCGTGTTCCCTCACCCCTGTCCCCTCTCCCGGAGGGAGAGGGGTAATTAACGTGAAATAACT
>JBBIPL010000061.1:0-13640 GCA_037442845.1 Hydrogenophilales bacterium | reverse complement strand
CGCCAGCCGGCTGCGAGGGCGGAATGCTGCGCATTCCGAATTCCCCTCTCGCCCCACCTGCGGGAGAGGGGAGCTTCAAGAGTCGCTGAGGCGACTTTCACGTTAAAGCTGCCCGCTACGAGCCGCACCTCAATCACATCGTATGCGTCAGGCGGGTCGACTTCATGGCGTTGCCGAGTATGCCCTCGATCTTGTGGCGCACCGACACGGCGCCCTCGCTCTCGTCGAACTGCACGCCTATGCCCTGCTGGCGGTTGCCCTGGGCGCCGGAGGGCGTGATCCAGACCACCTTGCCGGAAACCGGCAACTTGTTGGTCTCGTCCATGAGAGTCAGCAACATGTAGACCTGGTCGCCCATCTGATAGGGCCGATTGGTCGGGATGAACAGGCCACCGCCCTTGATGTGGGGCATGTAGGCGGCGAACAGGGCGGAACGTTCCTTGATGGCCAGGGAAAGCATGCCCGCCCGGCCGGCTTGCTGACGCGCGCTATCGCTCATGGGTTGCCTCGCGTGACCTGGATGTAGCGGATGAGCCAGGATTCTAGCAACAACTGGGCGTTCAACGGGTGGCGCAACCAGCGCGCCGCCAGGGTGATCTCGCGCTGGAAGTCGAGCAGGGCCGACAGTTCCGCATGGGCGCCCAGTCGCCGCAGGACTCCCGCGCGTCCTGAAAAGTAGCGGCCGTTTCCGGCCAGGCGC
Source organism: Hydrogenophilales bacterium (assembly GCA_037442845.1). Lineage (GTDB taxonomy): Bacteria > Pseudomonadota > Gammaproteobacteria > Burkholderiales > Thiobacillaceae > PFJX01. The sequence goes on along the minus strand of JBBIPL010000061.1, from coordinate 12,940 downwards.
AGGACCAGCATGTCGTGCATCCAGCGGGCCAGCCAGCCCCAGCAGTCGGCCAGGGCATCCTTGTAGGCCAGGGCCAGATCACTGGCCTCGAGCGCTTCCGGCGCGGCCAGCGCGTCGAGAAAGGACTCCATGCGGGCGCGCCGCTCCGCGTCGGCATATGCCAGGGCGCGCAAGGGCGCCCCGCCGGCCTCGGCCAGCGCCGCCTCGGGCTCGTCGATGCGCGCCTGGCGCAACCACTCCAGGGCCTCCGCGGCGGGCGGCGGCGTCACCGCCACCTGGCGGCAGCGTGAAAGCACGGTGGCCGGCAGGCGTCCCGGCTGATGCGATACCAGCAGGAGCAGCACGCGCGGCGGCGGTTCCTCCAGCGTCTTCAGCAAGGCGTTGGCGGCCGCGGCATTCATGGACTCCGCCGGATGGATCAGCGCGCTGCGCCAGCCGCCGCGATGCGCGCTGAGACCGAGGAATTCGGTGATGCCGCGCACCGCCTCGACGCTGATCTGCCGGCTGGCCTTCTTCACCACCTTGCCGGCGTCGTCGGTTTCCTCTTCCCGCGGTTCCACCAGACGGAAATCCGGGTGATTGCCCTGCGCGAACCAGTTGCAGGCATCGCACTGCCCGCAAGGTCCCTCGCCGCTCGGGGCTTCACACAACACCCAGGCCGCCAGATCGAGGGCCAGGTCGCGCTTGCCGACGCCGGCCCGGCCATGCAGCAGCAAGGCGTGCGGCAGGCGCTCGCGGGCGCCGCCCAGGCGGGCGAAGAGCGTCCGGTTCCAGGGATGGATCAAGACAGCGGCTCCAGGATCACCCGCAGTTGGGCGCGCACCGCCTCCAGTCCTTGGCCGCCATCCACGACACGGATGCGTTCTCGGTGCAGCTCGGCCCGGCGCAGGTAAGCCGCGCGCACACGCGCGTGGAAATCCGCCTGTTCGCGTTCGAAGCGGTCCGGCGAACGGGCCGTCGCCAGGCGGCGCGCGGCGATTTCGGTGGGCAGGTCGAACAGCAAGGTCAGATCGGGCTGCAGATCGGCATGCACCCATGCCTCCAGCCTCTCCAGCCTGGCCTCGGGCAGGCCCCTGCCGCCGCACTGGTAGGCGAAACTGGCATCGGTGAAACGGTCCGAGATGACCACCTCGCCCGCCGCCAGGGCGGGACGGATGACCCGCTCGATGTGCTCGCGGCGGGCGGCGAACATGATCAAAGCCTCGGTCTCCGCGTGCATGGGTTCGTGCAGCACGATCTCCCGCAACTTCTCGCCGACCGGCGTGCCGCCCGGCTCCCGCGTCATGCGCACGACGCGGCCGCGGTCGCGGAACCAGGCGGCCAGCCATTGCAGATGGCTGCTCTTGCCTGCGCCGTCGACGCCTTCCAGGGTGAGAAACATGCCCTTCATGTGGGTGTCCTAACGACGCTGATAGCGGTTCACCGCCCGGTTGTGGGCGTTCAGGTTTTCCGAAAACACATGCAGGCCATTGCCCATGGCAACGAAATACAGATAGCGGGTTTGCTCCGGGTGCAGCGCCGCGCGCAGGGCGGCGGCCCCTGGCAGGGCGATGGGGGTCGGCGTCAGGCCGGCACGCGTATAGGTGTTGTAGGCGGTATCCGTCTGCAGATCGACACTGCGCAGATTGCCGTCGAAGCGGGCGCCCAGGCCATAGATCACGGTGGGATCGGTCTGCAGGCGCATGCCGATGCGCAAGCGGTTGACGAACACGGAGGCGATCCGCGGGCGCTCTTCCGGCGCGCCGGTTTCCTTCTCGATGATGGAGGCCATGATCAGGGCCTCGTAGGGCGCGGCATAGGGCAGGCCCGCTGCGCGCTTCGGCCATTCCTGCTGCAGCAGCTTGCGCATGGCATCGTGCGCGCGCCGATAGATGGCCAGGTCGGAACTGCCGGCGTCGAAGAAATAGGTGTCGGGCAGGAACCAGCCCTCGGCATGCTCCACCTCGGCCCCAAGGGCCTTCAGCAGATCGGCTTCGGACATGCCCGCGGCGTCCTGGCGCAAGCCGGGATGGGCCTCGATGGCGCGGCGCATCTCGGCGAAAGTCCAGCCCTCGACGAAGGTGATCTTCTGCAGCACGGTGTCCCCGGCAGTGATCTTGCGCAACAGTTCCAAGGGACTGACCGGCGCTTCCAGCGCATAACCGCCCGCCCGGATGTCGCCGGCCATGCCGCGCAAGCGCGCGATGAGGACGAAGGCTTCGGGCCGCTCCAGGGCGCCCGCCGCGCGCAGGCCCTCGCTGGCGGCGCGCAGGCTGGCGCCGCGCTCGATGGTAAAGGCCAGCGGATAGGCGGCGCCGCTAGGGGCCATCGGCGTGACGGCGTAGTACAGCAGCCAGCCGGCCGCGGCGAGGACGACGAGTAGCGCGAGCAGAAGAAGCCGCCGGATCAGTCTAAGCATCCAGCAACTCGCGCAGACGGGGACTGACGACGGGCGTCGGCCAGATTTTCTCACCCACCCTGGCCACCCGCCGCAAGCCGGTCAGGCTGTTGGTCAGCATGAGTTCCTGCGCCCGCCAGAGGTCATCCAGAACATATTCGCCCTCGCGCACCGCGATGCCGGCCGAGGCGGCGCGGCGCAGCAGGCGGCCGCGGGTCACTCCGGCGACGCCGCAACCGCGCAAGACGGGGGTGTGCAGGCCGTCGTCCCGCCAGAAAAACAGGTTGCTCGATACGCCCCCGACGAGTCGTCCGTCGCGGTCCAGCAGGAGGCCTTCGTCGATGTCGGCGTCGTCCCATTCCGCGCGCGCCAGGACCTGTTCGAGGCGGTTCAGATGCTTGATGCCGGCCAAGGCAGGCTGCCAGGCCAGGCGCAAGTCGCATACGCGCGCCCGGATGTCGTCGCGCGGCAAGGCCTGGTGGTCCGGCCAGCAGGCGAGGATGCGGGTGGCGCGGGCCGGATGTGGCGGACGGTAGCCGCGCGGCCCCTCGCCGCGCGTCAGCGTGATGCGCAATACGCCCCAGGCCGGCAGCGGCGCCAGGTCCGCCAGGTCGCGCTGCAGCGTGTCGCGACTGGGACAATCCAGGCGCAGGCGGGCGCAATCCTCGGCCAGCCGGGCCAGATGCTCGTCCCACCAGCGTGGCCGCCCGGCCTCGATGCGCAGCGTGCGAAAAACCCCGTCGCCATAGCCCAGGCCCCGGTCCAGCGCGCTGACGTGGCCAAGCGCCTCGCCGTTGACGAGAATGCGGGGAGCCACTTCAGCGGCGGGCGCCATCGAACCGTCCGATGGCCGGGCTCACACCTTGCGGAAGATCAGCGTGCCGTTGGTGCCGCCGAAACCGAAGTTGTTTTTCAGGGCGACGTCGATCTTCATGGCGCGGGCGACATTGGCGCAGTAGTCCAGGTCGCACTCGGGATCCTGCGAAAAGATGTTGATGGTGGGCGGCGAGATCTGGTGATGCACGGCCAGCGCGGTGAATACCGATTCCAGGCCGCCGGCGCCGCCGAGCAGGTGGCCGGTCATGGATTTCGTGGAGTTGACCACGAGAGTGCGCGCCGCCTCGCCGAAGGCCAGCTTGATGGCCTCGGTCTCGTTCTTGTCGCCCAGGGGCGTGGAAGTGCCGTGGGCGTTAATGTATTGCACCTCGTCGGCGTTCACCCCGGCATCGCGCAGAGCGTTGAGCATGGAACGCTTGGGGCCGTCCATATCCGGCGCGGTCATGTGAAAGGCGTCGCCGCTCATGCCGAAGCCGGCGATTTCAGCGTAGATGCGGGCGCCGCGCGCCTTGGCGTGCTCGTATTCCTCCAGCACCATGACGCCGGCGCCCTCGCCCAGCACGAAACCGTCGCGATCCTTGTCCCAGGGTCGGCTGGCGGCGGCGGGATCGTCGTTGCGCGTGGAAAGGGCCTTGGCGGCGGAGAAACCGCCGATGGCCAGGGGACAGACGGTGGATTCGGCGCCGCCGCAGACCATCACGTCGGCGTCGTTGTGCTCGATCATGCGCGCGCTGGTGCCGATGGCGTGCAGACCGGTGGTGCAGGCGGTGACCACGGCCAGATTGGGGCCCTTGAGACCGAGCAGGATGGACAGGTTGCCCGAGATCATGTTGATGATGGTGCCCGGGATGAAGAAAGGCGAAATCTTGCGCGGGCCGCCCGCTTCGGCATAGGTGCGGTAGGTATCCTCGATCATCGGCAGGCCGCCGATGCCGGAACCGATGTTGACGCCGATGCGTTCCCGGTTGGCGTCGGTGATCTCCAGGCCGGAGTCCTTCACCGCATCGATGCCCGCCGCCAGACCGTAATGGATGAACACATCCATGCGCCGCGCCTCCTTCGGCGACAGGTACTTGGCCACGTCGAAATCCTTGACCTCGCCGGCGATCTGCGACGAGAAGGCGGCGGGATCGAAGCGGGTAATGCGCGTGATCCCCGATTGGCCCGCCACGAGCTTGTCCCAGGCTTCCGACACGCTGTTGCCGAGCGGGGAAATGACGCCCAGACCGGTGATCACCACTCGACGTCTGGCGGGGCGTGAATGCTGGGACAAGATGCGTCTCCTCGACGGTATAAAGAAAAAACCCGGCTCGATAGCCGGGCCCGCGCGTCGCCGACCTGGGGCCGGCGACGCGTCTGGAGGGCGATTACTTGCTCAGGTGGGTGTTGATGTAGTCAACGGCCTGCTGCACGGTGGTGATCTTCTCGGCCTCCTCGTCCGGAATCTCGCACTCGAAGGCTTCTTCCAGGGCCATCACCAATTCCACCGTGTCCAGGGAGTCGGCGCCCAGGTCGTCCACGAAGGAGGACTCCAGCTTCACATCGGCTTCGTTGGCGCCCAGCTGCTCGGCGACGATCTTTTTGACACGCTGCTCAATATCACTCATCAGAAAACTCCCTACGGGTAGGAAAAAAAGCGGGGAAATTCTAGCAAAAACCCCGGCTGGAGAATCAGGTCGGATGCGAATAATACGACCTGTCGGTTCAATCCATGTACATACCGCCATTGACGTGCAGGGTGGCGCCGGTGATGTAGCCCGCGCCGTCCGAGGCCAGGAAGGCCACGCCGTGGGCGATGTCCTCGGGGCTGCCCAGCTTGCCCAGGGGGATGCGTTCCATCAGTTTGGCGCGGGCGCCTTCCGGCAGGGCCTTGGTCATGTCGGTGTCGATGAAGCCGGGGGCCACGCAGTTGACGGTGATGCCGCGGCTGCCCACCTCCTGCGCCAGCGACTTGGAGAAACCGATCATGCCGGCCTTGGCGGCGGCGTAGTTGGTCTGGCCGGCGTTGCCGGAGACCCCCACCACCGAGGCGATGTTGACGATGCGGCCGAAGCGGGCCTTCATCATGGGCCGCAGCACGGCGCGGGAGAGGCGGAACACCGAGGTGAGGTTGGTATCGAGGATGGCCGCCCACTCCTCGTCCTTCATGCGCATGAGCAGGTTGTCGCGGGTGATGCCGGCGTTGTTGACCAGGATGTCGATGCGGCCATGGCGAGCCAGGATGCCCTCGATGGCCGCGTCCACCTGGGCGGCATCGTTGACGTTGAGCATCAGGCCTTCGCCCTGCAGGCCGGCCCCCGCCAAAGCCGCGCCGATGGCCTCGGCGCCGGCTTCGCTGGTGGCGGTCCCCACCACGATGCAGCCGGCCCGGCCGAGGGCATGCAGGATGGCCTGGCCGATGCCGCGGGAAGCGCCGGTGACCAAGGCGACGCGAGTTTCCATGTCTGTCTCCTATCTGCGCCGGGTCATGCCCGGCTTGCGGAAAAAACGATCAGGCGCCCCTCACCTTGCCCAGCACGTCCGCCAGAGCGGCGGCGTCGGTGATGGCCAGGGTGGGCGCCTCCACGATGCGCTTGTTGAGGCCGGCCAGCACCTTGCCCGGCCCGCATTCGGCAATGAGTTCGACGCCTTGCGCGGCCATCGCCCGCACCGTCTCCACCCAGCGCACCGGGCTGAAGAGTTGCCGCGCCAGGACGTCGCGGATGGCCGCAGGGTCGGCATGGACCGCCACATCGGCATTGTGCAGAACCGGCACGGCTGGCGCCTTGACCTCGATGCCGTGCAGCGCGGCCAGCAACTTCCCCGCCGCCGGTTTCATCAGCGCGCAATGGGAAGGCACGGACACCGGCAGCGGCAACGCCCGCTTCGCGCCCTTCTCCCTGGCCAGGGCGCAGCCCCGGTCCACCGCCGCCTTGTTGCCGGCGATGACCACCTGGCCGGGGGCATTGAAGTTGACCGCCTCCAGCACCTCGCCCTGCGCGGCCTCGGTGCAGACCGCGCGCACCAGATCGTCATCCAGGCCGAGCACGGCGGCCATGGCGCCGACGCCCTCGGGCACGGCGGATTGCATGGCCTCGGCGCGCAGGCGCACGAGACGGACGGCATCGGCGAAGTCCAGGGCGCCGGCGCAGACGAGGGCGGTGTACTCGCCCAGGCTGTGGCCCGCCATCAGGGCCGGAGCGGGGCCGCCCTGGGCCAGCCAGAGCCGGTAGGCCGCGACGCCGGCGACCAGCATCGCCGGCTGGGTGTTGACGGTCTGGTTGAGGGCGTCGGCCGGCCCCTCGGCCACCATGGCCCAGAGATCCTGGCCCAGGGCGGCGGAAGCCTCGTCGAAAGTGACGCGGACGGCATCGCCGTAGTGGGCCATCATGCCCACGGACTGGGAGCCCTGGCCGGGAAACACAAACGCATGTTTCATGCTCTTCTCCGTTTGTGTTCAGTGAAGGCTAATGCCTGCGCGAGCAGGCGTTACGCCGTAGCTAAATACGAAAGCGAATTTCATCGGGTCTCCTTGGGGAAGCAGGTGGCTCGTGGCTGGTAGCGGCTAGCTCCCGGTATCCGCGCCGGCGGCGCGCTTGCATGAAACTACGAGCTACCGACTACGAGCTCAAAATCGAGCTACAGGCTCCAAATCACATCCTCACCAGCACCGAGCCCCAGGTAAAGCCGCCGCCGAAGGCTTCCATCAGCACCAGCTCGCCGGCCTTGATCCTGCCTTCCCGCACAGCGGTATCGAAAGCCAGGGGAATGGAGGCGGCGGAGGTGTTGCCATGGCGGTCGACGCTGACCACCACCCGCTCCATGCCCATGCCCAGCTTCCTGGCGGTGGCCTGGATGATGCGGATGTTGGCCTGGTGAGGCACCAGCCAGTCGATGTCGGTCTTTTGCAGGCCATTGGCTTCCAGAGTCTCGTCGACGATGGCGTCCAGGGTATTCACCGCCATCTTGAACACGGCGTTGCCGGACATGCGCATGTAGCAGGCGCCTTCCTTCTTCAGCGACACGCCGCCGTCGACGAACAGCAGATCCTGATAGCGGCCGTCGGCATGCAGGTGGGTATTGAGGATACCGGGCTGCGCGGAGGCTTGCAGGACCACGGCGCCGGCGCCATCACCCCAGAGGATGCAGTTGCCGCGGTCGCTCCAGTCGGTGATGCGCGACAGGGTTTCCGCGCCCACCACCAGGGCGGTATTCACCTGGCCGGAACGGATGAACTGGTCGGCCACCGACACCGCGTAGACGAAGCCGCTGCACACCGCCTGCACATCGAAAGCGGGACAGCCGTTGGTGATGCCCAGCTTGGCCTGCAGCGCACAGGCGGTGCTGGGAAAGATGCGGTCGGAGGTGGTGGTGGCGACGACGATGAGACCGATGTCGGCGGCATCGATGCCGGCCGCCTCGATGGCCGCTTCCGCCGCCTGCTGCGCCAGGTCGCTGGTGAGTTCGCCTTCGGCGGCGATGTGACGCTCACGGATACCGGTGCGCTCGAGAATCCATTCGGCGGTGGTTTCCACCACCTGTTCCAGGTCGGCGTTGGTCAGTACCCGCGCCGGAAGATGGCTGCCTGTGCCGATGATGCGCGAATAAATCCGGGGCGTTTGACTCACGCCGCTTCTCCTTCTTCTTCCGGGATGCCGTTTTGGTGGTTGCCCACCTGCTCGGCGATGCGCCGCAACAATCCGCCGCGTACCTCCTCCACGGCCTTGTGCACGGCCTGGGCAAAGGCGAACACGTCGGCGGAGCCGTGGCTCTTGATGATCACCCCATTCAGGCCGAGCAGGCTGGCGCCGTTGTAGCGGCGGGGGTCCAGCTTGCGCTTGAAGGCGCGCAGCACCGGCTGGGCGATGAGTCCGGCCAGCAGGGTCAAGGGATTCCTTTTGAACTCCGTGCGCAACTGATCGCCGATCAGCTTGGCCAGTCCTTCCGAGGTCTTCAGGGCGATGTTGCCGACGAAACCGTCGCACACCACCACATCCACGGCGCCCTTGTAGATGTCATCGCCCTCGACGTTGCCATGAAAATTCAGGCCGCTGTCCTTGAGGAGCTCACCGGCGCGTTTGACCACCTCGTTGCCCTTGATGTCTTCCTCGCCGATGTTGAGCAGGCCCACGCTGGGGCGCTCCTTGTGCTCGACCGCGGCGACCAGAGCGGAGCCCATGATGCCGAACTGCAACAGGTGTTCGGCGCCGCAATCGACGTTGGCGCCCAGATCCAGCATGTAGGTCTGGCCATTGCGGGAAGGCAGCGTGGTGGCGATGGCGGGCCGGTCGATGCCCGGCAGAGTCTTGAGGACGAAGCGGGAAACCGCCATGAGGGCGCCGGTATTGCCGGCGGACACGCCGGCGTCGGCCTCGCCGCGCTTGACCAGATCGGCGGTCACGCGCATGGACGAATCTTTCTTGATGCGCAGGGCGACCGGCAGGGGGTCGTCCATCTTCACCACCTCGCTGGCATGGTGGATGCGCAGGTGGACGCCAGTCTCGGCGCGGTTGGCCTTGAGTTCGGCGCGAATCACATCCTCAAGGCCGACCAGGACGATGTTGATGTCCGGTTCGGCGCGCAAGGCCTGCAAAGCGGCCTTGACGGTCACGTGGGGACCGTGGTCGCCCCCCATGGCGTCAATCGCGATGGTGATTTCGCGCATGTTCGATCAGCCGCGGAGCGGGCCACGGCCGGCCGGATCGCGGAGGTCGATCAGCTGTTGTCGGCCTTGCCGCTGATGACCTTGCGGCCACGGTAATAGCCGTTGGGGCTGATGTGGTGGCGCATGTGAACCTCGCCGGTGGTGGCTTCCACCGCGGTGGGAGGATTGCTCAGGAAGTCGTGGGCGCGGTGCATGCCGCGCTTGGACGGGGATTTCTTGTTCTGCTGAACGGCCATATCGTTCTCCTTTACATCGATCTCGCGTCAAGCCTGAAATCCCGCGCCGCACTCCCCCTCGGGATGACGGGGCGCCAAGGGCAGGCTCAACAATATTTCGTCTTCCACCAGGGATGCCACATTCAGCCGGTCATCGGCCAGCAGCGCATCCACCAGGGGTTCATCCGTTTCCCATCGCGCCAGCTCGGCTTCGTCACGCGCGACGGGCAACACATTCTCCAGTCCCACATGTTGCCGGAAGGGCTCCAGGCAACGCTGACAGGTCAGGCGGACATCCGCCTCGATCCATAAGCTCAAAGCCGGCCGGCCGCCTTCGACCCTGCCCGCGATCCGGTATTGCACCGCAGCATCATCCGCGGTCAAATTGCTTCGCAGGCGGGGCAACTGATCGGCGCGTAGTTCCCCTTCCAGTCTCGCGCCGGAGCGGGCGAAACTCAGTGCGTCCAAGGTTCCCGGTGCAGACATAAGCCGTAAATGCTAAGCTTTACGGCCTTTTTTGTCAAAGTTACGGGACTATTTCGACTTCGCATCCGTGTCGGAATCCTCCCCGCTCCATTCGAGTAAAGGCTGTAGCGTGATCAAGAAGATACTCATTGCCAACCGGGGCGAAATCGCGGTCCGCATCGTGCGGGCCTGCAAGGAGATGGGCATCCAGTCGGTCGCCATCTATACCGATGCGGACCGCCACGCCCTCCATGTCAAGAAGGCCGACGTCGCCTACAACATCGGCTCGGACCCCGTGCTGGGCTACCTCAACGCCCACAACATCGTCAATCTGGCGGTGGCCTCCGGTTGCGACGCGCTGCATCCCGGCTACGGCTTCCTTTCGGAGAATCCAGTGCTGGCCGAGGTCTGCGCGCGCCGCGGCATCAGGTTCATCGGCCCCTCCCCCAAGGTCATCACCCAGATGGGCGACAAGATCCAGGCGCGCCAGGCCATGATCAAGGCCGGCATCCCGGTGGTGCCCGGTTCCGACCACAACTTGGGGAACGCCGAGGAGGCCCTCAAGCTGGCCCGCGGGATCGGCTATCCGGTCATGCTCAAGGCCACCAACGGCGGCGGCGGCCGCGGCATCCGCCGCTGCGATTCCGACGATGAACTGGTGAAGAACTACGAGCGGGTGGTGTCCGAAGCCACCAAGGCCTTCGGCAAGCCCGAGGTGTTCATCGAGAAGTGCGTGGTGAATCCCAGGCACATCGAGGTGCAGATCATCGGCGACAGCCACGGCGGTTGCGTCCACCTCTACGAGCGCGACTGCTCGATCCAGCGCCGCAACCAGAAGCTGATCGAGATCGCCCCCTCGCCGCAACTCAGCGAGGCGCAGCGCGAATACATCGGCAAGCTGGCGGTGCGGGCGGCCAAGGCGGTGGGCTACGAGAACGCCGGCACGGTGGAATTCCTGCTGGATCACGACAACCAGTTCTACTTCATGGAGATGAACACCCGCCTGCAAGTGGAGCACACGGTGACCGAGAACATCACCGGCATCGACATCGTCCAGGAACAGATCCGCATCGCCGACGGCCTGCCCCTGCAGTACAAGCAGGAGGACATCCGCCACCGCGGTTTCGCCATGGAATTCCGCATCAACGCCGAGGATCCGAAAAACAGCTTCCTGCCCAGTTTCGGCCGCATCACCCGCTACTACGCCCCCGGCGGTCCCGGCGTGCGCGTCGACGCGGCCATGTATTCGGGCTACACCATCCCGCCCTACTACGACTCCATGTGCGCCAAGCTGACGGTCTGGGCGCTGACCTGGGAGGCGGTGATCGAGCGCGGCCGCCGTTCCCTGGACGACATGAAGGTGTACGGCGTCAAGACCACCATTCCCTACTATCAGGAAATTCTGCGGAACCCGGATTTTCGCTCCGGCCGCTTCAACACCGGCTTCGTCGAAGCCCATCCGGAACTGCTCAACTACGCGGTCCAGCGCCCCGCCGAACATGTGGCCGCCGCCTTGTCCGCGGCCATCGCCGCCCATATGGGCTTGTAAGAGGATAGTCCCATGCCGAAAGTACACGTCACCGAACTGGTCCTGCGCGACGGCCACCAGTCCCTGATCGCCACCCGCATGCGCACCGAGGACATGCTGCCCATCTGCGGCGCGCTCGACGCCGCCGGCTTCTGGTCGCTGGAAGCCTGGGGCGGCGCCACCTTTGACGCCTGCGTGCGTTTCCTCAAGGAGGACCCCTGGGAGCGCCTGAAGAAGCTGCGCCGCGCCCTGCCCAACTCCCGCATCCAGATGCTGCTGCGCGGCCAGAACCTGCTCGGCTACCGGCATTATCCGGACGACGTCGTGCGCGCCTTCGTGCAGAAATGCGCGGACGACGGCGTCGACGTGTTCCGCGTGTTCGACGCCATGAACGACCTGCGCAACCTGCGCGTCTCCATCGAGGCGGTGAAGGCGGCCGGCAAGCACGCCGAGGGCACCCTGTGCTACACCACCAGCCCGGTGCACGGCATCGACTATTTCGTCGCCATGGCCAAGGGACTGGAAGCCATGGGCTGCGACACCCTGGCCATCAAGGACATGGCCGGCCTGCTCACCCCCTACGACACCGAGAAGCTGGTGAAGGCCCTGAAGGCCGCCGTCTCCCTGCCCATCCACACCCACAGCCACGCCACCTCCGGCCTCGCCAGCATGGTGCAACTGAAGGCGGTCGAGGCCGGCGCCAGCATGATCGACACCTGCCTGTCCGCCTACTCGGAAGGCGCCAGCCATCCCACCACGGAAAGCCTGGTGGCCGCCCTCGCCGGCACCGAATACGACACCGGCCTGAATCTGGCCAAGCTGCAGGAGATCAGCGCCTACTTCCGCGAACAGCGCAAGAAGTACTGGCAGTTCGAGATGTCCGGCCCGCAGGTGGACACCCGCATCCTGGTCTCCCAGGTGCCGGGCGGCATGATCTCCAACCTCACCAACCAGCTGCGCGAACAAGGCGCGCTGAACCGCATGGACGAGGTGCTGGCGGAGATTCCCCGCGTGCGCGAGGACCTCGGCTACCCGCCCCTGGTCACGCCCACCTCGCAGATCGTCGGTACCCAGGCGGTGCTCAACGTGCTCACCGGCGGCCGCTACAAGTCGGTCACCAACGAGGTGAAAAGCTACCTCCTGGGCCGCTATGGCGCCGCGCCGGGCAAGGTCAACGAGGAAGTGAAGAAACTCGCGGTGGGCAACCAGGAGGTCATCACCTGCCGTCCCGCCGATCTCCTCACCGACGAGCTCGACAAGCTGCGCGGCGAGGCCGAGGGTCTAGCCAAGTCCGACGAGGACGTGCTGACCTACGCCATGTTCCCCGACATCGGTCGCACCTTCCTGCAGGAGCGGGCCGCCGGCACCCTCACGCCCGAGCCTCTCTTGCCGCCGGAATCGAAGGAGGCCGCTTCCTGCCCGGCCATCTACGCGCCCAGCGAATTCAACGTCACCTTGCACGGCGAGACCTACCATATCCGCATCAAGGGCACCGGCCATGGCGGCGAGGGCCTGCGTCCGTTCTACGTGCACGTCGACGGGGTCGCCGAGGAAGTCCTGCTGGAAGCCCTCGACGAGGTGGAAGTCACCCCCGGCGCCGCCGCGCCGCGCAAATCGGTCGGCGGCAAGAAGGGCGCTGCCGGCGCGGGCAGCAAGCAGCGTCCGCGCCCCACGCACGCCGGCTGCGTCACCACCGCCATGCCCGGCGCCATCGTCGACGTGAAGGTAAAGGCCGGCGACAAGGTGAAGGCCGGCGACGGCGTCCTGGTCATCGAAGCCATGAAGATGGAGAACGAGGTGCAGGCGCCGGTTTCCGGTGTGGTCACCAACGTCTTCGTCGCCAAGGGCGACGCGGTGACGCCGGATCAGGTACT
>JBBIPL010000060.1:0-13776 GCA_037442845.1 Hydrogenophilales bacterium | reverse complement strand
TTAAAGCGAGCTTTTAAGTCCCGTCCCAAGTGCTTCCCAGCCAGCTATCCGTCGCCTCCGGCGGGCGGATATTCCGCGTGAAACCGTCTATGCTGCGGACAGGCATCGATCTTCAGCCCCCATGGAGCAATTCATGAGCGACGCACTCAACTACCTGGTCGCCGTGCGCGGCGATGCCCTCGGCCACTATTTCAAGTTCCTCAAGGACGCCGGCAAGCACCTGGACCCGAAGACGCGGGATCTGATCTCGGTGATCACCAAAGTCCACTCGCAGACCGAAAGCGGCTTCAAGCAATACCTGATGCGCGCCCTGCGCGACGGCTGCACGCCGATGGAGATCATCGACGCCCTGCTCATGGCCTTCCCCGCCCTGGGCCTGGCGAAGATCGTCTGGGCGACGGAAATCCTGCTGGAAATGGACATGCCGGAGTTCAAGCCGGAACTCATCAATAGCCTGCCGCAGTGGCGCGACGTCATGGCCGTGGCGGACGTCGCCGACGGCGAGGTAAAGCGGGTGGACTGCGGCGCGCGCACGGTGTTCGTCTACCGGGAAGGCGAGCGCTACAAGGTGTACGACTCGCACTGCCCGCACCAGGTAACCAACATCCCCCGCCTGGCGCTGGAGGGAAAGACCCTTACCTGCCCCAAGCATCACTGGAAATTCGACATCGCCACCGGCGCCTGTATCGCGGTGGGTAAGCACCCCCTGAAGTCCTTCGAGACCAAGGTCGAGGGCGGCCGGCTGCTGGCCCTCTGGTGAGCCCGCCACGTCGCCGGCAGGTCTCGCGCCGGCGGCGGCGTCCCCATCAATAAATTCGTTTTGACAGATATATGCGAGGTGTAATAGGCTGCAAACGGCCTGTTATTAATTTGTCATGACGAATACATGTGTGATCCACAAGCCTTCTTCGAGGCGCTCAGCGACCCCATCCGCCGCCGCATCCTCGCCCTCCTGTTGATCCACGACGAGCGCTGCGTCTGCGATCTGAACGCGGTGCTGGAAGCGCCGCAGCCCAAGGTCTCCCGCCATCTCGCCGTGCTGCGCGAGGCCGGCCTGGTCTCCACCCGGCGCGAAGGCGTGTGGATGCACTACCGCCTGCACCCGGAACTGCCCGCCTGGGCCCTGCGCGTGCTCTGGCACATGAAGGAGGGCATGCCGGCGGAAGCGGCGGTGCCCGACCAGAGCTGCCAGACCTGCGTCGCCTGATCCCCGAGCTTTCACCCCAAGGAACCCCGCCCCATGAAAACCGTATTGATCCTCTGCACCGGCAACTCCTGCCGCTCGCAGATGGCCGAAGTCCTGGTCAACCACGACCTGGCCGGCCAGGTCCGCGCCCTCTCCGCCGGCACCCGGCCGCAACCCAAGGTGGCCGACGGCGCCATCGCCGCGCTCAAGGATGCCGGTCTGAGCAGCGATGGCCTGCATCCCAAGGACGTGGACGCGGTGATGCACCAGGACATCGACCTGGTGGTCACCGTCTGCGACAACGCCAAGGAAACCTGCCCGGTGTTCCCGCGCCCGGTGAAGGCCATCCACCTGCCCTTCCACGATCCGCACGGCGAGCCGCTGGAAAGTTTCCTGAAGGTGCGCGACGACATCCGCGCGCGGCTGCTGCCGGCGGTTCGGGCAGCCTTGGAGATCGCCTGATGCCACACCCACTGCTGGCCCCGCGAAGAAATCAGCCCAACGAACTGGATTCCCGCCCGCGCGGGAATGACGCGTGAGCCGATGTCCGCCCAATGTGAAACCACCGCCAAGCGCGCCGTCGGCGCGCAAATGAGCGTGTTCGAGCGCTGGCTCACCCTTTGGGTGGCGCTGTGCATCGTCGCCGGGGTGGCCCTCGGCCAGCTCTTCCTTGCGCCCTTCCAGGCCCTGGGCCGCATGGAAGTGGCCCAGGTCAACATCCCGGTGGGCCTGCTCATCTGGGTGATGATCATCCCCATGCTGATGAAGATCGACTTCGGCGCGCTGCATCAGGTGAAGTCGCACTGGAAGGGCATCGGCGTCACCCTGTTCGTGAACTGGGCGGTGAAGCCCTTCTCCATGGCCCTGCTGGCCTGGATCTTCATCCGCCAGCTATTCGCCCCGTATCTGCCGGCGGAACAGCTCGACAGCTACGTGGCGGGCCTCATCCTGCTCGCCGCCGCGCCCTGCACCGCCATGGTCTTCGTGTGGAGCCGGCTGAGCAACGGCGACCCGTATTTCACCCTCAGCCAGGTGGCGTTGAACGACACCATCATGATCTTCGCCTTCGCCCCCATCGTCGGCCTGCTGCTGGGGTTGTCGGCCATCGTCGTGCCCTGGGACACCCTGATCACCTCGGTGGTGCTGTACATCGTCATCCCGGTCATCCTCGCCCAGCTCTGGCGAAAAGCTTTGCTGCGCCAGGGCCAGGCGAAGTTCGACGCCACCCTGGCGACCCTGGGGCACGCTTCCATCCTGGCCCTGCTCGCCACCCTGGTGCTGCTGTTCGCCTTCCAGGGCGAGGCGATCCTCGACCAGCCGCTGATCATCGCCCTGCTGGCGGCGCCCATCCTCATCCAGGTGTTGTTCAACTCCGGTCTGGCCTACTGGCTGAACCGCAAGGTCGGCGAGAAGCACAGCGTGGCCTGCCCCTCGGCCCTCATCGGCGCCTCCAACTTCTTCGAGCTGGCGGTGGCCGCCGCCATCGCCCTGTTCGGCTTCCAGTCCGGGGCGGCGCTGGCGACGGTGGTGGGGGTGCTGATCGAGGTGCCGGTGATGCTGCTGGTGGTGAAGATCGTGAACCGCAGCAAGGGCTGGTACGAACGGGGTCTGGCGGGCTGAGAGAGAATCCAACGCAAACCCCCTGCACCCTTCCATCGTCGCGCTGGTACCCCTGGCCGCCAACATCGCCGCCAAGCATCCCAAACAGGGCCTGTGCCAAGTCGACAAGCTGAAGGAATACGGCGTGGCCAAGGAACAGATCGACACCGCCATCGCGGCGGCGGGTTTTGCAGACATCCGCATCGTCCACAGGAATGCCGGCCGGGAATACATCCGGCACTGGGTGCCGGGACGGGGCGTGGCCATCGAACTGGATAAAGTCACCGGCATGGCCGCCATCCTCGGCTATGGCGTCATGTCCACGCCCGGCGCGGTGATCGACGGCAAGGTGGTGCATGCCGGCGGCGTGCCGGATCGCAAGAAGATCGAGGACTGGTTAACGTTCTAAGCCTTGCCAAGCCAAGCCGACAAACCAGACCAGGGCAGCACATCGGCCTGGCTGCGCGCCTGTGCCGTCCGTCCACCATGGACGATGGCCTTGCGCCCGAGGCGTTCGGGCAGCAGGGTGGCGAGTTTTTCCAGGGGCTTGAAGAAATCGCTGGCCACGGTTTCCCCGGCCTTGATTTCCACGGCATCGAGCCGGTCGCCCCGGTCGAGCAGCAGATCCACTTCCAGGCCGCCGCTGTCGCGGTAGTAATACAGGTCGGGGGGCAGTCCATGATGCAGGCGTTGTTTCAACGCCTCGCCCACCACCAGGGTTTCGAACAGGGCGCCGCGCAGGGGGTGGCTGGCCAGTTGTTCCGGGGCGCGCAGGCCGATGAGGTAACTCGCCAGGCCAGTGTCGCAGAAATACAGTTTGGGCGACTTGGTGAGGCGCTTGCCGATGTTGGCGAACCAGGGCGGCAGCAGGAAGACGATGAACGACGCTTCCAGGATCGACAACCAGGACTTG
Source organism: Hydrogenophilales bacterium (assembly GCA_037442845.1). Lineage (GTDB taxonomy): Bacteria > Pseudomonadota > Gammaproteobacteria > Burkholderiales > Thiobacillaceae > PFJX01. The sequence goes on along the minus strand of JBBIPL010000060.1, from coordinate 10,078 downwards.
GCGGTGTGGCCGCTGACGCCCACATCCGCGGCCAGGCTTTGCACGTTGAGTACCTGTCCGGTGCGCCCGGCCGCCAAGCGGACGTATTTTTCGAACAGGCGCAAATCCTTGATCTGCAGCAGATCGCGCAGGTCACGCTGGACGTAGGTCTGAAAGTAGTCGGCGTAGGCCCGCACCGGATCGAGACCCTGGGTGACCACGCGCGGATAGCCGCCCTGGAATAGCCAGGAATCGTAATCGCCGGGTGCCGCGATCCGCATCCGCTCTGTCATCGAGAATGGCAAAAGGCGAAGCAGGGCGGTGCGTCCCGCCAGCGACTGGCTGATGTGGCGATCCAGTGCGAGCTGGTGGCTGCCCGTCAGCAGGAATTGCCCGGGCCGCCCGGTTTCGTCCACCCGCGTCTGGATATAGGACAGCAGGTCCGGCACATGCTGGACTTCGTCGAGGATGGCTCCGTCCGGAAAGCGCCCCAGAAAACCGCGCGGATCGCTCAGGGCAAATTCGCGCTCGTCCGGGGCTTCCAAATTTACATAGGGCAGGTCTGGCAGGCTGGCCCGGCACAGAGTGGTCTTGCCGCTCTGGCGCGGCCCGGTGACGGTGACCACCGGGTACTGGCGCAGCAGCGCCAATAGAGTGGGAGATAAATCGCGAGGGATCATGGCGGCACAATCCATGCAATATTGAAATACAACTACATTATTTCACGATTTCAAATCCGAGAGGGAAGCCGCGGAGGCCGAGGAATGGTCAGCCAGCTATTACCAATGTCCCCCCCTCTCTTCCCGGCAGAGCAACCAGAAGGGCATAAAGGGCAGGGGTGAGGGAGACGGTCATGAAAACATCAAGATCCTCGGCACGGCCTGCCGCAACGGCGAAACCACCGCCAAGCTCATCGAGGAAGTCGCCGCCGCCAGGGGTGTGGCCATCGAACTGGAAAGAATCACCGACATGGCCGCCATCCTCGGCTATGGCGTCATGTCCACGCCCGGCGCGGTGATCGACGGCAAGGTGGTGCATGCCGGCGGCGCGCCGGATCTATGGCCTCCTCCCGAGCACCCGAACTGTCTCGCGCTCCGTCTCGCCATCATCGCGCGTTTTAATGGACAATCCGGGTTGAAGCAGGTTGCAAGGTCTTACAGGAAACCAAGAGGATGTCGGGTGAGTCTTTATTGGTCTTGCCACGATGTTCCATAAGAGTTGCGCGCATGTTCAATGACCCCGCGAATCCGGGTGTTTCCCGGCATCCCTGCACAAGCCCTTACCGGGAGTGTGTAGAAACATCAAGACATGCCCGGCATCGCGGAGACTTCCGCGCGTGGCTGCGGGCGGGCTTGTTCATGCTGCTTGTATGCGCCGCCGCGCCGGCATGGGCGAGCAAGGCCATCCAGTTCGAGTTCAACGACATCGACGGCAAACCGGTGCGCTTGGAGGATTTTCGCGGCAAATGGGTGCTGGTGAATTTTTGGGCGCCCTGGTGTCCCCTCTGCTGGGCGGAGGTGCCCACGCTCAACAAGATGCACAAGCGCGACGATTTCGTGGTGATCGGCATCGGCCTCGACTACGGGCCGGACGCCAACATGGTGCGCGCCACCGCGAAAAAGCATGGCCTCGAGTTCATCACCGTCGCCGGCGGCTCGCGGCGTGACGCCTCCAGCCCCTACCGGCAGGTGGGGCCGGTGGATTTCTTCCCGACTTCCTATCTCTACGACCCCACCGGCGACATCGTCATGTTCGTGCCGGGCCAGGTGCGGGAATCCAAGCTGCGGGCGTTCATCGACGACTGGACGCGGAAACACGCGAAGAAGGGCGGCGGCCGCTGAAGCGGCGCCCATCCCGCCGCAACGTCTCCCGCCTCAGCGCCGCAGGATAGCCAGCCAGCGCCAGAGGTTGAGCATGGCCGACAGCGACGCGGCCACGTAGGTCAGCGCGCAGGCGGTGAGGATGCGGCGCGCGGCCGGCAGGTCGCGCTTGTCCAGCACACCCGCCTGCAACAGGGGCAGGGCGCGGCGGAAGCTGGCGTCGAATTCCACCGGCAGAGTGACCAGGTGCACCAGCGCGGCGGAGAGGAAGCCGGCCGCGCCGATGAGGGCGGTGACCAGGCCGCCGCCGGGCCGGCGCGCGAGCAGCATGAACACCGGCGTGATCAGCATCAGCACCGCGCCCAGCTTTTCCGCGCCCTGCGCCACCCGCACCAGGCGCGTGCGCCAGGTCAGCGGCTGGTAGCCGGCCTGATGCTGCAGGGCGTGGCCCACCTCGTGCGCGGCGACGGTCAGCGCGGTCAGCGAGCGGCCCTGGTAGTTGCCGGCGGACAGGCGCACGCTGCGGCTGGCCGGGTCGTAATGGTCGTCCTGCTCGGTGGTTTCCACGCGGACTTCGGTCAAGCCGTGTTCGCCCAGCAGCCGCCGCGCCAGACTGGCGCCGGTGTGGGTGAACTCGGCGCGCTCTCCCGCATGCCGGCGCAGCACGGCCTTGGCCCACCAGCCGGGCAGCACCATGAGGACGAGGAAGACGGCCAGGGCGAGGAGGTAGAGCATGACGGAAAGAGACCGCGCGGGCGTTCAGCGGTTCACGTCCACCACGTAGCGCCCGGTTACCCGCCCCGCGAGGATGCGCCCGGCGGCATCGACGGTTGCCGACAGGCCGATCACCTTGACGATGCCAGCCAGGTCGGCCGGCGTGATGCGCGCCGCCAGCAGCGCCCAGGCCGCCTCGCGGCGGGCGCGGCTGGCATGGACCGAGTCGATGCCATAAAGCGTGATGCCGCGCAGAATGAAGGGCGCCACGCTGGCCGGAAAATCCATGCCCATGGCCAGGCCGCAGGCGGCCACGGCGCCATTGCGCTTCACCTGGGCGCAGGCGTTGGCCAAAGCGTGGCTGCCCAGGGCGTCCACCACCCCGGCCAGGCATTCCTTCTGCAAGGGCTTGCCGGGCGCGGCGAACTCGGCGCGGGGCAGCACCTCGGCGGCGCCCAGGCCTTTCAGATATTCCGCGTCCTGTGGCTTGCCGGTGACCGCCCACACCTGGAAGCCGGCCCGCGCCAGCAGCAGCACGGCGACGGAACCGACGCCGCCGGTGGCGCCGGTGACCAGGATCGGACCGTCCTCCGGTTTCAGGCCATGCTTTTCCAGGGCTTGCACGCACATGGCGGCGGTGTAGCCGGCGGTGCCGACGGCGGCGGCCTCGAAGGGGCCGTAGGGCGCGGGCAGCTTCACCGGCCAGGCGGCGGGTACGCGCACGTACTGCGCCAGACCGCCCCAGCGCGTCTCGCCCTGGCCCCAGCCGTTCACCACCACCGCGTCGCCGGGCTGGAAATCCGGGCTGGACGAGCTTTCCACCAGCCCCGCCGCGTCGATGCCGGCCACCATCGGCCAGGCGCGCACGATGGGGCTGGTGTTGCCGATGGCCAGGGCATCCTTGTAATTGAGGGTGGAATGGCTCACCCGGATCAGCACCTCGCCTTCCGGCAGTTGGGCCGCGTCCAGATCGGCGACGCGGGCGGAAAATACGGGCTGCTTGTCCAGCAGCAGGGCCTGGAAGGTCATGTCGCCTCCTTGGCGTTGAGTGCGTGGATGCTCGCGCGCATGCGCCAGACCATGTAGAGGCCGGGCACGGCGGCCGCTACCGAGAACAGGAAGAAGGCCGGCCAGCCCGCGGACTCGGCCAGCACGCCGGAGACGGGGCTGACGTAGATGCGGCCCACCGCCGCGAGGGCCGAGAGCAGGGCGTAGTGGGTGGCGGTGTAGCGATGGTTGCACAGGCCCATGAGCAGGGCGACGAAGGCCGCCGTGCCCATGCCGCTGGTGACGTTCTCGAAGGCGATGGCCGTCATCAGCAGGGTGTCGATGTGGCTTGCGTGGTCGAGGGCGACGAAACCCAGATCGAAAGGCGGCAGCACGAAGCTGCCCCAGGCGCCCTTGCCCAGCACCGCCAGGGCATAGAAACCGAAATTGGACAGCAGTTGCAGCACGCCGAAGGCGAACAGGGACTGGAACAGGGAGAGGCGCAGCATCAGCGCGCCGGCCAGGATCGCGCCGAAGATCGTCAGCCAGATGCCGATGATCTTGTTGACGATGCCCACCTCCGCCTGGGTGAAGGCCATGCCCTTGATGAGGAAGGGCGTGGTGAGGCTGCCGGCGAAGGCGTCGCCCAGCTTGTACAGCACGATGAGCAGCAGGAAGGCCCAGGCGCCGGGCTGGCTGAAGAAGCTTTCCAGGGAGCGGTTGAGGGTCTCGAAGCCCGCCCGCCGCGCCGCCCAGGCGCCCAGGGGTAGGGCCAGGGCGATGCCGGCCAGGATGAACAGGAGCTGCACCCACTTGTTGGCATCGTGCGGATCGAGACCCAGGCCGATGAGCAGCCAGCGCGACAGGAAAGCGCCGGCCAGCACGCCCGCCAGCATGGCGAGGAAGCCGAGCAGCTCGCGCGCCGGATCGCTGGCCAGCGGTTTGGAGGCGGTGTTCACGCGCGGCAGGGTGAGCAGCGACACCGCCGCCGCCGCCAGCAGGATGCCCGCCATCACCCGGTACACCGCCTCCCAGCTGCCCCACTGTTCCGCCCAGATGAGACTGACGCCGCCGGACAGGATCATGGCGACGCGGTAGCCGAATACCGACATGGAGGCGCCCAGGCCGCGCTCGCGGGGTTCCAGCACGTCGGTGCGGTAGGCGTCGATGACCACGTCCTGCGAGGCCGAGAGGAAAGCCACGCCCACCGCCGCCGCCGCGAACAGCAAAGGCTGCGCCGCCGGCGACAGGCCGGACATCCACCAGAGCATGCCGGCCAGGGCCAGTTGCGTGAGCACCAGCCAGCCCCGCCGCCGCCCCAGGAAGGGCGGCTCGAAGCGGTCCATGAGCGGCGCCCAGAGGAACTTGAAGGTGTAGGGCACGCCCACCAGGCCGAGGAAGCCGATGGTGGCGATGTCCACTCCGTCCACCGTCAGCCAGGCCTGCATGGCCTGGCCGGTCAACGCCAGCGGCAGGCCCGAGGCGAAGCCCAGGAAGAGGACGGCGGCGAGGCGGTGGAAAGCGGCGAGGCTAGAGGGCATGGTCGTAATCCACCACCAACGGCGCATGGTCCGAGAAGCGTTGTTCCTTGTAGACGAAGGCGGACTTCGCCTTCGCCGCCAGCCCCGGCGTGGCGATCTGGTAGTCGATGCGCCAGCCCACGTTCCTGGCCCAGGCCTGGCCGCGGTTGCTCCACCAGGTGTAGGCCTCGCCGGTGTGGTCGGGGTAGAGGCGGCGGTAGACGTCGATCAGGCCGAGGCGGTCGAACACTTCCGTCAGCCAGGCGCGTTCCTCGGGCAGGAAGCCGGAATTCTTCTGGTTCGACTTCCAGTTTTTCAGGTCCTTCTCGGTGTGGGCGATGTTCCAGTCGCCGCACAGCAGGAGTTCCCGGCCGCCCGCGACCAGGTTTTCGAGATGCGGCAGGAAGCGTTCCATGAAGCTGAACTTGGCCGCCTGGCGTTCGGGCGAGCTGGAGCCGGAGGGCAGGTAGATCGAAATCGCGGCGAAATTCTTGTACTGGAGCTCAAGATATCGGCCTTCCCGGTCGATATCCTCGATGCCGAGTCCTTCCACGATGCTTTGCGGGGCTTGTCGGGCGTACAGGCCGACGCCGCTATAGCCCTTTTTCTCGGCGCAATGGAAGAAGCCGGCCAGGCCGGGCGGGTCGCGCATCTCCGCCGTCAGGTCGGCGGGCTGGGCCTTGAGTTCCTGCAGGCAGACCAGGTCGGCATGTTGGGCGGCGAGCCAGGGATAGAGGCCTTTCCCGGCGGCGGAACGGATTCCGTTAAGATTCAGGCTGATGACGCGCATGGCATGAGGATAGACAGGGTGCAGAGTTTCAAGGCGGAGTTTCTCGATTTCGCGATTCGCCAGCAGGTGTTGTTGTTCGGCGAATACAAGACCAAGGCCGGGCGCATGAGTCCGTATTTCTTCAATGCCGGCCTGTTCAACGATGGCTTGTCGCTGAAGCGGCTCGGGGAATTCTACGCCAAGGCCATCGATGCCTCCGGCCTGGCCTACGACGGCCTGTTCGGCCCCGCCTACAAGGGCATCCCCCTGGCGGCGTCGGTGGCCATCGCTCTGGCCTCCGCCGGGCGCAACGTGCCGTACAGCTACAACCGCAAGGAAGCCAAGGACCACGGCGAGGGCGGCAGCATCGTCGGCGCCCCGCTGCGCGGCCGCATCCTCATCGTCGACGACGTGATTTCCGCCGGCGCCTCGGTGCGCGAGTCGGTGCAACTCATCCGCGCCGCCGGCGCCACCCCCTGCGGCGTGGCCATCGCCCTCGACCGCATGGAGCGCGGTCAGGGGGAATTGTCGGCGGTGCAGGAGGTGAGCCGGGATTTCGGCCTGCCCGTCATCCGCATCGTCGATCTGGACGATCTGGCCGCGCATTTCACCGGCAAGGCGGAGTGGCAGGCCACTCTGTCCCGCATCCAAGACTACCGCGCCGCCTATGGCGTCGCGCCGGCCTGACCCATGCAGCCCGCCTTCCTCCCCACGTTCCTCGTCCTGGCCAGTCTGACCCTGCCCGGCGCGGCCCAGGCGCAGACCACCTACCGCTGGGTGGACGAGCAGGGCCGCGTGCATTACGGCGATCACATTCCCAGCAAGGACGCCGGTCTGGGCAACGTCGAACTGGACAAGCAGGGCCGCGTGAAGAAGGAAACCCCGCGTACCCGCCTGAGCCCCGAGGAGCGCGCCCGCCAGGAGGCGGAACAGCGCCGGCGCGAGGAAGCCCGGCGGCTGGAGGAGGCGCGGCAGCGGCGCGATCGCGCCCTGCTCACCACCTACGTCAACGAAGAGGAAATCGATCTCGCCCGCGACCGCGCCCTGGACCAGGAGGAAGCCAACCTCAAGGGCCTGCGCCTCCGCCACCAGGCGGCCACGGACAAGCTTGCCGCCGCCAACGCCCAGCTCGCGCCGCACGCCGGCAGTCAGACGGCGCCCCGCGCGGCCATGCAGATGCGCGACGAGGCGCGCGCCGAACTGAGCAAGCTGGACAGCCTCATCACCCAGCGTGAAAAGGCCAAGGAGGACATCCGCCAGCGTTACGAGGCGGACAAGCTGCGCTACCGGGAACTGCGCGCCAGGCAGCCGCGCTGAGGCGGCTCAGCCCAGTTTTTTGCGCAGCAGTTCGTTGACCTGGGCGGGGTTGGCCTTGCCCTTGCTGGCTTTCATGACCTGACCGACCAGGGCGTTGAAGGCCTTCTCCTTGCCGGCGCGGAATTCCTCCACCGACTTAGGATTGGCGGCGAGGACTTCGTCGATGATGGGCTCGATGGCGCCGGCGTCGGAGACCTGCTTCAAGCCCTTGGCTTCGATGATGGCGTCGGCCTCCCCACCGTCGTTCCACATCGCCTCGAACACCTGCTTGGCCAGCTTGCCGGACAGGGTGCCGTCCTGGATGCGCGCCAGCAGGCCGGCGAGTTGCCGCGCGGAAATTCGGCTGGCGGTGATGTCCAGTTCAGCCTTGTTCAACGCGGCGGAGATGTCGCCCATGATCCAGTTCGCGGCCAGCTTGGCCTGCTCGCCGCCGGCCGGCAGGGCGGCCAATACCGCCTCGAAATACTCGGCCATGGCCCGGGAGGCGGTCAGGGTTGTGGCGTCATAGGCCGACAGCCCGAGCTGCTCGCGGTAACGGGCCTGCTTCTGCTCGGGCAGTTCCGGCAGCCCGGCCCGCACCTGCTCGATCCAGTCCTCGTCCAGCCTCACCGGCAACAGGTCCGGATCGGGGAAGTAGCGGTAATCGTGGGCGTCCTCCTTGCTGCGCATGGCGCGGGTCTCGCCGGTGTCCGGATTGAACAGCACGGTGGCCTGCTGGATCCTGTGGCCGTCCTCGATCTGCTCGATCTGCCAGCGCGCCTCGTAGTCGATGGCCTGTTCCAGGAACTTGAAGGAGTTGATGTTCTTGATCTCGCGCCGGGCGCCGAACTCGGCCTGGCCCCTGGGACGCACGGAGACATTGGCGTCCACGCGGAAGCTGCCCTCCTGCATGTTGCCGTCGCAGATGCCGATCCAGGTCACCAGGGTGTGCAGGGCGCGGGCATAGGCCACGGCCTCCTTCGCCGAGCGCATGTCCGGCTCGGAAACGATTTCCAGGAGCGGCGTGCCGGCGCGGTTGAAATCGATGCCCGTCATGCCGTGGAAGTCCTCGTGCAGGCTCTTGCCCGCGTCCTCCTCGAGATGGGCGCGGGTGATGCGGATGGTCTTCTCTTCGTCGCCGACCTGAATGCTCAGGTGGCCGCCCTCGACGATGGGCAGCTCGTACTGGCTGATCTGGTAGCCCTTGGGCAGGTCCGGGTAGAAGTAATTCTTGCGGGCGAAGACGTTGGTGCGATTGAGCTTGGCGCCGATGGCCAGGCCGAAGCGGATGGCCCGCTCCACCGCCCCCTTGTTCAGCACCGGCAGCACGCCGGGCAGGGCGATGTCGACCTGGCAGGCCTGGGTGTTGGGCGCGGCGCCGAAGGCGATGCTGGCGCCGGAGAAGATCTTGGACTGGGTGGTGAGCTGGGTGTGGACTTCCAGCCCGATGACGGTTTCCCATTGCATGGTCAGATTCCTTGCGGTGCGCGCGCGTGCCAGTCGGTCGCCAATTGGTACTGGTGCGCCACGTTCAGCATCTTCGCTTCGGCGAAGTAGTTGCCGATGAGCTGCATGCCGATGGGCAGGCCCTGGCCGTCGAAACCGCAGGGCAGGGACATGCCGGGCAGGCCGGCCAGGTTCACGGCGATGGTGTAGATGTCGGACAGATACATCTGCACCGGATCGTCGGCCTTTTCCCCCAGCCGGAAGGCGGTGCTGGGGGCGGTAGGCCCCAGGATCACGTCACAGGTCTTGAACGCCTCGGCGAAGTCATTGGCGATCAGCCGGCGCAGGCGCTGGGCCTGGATGTAATAGGCATCGTAGTAGCCGTGCGAGAGCACGTAGGTGCCGATCATGATGCGGCGCTTGACCTCGGCGCCGAAGCCTTCGGCGCGGGTCTTTTCATACATGTCGGTGAGGTCCCTGTATTCGGGCGTGCGGTAGCCGTAGCGCACGCCGTCGAAACGGGACAGGTTGCTGGAGGCCTCCGCCGGCGCCAGCACGTAATAGGCGGCCACGGACAGACGGGAGTTGGGCAGGCCCACTTCCACGGTCTCGGCCCCCAGCTTGCGATACTGGGCGATGGCTGCCTCGACGGCCCTGGCGGTGTCGCCGCTCAGCCCCTCGCCGAAGAATTCGCGGGGCAGGCCGATCCTCAGGCCGGCCAGAGGCTTGGTCAGGTCGCGGGTGTAATCCTCCTGCGCCCGTTCCAGGCAGGTGGAATCGCGCGCGTCGAATCCGGCCATGACGTTGAGCAGCCAGGCGCAGTCTTCCGCGCTGCGCGCCATCGGCCCGCCCTGGTCGAGGCTGGAGGCGAAGGCGATCATGCCGTAGCGCGAGACCACGCCGTAGGTGGGCTTGAGGCCGGTGATGCCGCACAGGGCGGCGGGCTGGCGGATGGAGCCGCCGGTATCGGTGCCGGTGGCCGCCGGCGCCAGGCCCGCGGCGACGCAGGCGGCGCTGCCGCCGGAGGAGCCGCCGGGCACGCGGGCGGTGTCCCAGGGGTTCTTCACCGGGCCGAAGTAGCTGGTCTCGTTGGAGGAGCCCATGGCGAACTCGTCCATGTTGGTCTTGCCGAGAGCGGGCATGCCCGCCGCCTTGAACTGTTCGATGACGTGGGCGTCGTAGGGCGAGACGAAGTTGGCCAGCATCTTCGAGCCGCAGGTGGTGAGCCAGCCCTCGGCGCAGAAGATGTCCTTGTGCGCGACAGGCACGCCGGTGAGCGGCCCCGCCTGGCCTGCGGCGCGGCGCGCGTCGGCGGCGGCGGCTTCGGCCAGGGTCTTGTCCGCGTCCACGGTGATGAAGGCGTTGAGGCTGGGATTCAGCGCCTGGATGCGGGCCAGGTAGTCCCGGCAAAGCTCGACGCTGGAAGCCTTGCCGTCGGCGAGGAGGGTGGAGAGGGAGCGGAGGGTGTGATCAAGCATGGGAAGCTGCGCGGGGGAAACGGGAAACGGGAAACGGGAAACGGGAAACGGGAAACGGGAAACGGGAAA
>JBBIPL010000059.1:0-13858 GCA_037442845.1 Hydrogenophilales bacterium | reverse complement strand
ATGATTCTGCTGGCCACGGTTTAGTGGTATGTTTCAACTCTTCAGCGCACGGCGGCCGAGGCCGCCGTTCTATTTTTTTTGCGGTTGGAAGTGTCATGTCCGAATACCTGATGCAAACCTATGCCAGACAGCCTGTCGCGTTCGTGCGCGGAGAGGGCGCCTGGCTTTATGACGAACACGGGGAGAAGTACCTGGACGCTCTGGCCGGCGTCGCGGTCAATGGGCTCGGCCATGCCCATCCCCGCCTGGCCCGGGCCTTGTGCGAACAAGCCGGGCGATTGATCCATACCTCCAATCTCTATCGCATTCCGGAGCAGGAGCGGCTGGCGCGGCGGCTTTGCCAGATTTCCGGCCTGGAGCGCGCCTTCTTCTGCAATTCCGGCGCCGAGGCCAACGAGGCGGCCATCAAGATCGCCCGCCTGCATGGCCACAACCTTGGCATCGAGAGCCCGGCCATCGTGGTCATGGAACAGAGCTTCCACGGCCGCACCATGGCCACCCTGTCGGCTACCGGCAACCGCAAGGTGCAGGCCGGTTTCGAGCCGCTGGTGACCGGCTTCGTGCGCGTGCCCTTCGGCGATGCCGAAGCGGTGGAGAAGCTCGCCGAGCACCACAAGAACATTGTCGCCGTGCTGGTGGAGCCCTATCAGGGCGAGGGCGGCGTCAACATCCCGGAACGGGATTATCTGGCCAAGTTGCGCGCCATCTGCGATCGCAATGCCTGGCTGCTCATGCTGGACGAGGTCCAGACCGGCATCGGCCGCACCGGTAAATGGTTCGCCTTCCAGCACACCGACATCCTGCCCGACGTGATGACGCTGGCCAAAGGGCTCGGCTCCGGCGTGCCCGTGGGCTGTTGTCTGGCGCGCGGTGTGGCGGCGACCACCTTCGTGCCGGGCAAGCATGGTTCCACCTTCGGCGGCGGGCCGCTGGCCTGCACCGCCGCCCTCACCACCCTCCAGGTCATGGAGGAGGATGCCCTGCCGGCGCACGCGGAAACCCTCGGCGCCTTCATCCGCGCGGATCTCGCGGCGCGCCTGGAGGGCCTTTCCGGTGTTCGGGAAATCCGCGGCCAGGGCCTGATGATCGGCATCGAACTGGATCGGCCCTGTGGCGAACTGGTGAAGCAGGCTCTGGCGGAGAAGCTGCTCATCAACGTCACCCACGACAGCGTCGTACGTTTGCTGCCCCCCCTGGTTTTGAAGCGGGAAGAGGCTGCTCTGCTGACCGAGAAGTTGGCTGGCCTGATCCGCGCCTTCCTGGGCTGAGCTCATGGCATCGCCGCCCAAGCATTTCCTGCAATTCAAGGACTTCAGCCGGGACGAACTGGAGCACCTGTTCGCCCGCACGGCGCTGATCAAGGCGCGCTTCAAGGCCTACCAGCCCTACCACCCCCTGGCCGACCGCACTTTGGCCATGATCTTCGAGAAGAGCTCGACGCGCACGCGGCTGTCCTTCGAGGCCGGCATGCACCAGTTGGGCGGTACTGCCATCTATCTCAATACGCGGGATACCCAGCTGGGCCGGGGCGAGCCGGTGGAAGACGCGGCGGAGGTGATCTCGCGCATGGTCGATCTGGTCATGATCCGTACCTATGAGCAGGAAATCATCGAGCGCTTCGCCGCCCATTCCCGGGTGCCGGTCATCAACGGCCTCACCAACGAATACCACCCCTGCCAGATTCTGGCCGACCTCTTCACCTGGATCGAACGGCGCGGTTGCATCCAGGGCAGGACCGTGGCCTGGATCGGCGACTCCAACAACATGTGCAACACCTGGCTGCAGGCCGCGGAGATCCTGGACTTCAACGTCCACGTCTCGACGCCGCCGGGCTACGAGGTGGAGCCGGAGCTTGCCGGCCTCATCGGCACCGGCCATTTCGAGTCCTTCGCCGATCCCATGCAGGCCTGCCGCGGCGCCGATCTGGTGACCACCGACGTGTGGACCAGCATGGGCTTCGAGGCGGAGAACGAGGCCCGCGCCAAGGCCTTTGCCGACTGGCAGGTGGATGGCGACATGATGCGCGTCGCGGATCAGGAGGCCTTGTTCATGCACTGCCTGCCCGCCCATCGCGGCGAGGAAGTGGCGGCGGCGGTGATCGACGGACCCCAGTCCGTGGTCTGGGACGAAGCCGAGAACCGGCTGCACACCCAGAAAGCCTTGCTGGAATATCTGTTGCTCGGCAAGGTGGACACATGAATCTGGCCTACTTCAAGGACCGCGACAGCCTCTACCTGGAACTGTCGCCGGAGAACCCCGCGCACGCCTGGGAGGCGCAGGAGGGCATCGTCATCAATCTTGCCGAGGACGGTCGCGTGGTCGGCATCGAGATCGAGCACGCCAGCCTGAAGGCGGACCTCTCCCTGCTGCGGGTCGGCAATTTCCCTGGAGAAGTGCACGCCGTGGACGGCGCGGCGCATTGAATTCAGCAAGCGGACCGGGCGGTCCGCGCTTTGGCGGTAAGGACGAACGATGAGCGCAATCAAGAAAGTGGTACTCGCCTATTCCGGCGGGCTGGACACCTCGGTGATCCTGAAATGGCTGCAAGACACCTATCAATGTGAAGTGGTCACCTTCACCGCCGACCTGGGTCAGGGCGAGGAACTGGAGACGGCCCGCGCCAAGGCGCTGCAATTCGGCATCAAACCCGAGCAGATCTACATCGAGGACCTGCGCGAGGAGTTCGTGCGCGACTTCGTCTTCCCCATGTTCCGCGCCAACACCGTCTATGAAGGCGAATACCTGCTCGGCACTTCCATCGCCCGGCCGCTGATCGCCAAGCGACTCATCGACATCGTCAACCTCACCGGCGCCGACGCCATCTGCCACGGCGCCACCGGCAAGGGCAACGACCAGGTGCGCTTCGAGCTGGGCGCCTACGCCCTCAAGCCGGATATCAAGGTCATCGCCCCCTGGCGCGAGTGGGACCTGCTGTCGCGGGAAAAGCTGATCGCCTATGCCGAGACCCACGGCATTCCCATCGACATGAAGCACCGCCAGGGCGGCAGTCCGTATTCCATGGACGCCAACCTGCTGCACATCAGCTACGAAGGCCGCCACCTGGAAGACCCCGCAGCCTCCGCCGAGGAGGACATGTGGCGCTGGACCGTGTCGCCGGAGAAGGCGCCGGACCAGGCGGAATACATCACACTGGATTATGTGAAGGGCGATGTGGCGGCTATCAACGGCCAAGCCATGAAATCCCATGAGGTGCTGGCCGAGCTGAATCGCCTGGGCGGCAAGCACGGCATCGGCCGCCTGGACATGGTGGAGAACCGCTACGTGGGCATGAAGTCCCGCGGCTGCTACGAAACCCCCGGCGGCACCATCCTGCTCAAGGCCCATCGCGCCATCGAATCCATCACCCTGGACCGGGAAGTCGCCCACCTCAAGGACGACCTCATGCCGCGCTACGCCAGCCTGATCTACAACGGCTACTGGTGGAGCCCGGAGCGCCAGGCCCTGCAGGTGCTCATCGACCACACCCAGCAGAACGTCAACGGTTTCGTCCGTCTCAAGCTCTACAAGGGCAACGTCATCGTCGTGGGCCGGGATTCGAAGAACGACTCCCTGTTCGACTCCAGCATCGCCACCTTCGAGGACGATGCCGGCGCCTACGATCAGAAGGACGCGGGCGGCTTCATCAAGCTCAACGCCCTGCGCATGCGCATCGCCGCGAAGCTGGAGGCCCGGCGCCGTTAAGCGGACGGGGTGGCTTGAGGCGTCTTTACGTCAGCCTGCGTCCTGGTACATCCGTCAGAAGCCAGCCCGCCGGGGTTCCGGCATGATGCCGCCATCGGCATGACGCCACCCGTGGTGAACGTCACGCTTCTGGATGGAGGATGAAGGATGCAGGGAACCCTGTTCGGCTATACCGAGGCGCAGGTCGCCGAGTTCGGCGCCACGGCGGGCATCGGCGTGCTCATACTGTTCATGCTGTTCATCATCGGCAACCTGGCCTACCGCTCCAAAGCCGGTCGAATGGGCACCTTCGCGTTGTATTTCGTGCTGGCTTTCGGCATGCTCGGCTTTGTCTCCAAGATCCTCATCCAACTCATCTGGAATATCTGACCATGTCGCAATTCGACCAGGTGTCCGTGCTCAAGCGGGCCAACGTGTACTTCGACGGCAAGTGCGTCTCGCATACCGTGGTGCTGCCCGACGGCACGCGCAAGAGCGTGGGTGTTATCCTGCCCGCCAGCCTGACCTTCAACACCGGCGCGCCGGAAATCATGGAATGCGTCGCCGGCGCCTGCCGCTACCGGCTGCAAGGCGCGGACTGGCGGACCAGTGCCGCGGGAGAATCCTTCAGCATTCCCGCCAACTCCAGTTTCGACATCGAAGTCACCGGCGAGCCCTACCACTACGTCTGCCATTTCGGCTGAGCCGCCGAACAGCGAGGTCGCTCAGGCCGCGAGCAGGGTTTCCAGCAGGCCGGCCTGGCGGCGCGCCTGCACGTCCATGCTCAGGCGCCGCGCGCGGGTAATGGACAACAGGTCGGCGAGGGCGTCCTCGAAACGATCGTTGACTACCAGATAGTCGAAGGCCAGGGCGTGTGCGATGTCTTCGCGCGCCGCCGCCAGGCGCCGCGCGATCACCTCGGCGCTGTCGGCGCCGCGGCCCTCCAGACGGCGGCGCAATTCGGCGATGGATGGCGGCAGGATGAACACGCAGCACGCCTTCGGCATCAACCGACGCACCTGGGCCGCGCCCTGCCAGTCGATCTCCAGCAGGATGTCGCGGCCCAGGGCCATTTCCGCCTCGATCCAGGGTTGCGAGGTGCCGTAGTAATTGCCGTACACCTCGGCGCTCTCGAGGAACTCGCCGCGTCCCAGGCGTTCCTGGAACTCGTCGCGGCCGACGAAGTGGTAATGCACGCCATCCACCTCGCCGGGGCGGGGCGGACGGGTGGTGTAGGACACCGACAGGCGGATCGCCGCGTCGCGCTCCAGCAGAGCCTTCACCAGGCTCGATTTGCCCGCGCCCGAGGGCGCGGTGACGATGAACAGCTGACCGGGCATGGGGTTTCCTATTCGATGTTCTGGATCTGCTCGCGCATCTGCTCGATGAGCACCTTGAGATCCACCGAGGTCCGCGTCAGTTCCAGGGAGACCGACTTGGAACCCAGGGTATTCGCTTCCCGGTTGAGTTCCTGCATGAGGAAGTCGAGGCGCTTGCCAGCCGCGCCGCCGGCGTTCACCACGCGAACCACCTCGTCCAGGTGGGTGAGCAGGCGGTCGAGTTCCTCGTCGACGTCGATCTTCTGGGCGAACAGCACCACCTCCTGATGGATGCGGTCGTGGTCCGGGGTGGGCAGCAACTCCTGCAAACGCTTGCCTAGCTTCTCCCGGTAGGCGGCGACGATCTCCGGGGTGCGCGGGCGGATGGTCGCGACATGGGAGCGCATGGCCTCCACGCGTTCGAGGATGGCGGACTTGAGCTTGTCGCCTTCGCGCGCCCTTGTCGCGTTGAATTGCGCCAGGGCCGCCTCGGCAAGGCGCAGGGCGGCGGCCTGCAGGGTGTCCGCGTCCGGTCCGGTTTCCCCCAGCATGCCGGGCCAGCGCAGGATTTCCGCCACGGACAGCGGCCTGGCGGCGGGAAAGGCGGCCACGGCGTTGTCCGACAGCGCCCGCAGTTGCGCGAGCAGGGTCGCGTTGAGGCCGCCGGGCAGGGCGATGGCCTCGGAGGGCGTGAAATTGATCCGACATTCCAGCTTGCCGCGCTTCACCCGCTCGCCGATGCGCTCGCGCAGGCCGGGTTCCAGGATGCGGAAATCCTCGCCCATGCGGAAGGAAAGATCGAGAAAGCGGGCGTTCACCGCGCGCAGTTCCAGAGTGATCTGGCCGCCGGGCAGGTCGGCGGTTTCCACGGCGTAGCCGGTCATGCTGCGCAGATTTTCGTTTCGGGTTTCCTTCATGCTCGCCACGATCTTGGTTATCCTTCGCTGGTGTTTCGCAAGCAAGCATCTTAACCCGCCGCCGCATGGCCGCCCAAACCACCGAACCTCTGCCGCACGGATATCACCTGGCCGACTACGTTATCGACCGACGTATAGGCGGCGGCGGCTTTTCCCTGGTCTACCTGGCCTTCGACATCGACGGTCAGCCGGTGGCGATCAAGGAATACCTGCCCGGCGGCATCGTCAAGCGCGGCGAGCTGGGTACGGTGGTGTCCATCGACCAGGACAAGGAAGCGTCCTTCCGCTACGGCATGAAATGCTTTTTCGAGGAGGGCCGGGCGCTGGCCGGCATCCGCCACGCCAACGTGGTGCGCGTGGTGAATTTCTTCCGCGCCAACGAGACCGTCTACATGGTCATGAAGTACGAGCAGGGCAAGACCCTGCAACGGCACATCGTCGGCCTGCGGGAAGCCATGCGCGAGACCTTCCTGCGCAGCGTCTTCATCCAGTTGCTGAACGGCCTGCGCGATGTACACGCGCACAAGATCCTGCATCTCGACATCAAGCCTTCCAACATCTACATACGCGCCGACGGCTCCCCGGTGCTCATCGATTTCGGCGCCGCCCGCCAGGCCCTGTGCGAAGACATGTTCACCAGCTCGCTCATGTACACGCCGGGCTTCGCCGCGCCCGAGCAGTACAACCAGCGCGACCGACTGGGGCCCTGGACGGACATCTACAGCGTCGGCGCCACCATGTACGCCTGCATCGCCAAGGCGCCGCCGCCCCCGGCCAACGAGCGCAACGATCGCGACAAGCTGGCGCCGGCGGCGAAGTCGTACTCCGGCCTGTATTCCCCGGCGCTGCTGGAACTCATCGACGACATGCTGCGGCTCAACTACACCGAGCGGCCGCAGAGCGTGTTCGCCGTGCAGAAGCGGCTGATCGCCATGGCGCAGGCCGCGCGCGGTCAGAAACCCTCGTTGTTCGCCCTGATCAAGGACAGGTTGTCACGTCAGCCATGAGCATGAAATACGTCGTCTACCAGGCCAGCCGCCGCGGCGGCCGTCCCTACAACGAGGACCGCGTGGGTTATGCCTATACCTCGGATGCCATGGTCATGGCGCTGGCCGACGGCATGGGCGGCCACAAGCATGGCGAGGTGGCCTCGCAGCTGACCGTGCAGGTCATCACCAGCCTGTTCCAGAATCGCGCCAAGCCGGTGCTGCCGGACATGGCCGCCTTCCTGCTGGACGGCATCTATGCCGCCCACGACGCCATCAACGAATACGCCATGCGCAAGTGCATGCCCGATCCGCCGCGTACCACCTGCGTGGTCTGCGTGGTGCAGAACGGCGCCGCCTGCTGGGCGCACGTGGGCGACTCGCGGCTTTACCAGTTCAGCCGGCGCGCCATGCTCTACCGCACGCGCGATCACTCCGCCGTGCAGCAACTGGTGGACGAGGGCCGGCTCAGCGAGGCCGACATGGGCGTGCACCCGGATCGCAACAAGCTCTACAACTCGGTGGGCGGCTTCATGCTGCCGGACATCGAGGTCGAGGAGCCGGTCAAGCTGCAGCAGGGCGACGTGCTGTTGCTCTGCACCGACGGCGTCTGGCCGGAGCTGACGCCGGAGGAAATGCTCGCCACCCTGCGCGCCTACCCCCTGGAACGGGCGGTGAGGCAGATGCTGGATCAGGCCGAATTCCGCGCCGGCCAGTACGCCGACAACCTCTCCGTGGTCGCCATGCGTTATGGCGAGGAGCATTTCAACGCCGGGGAACTGGTGCTGGGCGACGATCTCGGCCTGGACGGCTTCACCACCCAGCTGCGCAAGCTCGGCGGCCAGGGCGGACGCACCACCACGGACAGCGACGTGGACAGGGCCGTCGCCGAAATCAAGGCCGCCCTGGCCCGCTATCCGCTGCCCGGAAAATCCTGACCCTGATCCTTCTTTAACAGGAAATCCATGAACTCCCCCATCCGTCCTTCCGGACGCGCGCCGGACCAATTGCGCGGCGTCCGCCTCACCCGCAACTACACCAGGCATGCCGAAGGCAGCGTGCTGGTCGAATGCGGCGATACCAAGGTGCTGTGCACCGCCAGCGTGCTGGAAAAGGCGCCCCCGCATGTAAAGGGCACGGGAGGCGGCTGGCTCACCGCCGAATACGGCATGCTGCCCCGCGCCACCCACACCCGCGGCGACCGCGAGGCGGCCCGCGGCAAGCAGAGTGGCCGCACCCAGGAAATCCAGCGCCTCATCGGCCGCTCCCTGCGCGCCGCCGTCGACCTCTCCAAGCTGGGCGAGCGCACCCTGCACGTCGACTGCGACGTGCTGCAGGCCGACGGCGGCACCCGCACCGCCAGCATCACCGGCGCCTGGGTCGCGGTGCACGACGCCATCGCATGGCTGGTGCGCGAAGGCAAGCTGCCCGCCAGCGTCATGCGCGACCAGGTCGCCGCCATTTCCGTCGGCGTCTGGAACGGCACGCCGGTGCTGGATCTGGACTACGCCGAGGACGTCGCCTGCGATACCGACATGAACGTGGTCATGCTGGCCGGCAAGCTCATCGAGGTGCAGGGCACCGCCGAAGGCGTCGCCTTCTCCCGCGCCGAACTCAACGCCCTGCTGGACCTGGCCGAGAAGGGCATCCGCGAACTCATGGCCGCCCAGAAGGCCGCCATCGCCGCCTGAGAACACCCATCATGAAGAAGATCGTCATCGCCTCCAACAACGCCGGCAAGCTGCGCGAGATCGCCCGCATTCTGCAACCCCTGGACATCGAGGCGCTGCCCCAGGGCGCCTTCGGCGTGCCGGAATGCCCGGAACCCCATGTCACCTTCGTCGAGAACTGCATCGCCAAGGCCCGCCACGCCTCCGCCCACACCGGCTTGCCGGCCCTGGCGGACGACTCCGGCATCTGCGTCGATGCCCTCAATGGCGCTCCCGGCGTCTACTCCGCCCGCTTCGCAGGCGAGCCCAAGTCCGACGAACGCAACAACCGGAAGCTGATCGAAATCCTGCAAGGACAGGCCAACCGCAAGGCTCACTACTATTGCGTCATGGTCTACGTGCGTTACCCCGACGATCCCCAGCCCATCATCGCCGAGGGCGCCTGGCACGGCGAGATCATCGACCAGCCCCGCGGTGACGGCGGCTTTGGCTACGACCCCTATTTCCTCGTCCCCCAGTTCGGCAAGACCGGCGCCGAACTCGATGCCGACCAGAAGAACGCCATCAGCCATCGCGGCCAAGCCCTGCGCGCCCTGGCGGAGAAACTGCGCGGCGCGGGGGCATGATTCCTACTGAAATAGGCTTTTAGCCGCCGAAATCGTTGCCCACCAGCTCCAGCTTGGTGAGCAGTTCCCCCGCCCGTTTCTCGCCAGGCTTCAGCCGGCGCGCCATCTCGATGCAGGAACGGGCTTCGCTGGCGATGCGCGGGTCGCGGCCGTATTGTTCCATCCAGGCAATCAGCAGGAAGGCGTGGTTGAGCAGCAGGCGCGGATTGTTGGGCAGGCGCGCGCGCGCCTCGCGGGTGAATTCGATGGCCTCGTCGAGTTTGCCCTCCCGCGCCAGCTTCACGCCCTGGTTCATGCTTTCCGTGGCGGCGCGGGTGGCGCGGTCTACCAAGGCGTGGCCTTCCTCGACCAGGCCGGCCTCGGCGAACACCGCCCTGGCCCGCTCCAGGATTTCCGGATGCTCGTGGTTGTTGCCGACCAGACTGGTGAGCAGGGTCGCGGCGGTGTCTTTCTCGCCCAGGTCCATGAGGGGCTTGGCCAGTTCCAGAATGGCTTCGGCCGGCAGTTCGTTTGCCTGCTCGCCCAGTTTCGCGGCCAGTTCGCCCGCCAGCGCGCGCGCCCGTTCCCGCGCCCCGGCCTGCAGGTGCACGGGTATTTCCAAGGCCCGCGCCAGCAGTCGGGCGGTGTCGTCCGTGCGCAGGTCGACGGAGAGTTCGGCCAGCGCCCGCAGTGCCTCGTCAGCCTTGCCGCGCGCGAGCTGCACGCGCGACAGCCACAGATAGGGATCGGCGGCCTTGAGCGGAGTCTGGCGGGCAAGGTCGAGCTGACGCCGGAAGGCTTCCGCCGCGGTTTCCAGATCGCCGCGCCGGTAGGCGATCTCGCCGAGCTGGCCCTGGCGCAGGGGGGCATGCGGCGAGGTGGTCAGGGCGGCGCTCAGCACCGCCTGCGCGGCGTCGAGGTCACCCAGCTTGTCGAGGACGCGCGCCAGCCAGTCGTGGGCTTCCAGGTAGGCGCGATTGCCGCGGGTCACCTGCTCCAGTTCATCGCGGGCTTCCGCGTGGCGGCCTTCGAGGAAATGGATCTTGGCGAGGCCCAGGTGCGCCCAGGGCAGGTCGCGCTGGCCGAGCGCTTCAAGATAGATTTCGCGGGCGAGGGCATGATTGCCGACGTGCAGGGCGAGATCGGCTTTCAGGCGCTTGAGGTCCCAGAGGTGGGGCGTCGGCCGGCCGAGCTGGGCTTCGGTCAGGTGCATGGCCTTCAGGTATTCCCGATCCCGCATGGCCTGCTCGATGGGCGCCAGGGTCTGGCGGCGCGCCATCTGCCGGCTCAGGCGGGTGAACAGCAGGGTTTCCGTGATGGGCTTGAGCAGGTAATCGTCGGGGCGGGATTCCATGGCACCGGTGACCATCTCGGCGGTCTTTTCGGCGCTGACCATCAGCCACACGGTGTGCGGTGCCAGCAATTGGCGGTGGCGCGCCTCTTCCAGGATCTGCTGGCCATTCAGACCCTGGCCCAGGCGCAGGTCGCACAGCACCGCGTCGTAACGGTGGCGTTCCAGCAGCGGGATGGCGGCCTGGCTGTTTGCCGCGAAGGCGATGCGCGTCGCCCCGGCCCGCCCCAGCAGGTCGCGCAGGATGCCGCGCATGCCCTCGTAGTCCTCGATGATGAGGATGCTCTTGTCGGACAGGTCTGGTCTGGGCAGATTGATCACGGTGGCTCGGGCTGCTCAGGGCAGTTCCAGCATGAACACGCCCCCTCCCAGGGGGCCGCCGTTTTCCAGGCTCAGCGCGCCGCCGCGGCCGGCGCCCTGGTGCATGCCGGCGACCAGCCCGGCGAAATACAGGCCCAGGCCGGTGCTGCCGGTTTCGAAACTGATGCCGCGTTCGCGCGCGTTGCCGTGGGCCAGGAGAAAATCCGGGAAGCCGGGGCCGTCGTCCTCCACACGGATGCGCGCGCCGCTGGCGTGGGCTTGCACGCGCAGCATGACGCGCTGGTTGCAGTAACGCAGGGCGTTGTGCAAGGCCTGCACGACCACGCCGAAGACCAGGTCGTAATCCAGCCAGGCGCAGATTTCCTCGTCGCAGTCGGACTCCAGGCTGATGCCCTTGAGCTCGGCCAGATCCGCCACCCGCGCCAGCGCCTCGCGGGACAGGTCGGCGAGCGCGTGGTACTGCGGGTCGAAGGGATAGAATGACTGGTCGATCTTATAGAGGGCCAGCAATTGGACCAGGTGGTCGGATACGCGTTGCGCCTCGTACAGTGCCTGCGCGGTTTTCTCGCGCGCGCCCGTGTCGGCGGGGACATCGCCGTGCGCGGCCAGGGCGTCCTGCAGATAGACCACCATCACCCCCATGGAATTCTTCATGTCATGGATGGAAGACAGCAGAAAGGTGCTGAGGTCCAGCTTGGCATCCGCATCGCCCATCGAGGCAACTCCCGGTGAATGACCCCGAAGATTATAGGCGGCAAGTCATGCTCCCGGTGCGCATGCCCGGCCGGCTCAGCGCGCCGCCGCCTCTGGGCGTGTACGTGCACCTGCCCTGGTGCGTGCGCAAATGCCCGTACTGCGACTTCAATTCGCATGCCGTCCGCGACGGCATTCCGGAGGCGCGTTATGTGCAGGCGCTGCTGCGCGATCTGGAAACCGCCGTGCCCCAGGTCTGGGGGCGCGAAGTATCCAGCATCTTCATCGGCGGCGGCACGCCCAGCCTGTTCTCGGCGGAGGCCATCGACCGTCTGCTGGCCGGTCTGCGCGCGCTGTTGCGCGTATCGCCGCTGGCCGAGATCACCCTGGAAGCCAATCCCGGCACCTTCGAGCGCGCGCGTTTCCGCGACTTTCGCCAGGCTGGCGTGACCCGGCTGTCCCTGGGCGTGCAAAGTTTCGACGACGATCGCCTGGCGGCGCTGGGGCGCATCCACGGCGGCGGCGAGGCCCTGGCGGCGGCGGAAGCCGCCCTCGCGCTGTTCGACGAGGTGAATCTGGATCTGATGTACGCCCTGCCCGGCCAGTCCCTGGAACAGGTCCGGCGCGATCTGGAGACTGCCATCCGACTGGCGCCGCCGCATCTGTCCGCCTACCACCTGACCCTGGAGCCGAACACCCCCTTTGCCGCGATGCCGCCCGCCTTGCCCGACGACGATCTCGCCGCCGACATGCAGGAGATGGTGGAAGAGGTGCTGGGCGCGGCCGGTTACGCGCACTACGAAACCTCAGCCTTCGCCCGCGATGGCCGGCGCTGCCGCCACAACCTCAATTACTGGAGCTTCGGCGACTATCTCGGCCTGGGCGCCGGCGCCCACTCCAAGTTGTCGAGCGCGGAGCGGATCGAACGCCAGGCCCGGAAAAAGCACCCGCTGTCCTACATGGACGCGGTACTGCGCGAGCAGGACGGCGGCGCCGTCGCGGAACGCCGGGCACTCACGCGCCAGGACCGGGTGTTCGAATTCATGATGAACGCCCTGCGCCTGAGCGAAGGTTTCGACCCGCGCCTGTTCGAGGCGCGCACGGGATTCCCTCTTGCGGCCGCGGAGACGGGCCTGCGACGGGCCGAGGCACTCGGCCTGCTGCGACGCGAAGCGCACGGCATTGTGCCCAGCCC
This sequence comes from Hydrogenophilales bacterium, assembly GCA_037442845.1. GTDB lineage: Bacteria > Pseudomonadota > Gammaproteobacteria > Burkholderiales > Thiobacillaceae > PFJX01. The sequence continues at coordinate 1,120 of JBBIPL010000059.1, read as the reverse complement.
GCGCGGGCGCCGCTTCCTCAACGAGTTGCTGCAGCTTTTTCTCGACGCAACCTGACCGCGGGCGCGTCGGGGGGGCAATCCGTGGCGCCTCTGTGGCGCCACCCGGTCAGCGCGCGTTCAGCTTGCCGGGGTTTCCGCCAGGGCGGCGCGGCGCGCCGCCATCATCTCTTGCAGGATGGGGGTGCAAATGACCTCCAGGGCCAACTTGAGTTCGCCGCCGGGGACCACCAGGGTGGTGGGGCGGGACATGTAACTGCCGGGAATGCGTCGCAGCAGGTCGGGGAAATCGTGGCGCCGGCGGTCTCGGAAGTGAATCACCAGTACCGATTCGGCGTGCGTGGGGACGTCGCGGACGATGAAGGGATTGGAGGTATCGACCAGCGGCATGCGCTGGATGTTGATATCGGTGAGGCCGAACTGCGGCACGATGTAATGGATGTAGTCATCCATGCGGCGCAGGATGGTCTCCACCGATTCGGCGGGGCCGCAGTAGCCCTTGGCGCAGTCGCGATGGATTTTCTGGATCCATTCCAGGTTGATGGCCGGCGCCACGCCGATCAGCAGATCGACGTGCCGGGCCACGTCGATGCCCTTTTGCCCGACGCGACGGTCGATTTCCGGGGGGAAATGGCGCGCACCCACCTTGCGCCGGGTCCAGGTTTCGGCCACCAGGCCGCCGTGCTGCCCCTCATAGAAAAGCAGGTCGCTGCCCCCCGGCATGGGGCGCCAGGGCGTGAATTCGCCCGCATCCACGCCCAGGGCGCGGCCGCGCGCCTCGTTGTGCGCGTATTCGCGCAGCACGCCGCCGCCGGTTTCGCCGTAGGTCCTGAAGAAAGTCTCCAGTTCCAGGAACAGGTTGCAGTCCGGTCCGAACCAGGAAATACGGCGTCCGCTGGCGCGCGCTTCCTGCAACAGGGCGGCGAACTGGCGGTCGGTGAAGCGGCGGAAGGTGTCGCCATGCACCACGGCGGCGCGGATGTCCTGGCGCGAAAAGATGTCCTTGAAGGCGTGGCGGACCGTGGACAGTCCGGCGCCGGCCATGCCGGTGACGGCGATGATGGGATGCCTTGCGGACATGTGGTTCTCCCCCGAAAACCTGGCAACGAAGCGTGCATGCTAG
>JBBIPL010000058.1:0-14013 GCA_037442845.1 Hydrogenophilales bacterium | reverse complement strand
TCGAACCAGAGCAGCCCCATCACCGTCTTCGCCTCGTCGATGCGGCCGTCGCCGACCATGGCCAGGGCCTCGGCGAAGGGCACGCGCAGGATCTCCAGGAACTCGTCCGCGTCCATGTTCTCGCCGCTGAACACCAGGTTCTCGGCCAGGAAATAGACCAGGCGCTCGTTGGCGTAGCCGATGCAGGGGTAGAAGGTGGGCAACTGGCGCCACTTCAGGGCGACATAGCCGGTTTCCTCCTGGAGCTCGCGCTGGGCGCAGGCGAGTTCGGTCTCGTGCGGGTCGAACTTGCCGGCGGGCAGTTCCAGGAAATCGCGGTGCAGCGGATAGCGGTGCTGGCGCTCCAGCAGGATGTCGCCGTTCTCGAAGAAGGGCAGGATCACCGCCGCGCCGGGGTGCAGGATGTATTCCCGGCTGGATTCGCCGCCGTCGGGCAGGCGCACCCGGTCCTTCTTCACGTGCAGCAGGCGGCCGCGGTATTCGTCGCTGGACTCCAGGGTGTGTTCGGTGAGGTCGGGATGCGGCATGGTCCTGTGCTTTTCGCTTGGCGCAGCGCGCGAGTATAGTTCCGCGGATCGACCGGCGCCGGGGGAGGCGCCGGCGCTTGATGCCCGTCATGGCGATAGGAAGCCCTGGCGGGCAGGTTCCACCGGCCCCCACCAGGAGACCTTCATGCCGCAAACCAAGATTCTGCTCGACGAGTCCGACATTCCCACGCATTGGTACAACGTGGTGGCGGACATGCCCAACAAGCCGGCGCCGCCCCTGGGCCCCGACGGCAAGCCGGTCGGCCCCGAGGCCCTGGCGGCCATCTTCCCCATGGCCCTGATCGAGCAGGAAGTCTCCGCCGAGCGCTGGATCCCCATCCCCGAAGCGGTGCGCGAAGCCTACCGCATGTACCGGCCCAGCCCCCTGTTCCGCGCGCACAAGCTGGAAGCCGCCCTGGGCACGCCGGCGAAGATCTACTACAAGTACGAGGGGGTCTCGCCCGCCGGCTCGCACAAGGTCAACACCTCCATCGCCCAGGCCTATTACAACGCCCAGGCCGGCATCAAGCGCCTGGCCACCGAGACCGGCGCCGGCCAGTGGGGCTGCTCCCTGGCCCTGGCCGGACAGATGTTCGGCGTAAAGGTGCGGGTCTACATGGTGAAGATCTCCTACGACCAGAAACCCTACCGCCGCTCCATGATGCAGACCTGGGGCGCGGAGGTGTTCGCCAGCCCCACGCCCAACACCGTGTCCGGGCGCAAGATCCTGGAACTGGATGCGGACTCCAACGGCAGCCTGGGCATCGCCATCTCCGAGGCCGTGGAGGAGGCCGCCAGCCGGCCCGACACCAACTACGCCCTGGGCTCGGTGCTGAACCATGTCTGCCACCACCAGACCGTCATCGGCCTGGAAGCCAAGAAGCAGTTCGAGAAGGCGGGCGACTATCCGGACATGGTGTTCGCCTGCTGTGGCGGCGGCTCCAATTTCGCCGGCGCCGCCTTTCCCTTCCTCGCGGACAAGGCGGCCGGCGACCCGAAGGCGAAGAACCTGCGCCTGGTGGCGGCCGAGCCCATCTCCTGCCCGACCCTGACCAAGGGCCACTATGCCTACGACTTCGGCGACACCGTCGGCCTCACGCCGCTCATGCTCATGTACACCCTGGGCCACGACTTCATGCCCCCCGGCATCCACGCCGGCGGCCTGCGCTACCACGGCGATTCGCCCCTGGTGTCGCAGCTCTACCACGAGAAGCTGATCGAGGCGGTGGCGGTGCCGCAGATCGCCACCTTCGAGGCGGGCGTCACCTTCGCCCGCGCCGAGGGCATCGTCCCCGCGCCCGAGTCCTGCCACGCCATCCGCGCCTGCATGGACGAGGCCCTGCGCTGCAAGGCCAGCGGCGAGCCGAAGGTGCTGTTCTTCAACCTTTCCGGCCACGGCCACTTCGACATGTCCTCCTACGACCGCTATTTCTCCGGCCAGCTGGAGGACTTCGCTTATCCCGAGCACGAGATCGAGGCGGCCCTGCATCGCCTGCCCAAGGTGGGTTGAGCGGGATCAGGCAGTCGTTAACAAGTAAACCGAGATGACCCACTACCGCACCGACGACACCCGCATCGAGCAGGGCGACGAACTGCTCGCGCCGATGCAGCTGATGCGCGAGCTCAAGGCTGGCGACGCCACCCTGCGCACCCCCTTCCAGGCGCGCAAGGACATCCACGACGTCTTGCGCGGCGCCGACGACCGCCTGGTGGTGGTGGTCGGCCCCTGCTCCATCCACGACCCCAAGGCCGCGCTGGACTACGCCCAACGCCTGCGCGCGATGAAGGACGAACTGGAACGCGACCTGGTCATCGTCATGCGCGTCTATTTCGAGAAGCCGCGCACCACGGTGGGCTGGAAGGGCCTGATCAACGACCCGCACCTCGACGAGAGCTTCGACATCAACGAGGGCCTGCGCCTGGCGCGCAAGCTGCTGCTGGACATCAACGCGCTGGGCCTGCCCTGCGGCACCGAGTTGCTCGACCTGATCTCGCCGCAGTACATCGCCGACCTGGTGGCCTGGGGCGCCATCGGCGCGCGCACCACCGAGTCGCAGTCGCACCGCCAGCTCGCCTCCGGCCTGTCCTGCCCGGTGGGCTTCAAGAACGGCACCGACGGCAACCTGAGGATCGCGGTGGACGCCATCAAGGCCGCCGCCGCCCGCCACCATTTCATCTCCATCACCAAATCCGGCCACGTGGCGGTGTTCAAGACCGCCGGCAACGAGGATTGCCACGTCATCCTGCGCGGCGGCAAGCAACCCAACTTCGACGCCAACAGCGTCAACGCCGCCTGCGGCGAGCTGGCCGCGGCCGGCCTGCGCCAACAGGTGATGATCGACTGCTCGCACGCCAATTCCAGCAAGCAGTTCCAGCGCCAGATCGAGGTCGGCGCCGACGTGGCCGGCCAGATCGCGCGCGGCGACCGACGCATCATGGGGGTGATGATCGAAAGCCACCTCAATGCCGGCCGCCAGGATTTGCAGCCGGGCAAGCCGCTCGCCTACGGCCAGTCGATCACCGACGCCTGCATCGGCTGGGACGCCACCGAGCCCCTGCTGCGCCAGTTGGCCGAGGCGGTGCGGGCGCGGCGGGTGGCCGAACCGGCCGAAGACGAGTAAACCGGTCGGGCACTCCTGAGTTAGAATGCGGCGTGGCGGGTCTCCCCGCATGGCTAAGTCGTGAACCTGGTCAGGTCCGGAAGGAAGCAGCCACAGCGATCGATGCCAGTGCCGGGGGTCGGGCTCGCCACCCCCCAATTTTGGCCATGCCGATCACAGGAGTTGTTGCATGAGCAAACGCCCGCTGTCCGTCCTGACGCTCGCCCTGGGCATGTCCGTCGCGCCCTCCGCATTCGCCTTGAGCGGCTCCAGCATCGAGCTGGGCGCAGGCGACAGTTCCACCGACATGCTGCGCGTGACCTTGCGCTGGAACTGGGACAAGCGCTGGATGCTGGGCCGCAACTGGAACATCGCCGGCTTCTGGGAAGCCAGCCTGGGCTACTGGGACGGCGACGGCGAGGGCGCGAAAAACCTCTGGGATATCGGCATCACCCCGGTGTTCCGCCTGAGTCCCAACCTCAGCCGTTTCTACCTAGAAGCGGCCATCGGCGCGCACTACCTGTCCGAAAAGAAGATCAAGGACAAGCGCGACTTCGGCAGCCATTTCAGCTTCGGCGACCACATCGGCTTCGGCTGGCTGTTGGGCGAGAAGGACAGTTACGAGCTGGGCTACCGCTTCCAGCATCTGTCCAACGCCGGTATCGGCGACCCCGACGACGGCATCAACTTTCACCAGGTCCGCCTCGGCTACAACTACTGATCCATTTAGGCGGGACACAGACCCATGAGCCACCAGGTCCTCGCCCGCAAATGGCGCCCGCGCGGCTTCGCCCAGATGGTGGGCCAGGAGCATGTGGTGCGAGCGCTGTCCAACGCCCTGGCGCAGGGCCGGCTGCACCACGCCTACCTGTTCACCGGCACGCGCGGCGTCGGCAAGACCACCCTGGCGCGCATCCTCGCCAAATGCCTGAACTGTGAAACCGGAGTGACGCCGGAGCCCTGCGGCGCCTGCGCGGCTTGCCGCGAAATCGACGGCGGCCGCTTCGTCGACCTGATCGAGATCGACGCCGCCTCCTACACCGGCATCGACAACATGCGCGAGGTGCTGGAGAACGCCCAGTACGCGCCCACCGCCGGCCGCTACAAGGCGTACATCATCGACGAGGTGCACCAGCTCTCCAAGCATGCCTTCAACGCCATGCTGAAGACCCTGGAGGAACCGCCCGGCCACGTCATCTTCATCCTCGCCACCACCGACCCGCAGAAGGTGCCGGTGACGGTGCTGTCGCGCTGCCTGCAGTTCAACCTGAAGCAGATGCCCGCCGTCCAGGTCAGCGGCCATCTGCGCCAGGTGCTGGAGGCCGAACAGGTTCCCTTCGAGTCCGGCGCCCTCGCCCTGCTGGCGCGCGCCGCCGCCGGCAGCATGCGCGACGCCCTGTCGCTCGCCGACCAGGCCATCGCCTACGGCGGCGGCCAGGTGCGCGAGGAGGAGACCCGCGCCATGCTCGGCGTGGTCGATCAGGCCTATCTGCTGCCGGTGCTGGAAGCCCTGGCGGCGGCGGACGGCCCCCGCCTCATGCGCGAGGCCGACGCACTGGCGGCGCGCGGTTTTTCCTTCGACGCCGCCCTGCAGGATCTGGCCGGCCTGCTGCACCAGATCGCCCTGGCCCGCAGCGTGCCCGAGGCGGTGGCCGAGGACGCGCCGGAACGCGACCGCCTATTCGCACTGGCCCGCCGCCTGGACGAGGAGACCATCCAGGTGCAATACCAGATCGCCAGCCTGGGCCGGCGCGACCTCGAATGGGCGCCGGACGAACACGCCGGCTTCAGCATGACCCTGTTGCGCATGCTCGCCTTCGTGCCGGGCGGCGCGCCGGCGACGCGGGCGGAGCCGCCGGGCGAACCGCGGATTTCCGCCGCGCCCGCCCGCGAAGCGGCGGCGGCGAAGCCGGCTTCCCCCACACTGCTGGCCGCCATTGCGGCCGCCAACGAGGACCAGGCGGCGCCGCCCTCGCCGTGCGTGGACGCCGACTGGCGCGGCATCGCCGAGAGCCTGCCCGGCCTCGCGCGGCAACTGGCCGTGCAGTGCGAACTGATTTCCCGCGTCGGGTCCCACCTGCGCCTGCGCCTGCCGGAACCCCAGAAACACTTGCTGGGCGGCATCGGCGACAAACTGCGCGAGGCCCTGACGGAACGGCTGGGCATTGCCGTGAAGCTGGATTTCGAGCTGGCGACCGATGCCGCTGCCTCCCCCGCCGCCGCTCGCGCCCGCGAGCAGGTGGCGCGCCAGGACGAGGCCGAAGCCGCCATCCACGACGACCCCTTCATTCAGACCCTCGTGCGCGAATGCGACGCGACGGTCAGCAACATCCGCCCGCTGGCCGGCAACGCCCGCCTGACGGGTACCGGCAACTGAACAAGGAAGTGAAATGATCAAAGGCGGAATCGGCAACCTGATGAAACAGGCCCAGCAGATGCAGGACAACATGCAGAAGCTGCAGGCCAAGATCGCGGAAATGGAAGTGGAAGGCGAATCCGGCGCCGGCCTGGTGAAGGTGATCATGACCGGCAAGCACGACGTCCGGCGCATCCGCATCGACCCTTCCCTGCTCGCCGACGACAAGGACATGCTGGAAGACCTGGTGGCCGCCGCCGTCAACGACGCGGTGCGCAAGGTCGAAGCCATGGTGCAGGACAAAATGTCCGCCGCCACCGCCGGCCTGCCCCTGCCGCCGGGCTTCAAGCTGCCGTTCTGATGCGGTGAGGCGTGAGGCGTAAGGCGTGAGGGGGAAAAAACCCTCGCCTCACCCCTCACCCCTCACGCCTCACGCCTCACGCCTCACGCCCATGCTCCCCGCCCCCTTAGGCGCCCTCATCGATGCCCTGCGCGCCCTGCCCGGGGTGGGGCCGAAATCCGCCGCGCGCATGGCCTATCACCTGCTGCAGCGCGACCGCGCCGGCGCGGCGCGGCTGTCGCTGGCGCTGACCGGTGCGCTGGAGCGGCTGCATCATTGCCGGCGCTGCAACAACTTCAGCGAGGCGCCGATCTGCGAGATCTGCGCCAGCCCGCGCCGCGACGCGCGCCTGCTGTGCGTGGTGGAAATGCCCGCCGACCTCAACCGGCTGGAAGAAACCCAGGCCTACAAGGGGCTCTATTTCGTGCTCATGGGCCGGCTGTCGCCGCTGGACGGCATCGGCCCGCGCGAGATTGGCCTGGAGCGCATGATCGAGCGGGCCCGCGACGGCGTCACCGAGGAAGTCATCCTGGCCACCAATTTCACCGCCGAGGGCGAGGCCACCGCGCATTACGCGGGGGAACTGCTGAAGGCGCGCGGCCTCAGGGTGACCCGCATCGCGCGCGGCCTGCCGGCCGGCGGCGAACTCGAGCACGTCGACGGCATGACCATCGCCCAGGCCCTGCTCGACCGGCGCGCCGTGTGAGCCGCGACGACATGAGCGACTGGCCAGCGTGAAAGCCGCGAATTCCGAAAGCGGGCGTCTGCGCGTCGTCGCCAACCTGGCGCGCGACCTGCACAAGAGCATGGCCGGCAAGCAGCCGGAGGAACAGAAACAGGCCATCGCGGGGCTCTACCTGCGCTATCGCGACGCCGCCCGCGTCAGCCGCGAAAGCCTGGTCGAGCACGCGCGCAAGGCGGTGGAAAGCCTGCGTGAGGAAGCCATGATCCCCAGCATGGATGTCGACAAGAGTAAGACCCTGCCCATGCTGCCGCGCGCGGAGAAGCCGGGCGCCGATGCCGAAGCGGTTCCGGCAGCGCAGGAGTCATGCGTGCAAGAGAATGGCCAGGGCGATCCCACCGAAGTCCTCGCTCTCGGCATACAGGATCTGACGGCCCTGCTGCTGGGGCCCTACCACCTCGCCGATGTATTCAAGACGGCCGTGGAAATCCTCTATCGCACGGAATTGTTCGACCACGTCCTCGCCTGCGTGCTCGACAGGCCCAGCCAGGCACTGATCGGCCGCGTCGGCCTGGGACCCAACGCCCTGGCCCTGCGCAACGCCTTCCGCATCCCCCTGGGTTTCGCCCCCGACGTCTTCCACGCCGCCACCGCGAAGGGCCAGGACATTCTGATTTCCGACACCGCGGCGGATAATATCCGCACCCGCATCCCCGACTGGTACAGGCAATCCGTGCGCGCCCATTCCTTCCTGCTGCTGCCCGTCATGGTGGAGGGCAAGCCCCTGGCCCTGCTCTACGCCGACCGGCTGGACACGCCCCTGCGAATGGCGCCGCAGGTGCTGGGCCTGCTCAAGGCGCTGCGCAACCAGACCGCACTGGCCCTGCGCCAGAAACTTTGACCCAACGGGCATGATTTTGCACAGACACCCCGAAGCATGAAAATCATGCCCGTTTCCCTCACCCCCAGCCCCTCTCCCGCAAGCGTGAGAGGGGAGCTTCGAGAAGTCGCTTCGCGACTTACACATTAGAAAATGCCCATGCAACTGACCGCCCTCACCGCCCTCACCCCCCTCGACGGCCGCTACCGCCGCACCGGCGACCAGCTCGCGCCCTACTTCAGCGAATTCGGCCTGATGCGCTACCGCGTGCGGGTGGAGATCGAGTGGCTGAAGGCGCTGGCCGCCGAGCCGGCGATCGCCGAGGTACCCCCCTTCTCCGCCGCCACCCTGGCCGAACTCGACGCCCTCGCCCGTGACTTCTCGCCGGCCGACGCCGAGGCGGTGAAGACCCACGAAAAAACCACCAACCACGACGTCAAGGCCATCGAGTATTTCCTCAAGGACCGGCTGGCCGGCAACCACCAGGTCGCGCGGGTGCACGAGTTCATCCATTTCGCCTGCACCTCCGAGGACATCAACAACCTGTCGCACGCCCTCATGCTGCGCGACGCCCGCGCAGAAGTCCTGCTGCCCGCCCTGCGCCGCGTCGAGGCACGCCTCACCACGCTGGCCGCAGACCTGGCGGAGCAGCCCATGCTGGCGCGCACCCACGGCCAGCCCGCCTCGCCCACCACCCTGGGCAAGGAACTGGCCAACGTGGTGTTCCGCCTGCGCCGCGGCATCGACCGCTTCGCCGAGGTCGCCTGCCTGGGCAAGATCAACGGCGCCGTGGGCAACTACAACGCGCATCTCGCCGCCTACCCAGACTTCGACTGGGAAGCCTTCGCCTGGCGCTTCGTGGAGAGCCTGGGCCTCGACTTCAACCCCTACACCATCCAGATCGAGCCGCACGACTACATGGCCGAGCTGTACGACGCCTGCGCGCGCATCAACAGCGTGCTCATCGACCTCGACCGCGACGTCTGGGGCTACATCTCGCTGGGCTACTTCAAGCAGAAGCTGAAGGAGGGCGAGGTGGGCTCCTCCACCATGCCGCACAAGGTCAATCCCATCGATTTCGAGAACTCGGAAGGCAATCTGGGCCTGGCCAACGCCGTCTTGCGCCACCTTTCCGAAAAGCTGCCGATCTCGCGCTGGCAGCGCGACCTCACCGACTCCACCGTGCTGCGCAACATGGGCGTCGCCCTGGGCTACGCCCTGCTCGGCTATGAAAGCCTGCTGCGCGGCCTGGACAAGCTGGAGGCCAATCCCGCCCGCCTGGACGAGGACCTGGCGGCGAACTGGGAAGTCCTGGCCGAACCCATCCAGACCGTGATGCGCCGCTACGGCCTGGAAAAGCCCTACGAGCAGCTGAAGAAACTCACGCGCGGCCAGGAAGGCATCACCCAGGCCGCCCTGGCCAAGTTCATCCTCGACCTCGCCATCCCCGCCGAAGCCAAGCAGCAACTGCTGGCCCTGACCCCGGCGAGCTACACCGGCAAGGCCGCCGACCTCGCCCAACGCATCGCCAGCGGCGGCCAGTAACCAGTTACAAACTATCCGCTATCGAAGCCATGTCCCAATTCGCCTACGACGTCGACGCCAGCAATTTCGAACAGATCGTCCTGGAAAACTCCCGCCGCACACCGGTGGTCATGGATTTCTGGGCCGAATGGTGCGGCCCCTGCAAGGTCCTGAAACCCATCCTGGAGAAGCTCGCGGAGGAATACCAGGGCAAGTTCATCCTCGCCAAGATCAACGCCGACCACAACCAGGAACTCGCCGCCCAGTTCGGCGTGCGCGGCATTCCCAGCGTCAAGGCGGTGTACAACGGCGAACTGCTGGAGGAGTTCGCCGGCGCGATTCCCGAGGCCGAGGTGCGCGCCTTCCTCGCCCGCGTCATTCCCTCGCCCGCCGAGGAACTGCGCGCCGCCGCCAACCGCGCGCGCGCCGCCGGCGACAGCGCCCAGGCCCTGCAATTGCTGGCGGAAGCCTCGAAGCTGGATGCCGGCAACGAGAAGGTGCGCCTGGATGCCGCCGACATCCTGCTGTCCCTGGATCAGCTCGACGAGGCCAAGCGCCTGCTCGACAGCCTTTCGCCGGCGACCCGCATGGAGGACCGCGCGCAGCAACTCATCGCCCGGCTGACTTTCGCCCTGGGCGGCCAGCAGGGCGGCGACGAGTCCGACTTGCGGCAGCGCATTGCCGCCGATCCGGCGGACATGGAGCTGCGCATGCGGCTCGCCAACCTGCTGGTGGCCGCCGGCCGCCATGCCGAGGGCCTCGAAGAACTGCTGGAGATCGTCCGCCGCGACCGCTACTGGAACGACGACGCCGCGCGCAAGACCATCCTGGCGGTGTTCAACATGCTGGGCGGCCAGGGCGAACTGGTCGCCACCTACCGCCGCAAGCTGGCCAGCGCATTGAACTGAGCGGCATCGCGCGCGCGGGGCAGTGCCATCGAAGGGGGAGTCGAGATGAACCGAACCATGTTGCGCCGGGAAAAATTGAAGGAACTGGCCGCCTTCCAGGTCTGCGGCAGCTTCGAGGACAACCTCTACCGCCTGGCCCGCATCGCCGGCGAGCTGCTGGAGGTGGGACGTGTCTCGCTGATGCTGCTGGACTCCGGCGAAGAAAAGGGCGCCCGGTTGCGGCTTGCCGCCCTCTATGGCGAGCTGCCGGAAGCGGCCTGGAAGGAGGAGCCCGCGCCGGGCCAGGGCATCGCCGGCCAGGTGCTGGCTTCAGGCGCCTGTGTGCGCGTGCGCCGCATCGATCGTTCCGCGTGGCAGGCCGACGCGCGCCGGCCGGATCAAGCCGGCGCCTTCATGGTCTGTCCCCTGCCCCTCGCCGGTCGGCCGGCCGGCGTGCTCAACGTCAGCAATCCCTTGCAACGCGACGCCTTTTCCGCCGAGGACCAGGCCGCGGCGGAACTGGCCGCCCTGCTCATCGCCCGCGCCATCCAGGTCGCCCGCCTGGAAAGCCTGCTCGATTCCCGCTTCGCGCAGATGGCGCTCGGCCGCCAGGCTGTCGCCAAGGCCGACACCGTCACCGCCCTGTCGGCGCACGAACCGGACAAGGTGGCCAAGCTGCTGGCCAAGGGCTTCTACCGGGAAATGCGTCACTGCGGCTTCACGCCCAACCAGATCATCCACGCGGCGGGGGAAATCATCTCGGAACTCACCGGCAGCCTCAACCGCCACAGCAAACGGCTGGAACGCGGACGCTGAATGGCGTCGGGCGATGGCTCAGACTCGATAGTCGCCGATCACCGTGGCGGCGGGGTGGACATAGACATCGCGCCCCAGGCGGGGCAGGCGGTCGCGGTAGGATTCGATGGCCATGCTCGGAAATCGCAATGCAATGGCCCGAAACTATGCCTTGAAAAGCGCGTCTTTGGTCCGATACTCGCTTTTCACTCCTTACCACTTGCCAACCATGAACCCCCTGCTCGATTTCTCCGGCCTGCCGCGCTACAGCGAAGTCCGCCCAGAACACGTCAGCCCAGCCGTGGACCAACTCCTGGCGGAGAACCGCGCCTTGGTGGAAACCCTGTGCGGCCCGGCCACGCCGCCCACCTGGGATGCCTTCGTGCAGCCCCTGGAGGATGCCAACGAGCGCCTGTCGCGGGCCTGGGGCCAGGTCTCCCACCTGCACTCGGTGCTGGACAGCCCGGAACTGCGCGAGGCCTACAACGCCAACCTGCCCAAGATCACCCAGTACTACGCCGAACTGGGCCAGCACGAGGGCCTGTTCCGCAAGTACAAGGCGCTCGCCGTTGCGCCCGAATTCACGGGCCTGGCGCCGGCACGCCGCAAGGTGATCGACAACGAGCTGCGCGACTTCAAGCTCGGCGGCGCCGACCTGCCGGCGGATGAGAAACCACGCTTCATGGAAATCCAGGAAGAGCTTTCCAAGCTTTCCGCCAAGTTCGAGGAAAACCTGCTCGACGCCACCAACGCCTGGAGCAAGTTCATCGACGACCAGGCCGAACTCGCCGGCCTGCCGGACGACGCCCTGGCGATGTTCCGCGAGATGGCCGAGGCCGACGGCAAGCCGGGCTGGAAGCTGAACCTGCAGGCGCCCTCGTTCCTGCCGGTGATGCAGTACTGCGCCAACCGCGCCCTGCGCGAGGAGCTGTACCGCGCCTACACCACGCGCGCCTCGGAATTCGGCAAGCCGGAGTTGGACAACAGCGGTCTCATTGCCGACATCCTGCGGTTGCGCGCGGAAGCCGCGCGCATGCTCGGCTTTGCCTCCTACGCCGAGGTCTCGCTGGAGCCGAAGATGGCGCAGACGCCGGCCGAGGTGCTGGATTTCCTCGACACCCTGGCGCGCCGCGCCAAGCCCTATGCCGAAAAGGACATGGCCGAACTGCGCGAATTCGCCGCGCGCGAGCTGGGCCTGCCGGACTTGCAGGCCTGGGACATCGGCTACGCCAGCGAGAAGCTGCGCGAACGCCGCTATGCCTATTCGGAAACCGAAGTGAAGCAGTACCTGCAGGAGCCCAAGGTGCTGGCCGGCCTGTTCCGCGTCATCGAGACTCTCTACGGCCTGCATATCCGCCCCGACCAGGCGCCGGTGTGGCACGACGACGTCAAGTTCTTCGCGCTCACCGACCAGCGCGGGCAACTGGTCGGCCAGTTCTATCTCGACCTCTACGCGCGCGAGACCAAGCGCGGCGGCGCCTGGATGGACGACGCCATCACGCGGCGGCGCACGGACGCGGGCGTGCAGACGCCGGTGGCCTACCTCACCTGCAACTTCACCCGCCCGGTGGGCGGCAAGCCGGCCTTGCTGACGCACGACGACGTGATCACCCTGTTCCACGAGTTCGGCCACGGCCTGCACCACCTGCTCACGCGGGTGGAGGATCTCGGCGTGTCCGGCATCAACGGCGTGGAATGGGACGCGGTCGAACTGCCCAGCCAGTTCATGGAAAACTTCTGCTGGGAATGGGACGTGCTGAAGCACATGACCGCGCATGTCGACAGCGGCGCGCCGCTGCCGCGCGAACTGTTCGACAAGATGCTGGCGGCGAAGAACTTCCAGGCCGGCATGCAGACCGTGCGGCAGATCGAGTTCTCGCTGTTCGACATGCACCTGCACCACGACCTGGCGCCAGGACAAACCGCGCTGCAACTGCTGGCGGAAATCCGCCGGCGCGTGGCGGTGGTGGTGCCGCCGGACTACAACCGCTTCCCCAACAACTTCTCGCACATCTTCGCCGGCGGCTACGCGGCCGGCTACTACAGCTACAAGTGGGCCGAGGTGCTGTCGGCGGACGCCTACAGCCTGTTCGAGGAAGAGGCGGCGGGCCACGTCGGCGGCGTGCTCAACCCCGAGGTCGGCCAACGCTTCTGGAGCGAAATCCTCGCCCAGGGCGGCAGCCGCCCGGCGCTGGAATCGTTCAAGGCATTCCGCGGCCGCGAGCCGACCATCGACGCGCTGTTAAGGCATAACGGCATGGCGTGAGAAGCATCCATCCCATCATGCTCACCGGCTCGCCGCCTGAATGGCGTCTTCTCAGCACCGATCCAAAATCACCGCCTCAATAAATCAAAGTAGGCGGTGCCGATGGCATCCCAGGTGTAGCGTTCCCGGGCGATCTTCCGCATCGCCTCCCCCACCCGCGCATGCGCTTGGCAACCCCATTGCCGCGCAGCGGCGCCAAGTGTATCGGCATCGGAAAAATAAATCGCCTGGTTATCCGTGGTATGACGATTGAAGACGCAATCGAAGGCCAGGACCGGAATGCCGAAATGCATCATTTCGACCAATGAGGGGTTGGTGCCGCCGGCAGAATGCCCATGCACATAGACCGACGCCCCGCCGCGCAGGGTACGCAAAACGCCCACATCGTAAATCGGGTCCAGGAGATGCACGTTTGGGTTGTCTTGGTGGCGCGCCTGCAATTCCTGGCCATAAGCGCTGTTTTTCCAGTTCCCGACGAAAACCAGCGGCAGACTTTCGGAATGCGCGAACGCATCCAGAATCATGGCCACATTGTTTTCCGGCTCGATCCTGCACAGCGCGAAAGCGTATCGATCCGGCAAGGCCTTGCCTGCATACGGAACGGGCTCCGCGGCAATGGCGTGATCCCCGCCGTAGGCAATGACATGACAGGTGGATCCATATGTTTCTCGGACATATTCGGCAATGCCCCCGTTATCCGCCACCACCTCATGCGAATAGCGTACCGCTAGACGCTCCGAGAGGCGCAAAAACCAGCGGGCCGGCCCATTCCATTTCTCGCGCCGCCATTCGATGCCGTCGATATTGGTGACGATGCGCGCCCTGGAAATGAGGCGCACCAGAGGCAAGGCAATGGCGCCGGAAACCCCCAACAGCAGAATCCGGTCACTCCCCTGCCGGATCGCGGAAAACAACGACCCGATATCGTAAGGAATGCTCTGGATGCCGTTGGCGGACAAAGGCAGATAGCGCAGCCCGGCCGACAGATAACGCTCCGGTTTTTCTTCGTAGGCCTTTTCGCTGCAATAGACGAGCAGGGCTTCCGTCAGACCGCGGCGGTCATGGAAACGAACCAGATTCTCCGCCAGCGTTTCAAAACCGCCATACGCGGCGGGCACACCCACAGTTCCAACGATGCTGATCATTTTTGAATTAT
>JBBIPL010000057.1:0-14323 GCA_037442845.1 Hydrogenophilales bacterium | reverse complement strand
CATAAACTCCGCGTGGCGATCTTTGCAGGGAGTCTAGCTTCCGGATTGCCGTGTCGCTACGCGCCTCGCAATGACGCCCAAGGCGGTGTTTCACGTGAACGGACGTGCCTTTAACGGACATGACTTTGAGAAGACGCCCCGTAGCATGAATACCCTGAAGGGCATGAATACCCTGAAGGGCATGAATACCCTGAAGGGCATGAATACCCTGAAGGGCATAAAAGTCATGTCCGTTTCCCTCCCTTGCAGGGCGCGCCCCGGACTGCATTCCGGGGCCGTTCGGCGGGTGCTGCGCATGCTCCGCGAAACCCCCGCCTCACCCCCCCAGCCCCTCTCCCGCCTGCGGGAGAGGGGAGCTTCGAGAGTCGCCGAGGCGACTTTCACGTTAAAAGGGCCTGGCGACCCTTTTGCTACAATGCAGCAAATTTCCGCCACCGGGTGTTCCATGAGCGCTGCCGGCAACGACGAATTCAAGGGCGAGGTCGTGATACGCGGCCTGACCCGCGCGGGACGCCCCTTCCGCCCCAGCGACTGGGCGGAACGCCTGGCCGGCGTGGCCTCCCGTGTGGGCGCGGACCATCGCCTGCACTACTCCCCTCTGGTCTGCCCGGTCACCCGCCAGGGCGTGCGCTGCGTGGTGATCCAGCGCGCCCTCGAACAGCGCGAGGCCCGCCTGTTCCGCTTCCTGCTCGATTTCGCACGGCAGAACGACCTGGAAATCGTCGACGGGCGGCAAATCCCGCGCGACGGCGCGCTGCCAGCGTGCGCCGACGCGGCGCTGAAAACAAAACCGCCCGGATGAACCGGGCGGCGGGTGCGCGAGCGGAAGGTCCGGCTTCAGGCCATGGCCTTGATGGCGCCCGACAGCCGGCTCTTGTGCCGCGCCGCCTTGTTCTTGTGCACGATTCTCTTGTCGGCCAGGCTGTCGATGACGGCCATGTTCTCGTTAAGGGCGGCCTGGGCCGCGGCCTTGTCGCCCGCCTCGATGGCCTTGCGGACTTTCTTCACCGCGGTCCGGTAGGCCGAGCGCTGGGCCATGTTGGCCAGCCGTTGCGCGGCGGTCTGACGCGCGCGTTTTTTCGCCTGTGCGCTGTTAGCCATGCGGAAACTCCTTGATCTGGGGGTATTCGGAAAAACGCGCATCATACCGGCGCCGACCTGTTCAGGCAAGCGCTTGAATCATAGGGAAGTCCCGGCCTCCCGCGGGCGTCCGGCTATCCGGGCCGGCGGCCATTCGCTACCATGCCGCACCACCCCGCCCCGGCCCCTGTTTCCATGAACCTTCTGCGCGCTCTCGCCGCGGTCAGCTCGATGACCCTGCTGTCCCGCATCCTGGGCTTCGTGCGCGACGCCGTCATCGCCCGCGTCTTCGGCGCCGGCATGGCCACCGATGCCTTCGTGGTGGCCTTCAAGCTGCCCAACCTGCTGCGCCGCCTGTTCGCCGAGGGGGCTTTTTCCCAGGCTTTCGTGCCCATCCTGGCCGAGTATCGCAACCAGCGGGGAGATCAGGAAACCCATCTCCTGATCAACCGGGTGGCCACCGTCCTGTTCGTCGCGGTCATGGTCGTGGCCGCCGCGGGGGTGCTGGGGGCGCCCCTGGTCATCCTGCTGGTGGCGCCGGGGTTTGCCGCCGCGCCGGACAAGTTCGCCCTCACCGTCGACCTGATGCGCATCGTCTTTCCCTACATCGTGTTCATGTCCCTGGTGGCCCTGGCGGCGGGGGTGCTCAATACCTGGAGCCGTTTCATGCTGCCGGCGTTCACGCCGGTATTGCTCAACGTGGCCATGATCCTCGCCGCCGCGTTCGCCGCGCCCTGGTTCGATCCGCCCATCCTCGCCCTGGCCTGGGGCGCCTTTCTGGGCGGCGTGCTGCAACTGGCCTTGCAGTGGCATGGACTCAAGCGTCTGGGCATGTTGCCGCGCTGGGACTGGGCGCCCAAAGACCCAGGGGTCCGGCGCATCCTCACGCTCATGGCCCCCGCCGCCCTGGGGGTCTCGGTGGCGCAGATCTCCCTCATCCTCAATACCGTGTTCGCTTCCTTCCTGGACACCGGCAGCGTGTCCTGGCTGTACTACGCCGACCGTCTCATGGAGTTTCCTGCGGGCCTGCTGGGCGCCGCCCTCGGCACCATCCTGCTGCCTTCCCTGGCCCGGCATTACGCCGACAACGACAGCGGCCAGTACTCGAAACTGCTGGACTGGGGCCTGCGCATGACCCTGCTGCTGGCGGCGCCCGCCGCCCTGGCCCTCGGCATCCTCGCCGTGCCGCTCATCGCCACCCTGTTCTTCTATGGGGAATTCACCGCCCACGATGTGCAAATGACCCGCCTTGCCCTGGTCGCCTACAGCGTCGGCCTGCTCGGCCTGATCCTGGTGAAGGTGCTGGCGCCCGGCTTCTATGCCCGCCAGAACATCAAGACGCCGGTGAAGATCGCACTGCTCACCCTGCTCGCCACCCAGGCCATGAACCTGGCCTTCATCTGGCATCTCAAGCATGCCGGCCTGGCCCTGGCCATCGGCCTGGGCGCCTGCCTGAATGCCGGCATCCTCTATTACAAATTGCGCCAGCTCGGCATCTACCAGCGGCAACCGGGATGGCGCGTCTTTCTGGGCAAGCTCGGCCTGGGCCTGATGGCCATGGGCCTGTTCCTCTGGTTCGCCATGACCGAGGAAGCGCGCTGGCTGGCTTACGGCTTCAGCCAACGCATCCTCCATCTCGGCGCGCTGGTGGCCGGGGGCGTCCTCATCTATTTCGCCACCCTGGGCCTGCTCGGCTTCCGTCCCGCCGACTTCAAACGCCGCGCCGCCGAATAGACTCTCCCTCCCTCCGGCGGCTAAAATCCGCGTTTTTTCAACGAGATATCCTCATCATGCGGATGACCCACGGCTGCTTCGGCGAACCGCATACGCAGCAACGCCCCGGCGCCGTCACCATCGGCAATTTCGACGGCGTGCACCTCGGCCATCAGGCCATGCTGGCCCGGCTCACCGCCCGCTCCGCCTCGGTGGGCGGCGCGCCCACGGTGCTGACCTTCGAACCGCATCCGCGTGAAATCTTCACGCCGGATTCGGCGCCCAGCCGCCTGACCTCCCTGCGCGAGAAACTGGAAATCCTGCGCGGCCTGGGTGTCGCCCGCGTACATGTCTGCCGCTTCAGCAAGCCCTTCGCCGCCCTGTCCGCCGAGGACTTCGTGCGCCGCATCCTGGTCGAGGGCTTGCGCGCCCGCTACGTGCTGGTGGGCGATGATTTTCGCTTCGGCGCGAAGCGGGCCGGGGATTTCGCCCTGCTCAAGCAGCTCGGCGAAAAGTACGGGTTCGAGGCGGAATCCCTGCACACGGTGGAAGCCGCCGGCCAGCGCGCCTCCAGCACCGCCGTGCGCGATGCCCTGGCCGCCGGCGACATGGCCACCGCCGCCCAGTTGCTGGGCCGGCCCTATTCCATCTCCGGTCGCGTCGTGGGCGGCGATCAATTGGGCCGCAAGATCGGTTATCCCACCGCCAACATCCAGTTGAAGCACAACCGCCCGCCGCTGACCGGCATCTTCGCCGCGCGCGTGCAGGGCCTGGAGCAGCCCGACTGGCCCGGCGTCGCCAGCCTGGGCACCCGCCCCACGGTGCACGCCAACGGCCGGCCGACCCTGGAAGTGCATCTCTTCAATTTCGACCAGTCCATCTACCGTCAGCACCTGCGCGTCGAGTTCCTGCACAAGCTGAGGGACGAGGCCAAGTTTCCCAGCCTGGAGGCGCTGATCGCGCAGATCGATGAGGATGCGATGCAGGCACGGGAGATGTTGAATGTTTGAACCCGGATTGTCCATTAGGCGGCCCTGCGGGCCTACGCGCGCCCTGGCGGCCGGATCGCGGCCATTTCGGGCGCTCGCTCGTCGACCATAGGCACGGCTATGGCCTCCTCCCGAGCACCCGAACTGTCTCGCGCTCCGTCTCGCCATCATCGCGCGTCCTAATGGACAATCCGGGTTGAATTGAGGTCAGAGGCCGAGGGCGCCCCCGGCCTACCCCGGCATACTCACGAACAACGCTGAATCCAGGCAGCAAACCCAACATGCCCGACTACAAAGACACCCTGAACCTCCCCGACACCCCCTTCCCCATGCGCGGCGACCTGGCCAAGCGGGAACCGGCCTGGGTCAAGGCCTGGCAGGAGAAGAAGCTGTACGAGAAGCTGCGCGCCAACGCCAAGGGCCGCCCCATCTGGGTGCTGCACGACGGCCCGCCCTACGCCAACGGCGACATCCACATCGGCCACGCGGTGAACAAGATCCTCAAGGACATCATCGTCAAGACCAAGACCCTGGAGGGCTTCGACGCCCCCTACGTGCCGGGCTGGGACTGCCATGGCTTGCCGATCGAACTGCAGGTGGAGAAGAGCCACGGCAAGGACACGCCGCCGGCCCGCTTCCGCGAACTCTGCCGGGAATACGCGGCGAGCCAGGTGGAACGGCAGAAGGCAGACTTCATCCGCCTAGGCGTGCTGGGCGACTGGGACCACCCCTACCTGACCATGGACTACCGCTTCGAGGCGGACATCATCCGGGAACTGGGCAAGATCCAGGCCAACGGCCACCTCTACCTGGGCGCCAAGCCGGTGCACTGGTGCGCGGACTGCGGCTCGGCCCTGGCGGAAGCGGAAGTGGAATACGAGGACAAGATCTCGCCGGCCATCGACGTGGCCTTCCAGGTCGCGGACTGCGCCGACCTGGCACGGCGACTGGGCATGCCCGCCGAGGGCGATTGCTCCGCCTACGCCGTGATCTGGACCACCACGCCCTGGACCCTGCCCGCCAACCAGGCGGTGGCGGTACATCCCGACTTCGTCTACGACCTGATCCGCACCCCGAAAGGCATCTTGATCCTGGCCCGTGACCTAGCAGAGGCGGCCATTCGACGCTACGGCTTCGATGCGGTGGAGACTGTTGCCCAGGTCAAGGGCGCGGACCTGGAAGGCCTGAAACTGCAGCACCCCTTCTATGCGCGGGAAGTGCCGGTGATCCTGGCCGATTTCGTCACCCTGGAGGCCGGCGTCGGCCTGGTGCACATCGCCCCCGGCCACGGCCATGACGACTACATTGCCGGCCAGAAGTACGGCCTTGCGGTTGCCAACCCCGTCGGCGACGACGGCAAGTTCTACGCCGATACCCCGCTGCTGGGCGGCCTGTCGGTGTGGGCCGGCAACAAGAAGGTGCTGGAGCTATTGACCGAGAACGGCCGCCTGCTCGCCCAGGCGCCGCTCAAGCACAGCTACCCCCATTGCTGGCGGCACAAGACCCCGATCATCTTCCGCGCCACCCGACAGTGGTTCATCGGCATGGACAAGGTGGGCCTGCGCGCCAAGGCCATGCGCGCCGTCGAGGAAACCGAATTCTTCCCGGCCTGGGGCCGCGCCCGCCTGGAGGCCATGATGAAGACGCGGCCGGACTGGTGCGTCTCGCGCCAGCGCAACTGGGGCGTACCCATGCCCTTCTTCGTGCACAAGAGCACGGGTGAACTGCATCCGCGCAGCCAGGAACTGCTGGAGGAGGTAGCCAAGCGGGTCGAACAGGCCGGCATCGAAGCCTGGTTCAGCCTGGACCCGAAGGAACTGTTGGGCGATGACGCGGAACACTACGTGAAGAACCGGGACACCCTGGACGTCTGGTTCGATTCCGGCGTCACCCACGCCTGCCTGCTTAAGGAGCGGGAGGGCCTCAAGCACCCGGCCGACCTCTACCTGGAAGGTTCCGACCAGCATCGCGGCTGGTTCCAGTCCAGCTTGCTCACCGGCTGCGCCACCGATGGCCACGCGCCTTACGCCGCACTGCTCACCCACGGCTTCGTCGTCGACGGCAAGGGCATGAAGATGTCCAAGTCCAAGGGCAACGTCATCGCCCCGCAGAAGGTCATGGACACCTACGGCGCCGACATCCTGCGCCTGTGGGTGGCGAGCACCGACTACTCCGGCGAGCTCACCATCTCCGACGAGATCCTCAAGCGGGCGGTGGACAACTACCGACGCATCCGCAACACCCTGCGCTTCCTGCTTGCCAACACCGCCGACTTCGACCCGGCCAAGCTGCTGGCGCCGGAACAATGGCTGGAGATCGACCGCTACGCCCTGGCCCTGACCCGGGAAATGCAGGAAGCCACCCTGGCCGATTACCGGGTCTACAGCTTCCATACCGCCGTGCAGCGCCTGCACAACTTCTGCTCCGAGGACCTGGGCGCTTTCTACCTGGACATCCTCAAGGACCGGCTCTACACCACGGCCAAGGACGGCCGCCCGCGCCGCGCTGCGCAAAGCGCCCTGTGGCACATCCTGCAAACGCTGACCCGGCTCATGGCGCCCATCCTGTCCTTCACCGCCGAGGAAATCTGGGCCCTGCAATGCAAGTCGGACAGCGTGTTCCTGGGTCTTTGGCACGAACTGCCCCGGCAGGCCGAAGAAGAAAGCCTGCTGGCCCGCTGGCGCCGCCTGCGCGAACTGCGCGGCCTGGCCCAGAAGCGCATCGAGGAACTGCGGGTGGAAGGCAAGGTTGGTTCCTCCCTGCAGGCCGATGTCAGCTTCCATGCCGACGGCAACGACTTCGACCTGCTTGCCGGCCTGGGCGACGACCTGCGTTTCGTGCTCATCACCTCCGCCGCGCAGGTGGTGAAGGCTGCCGGCGACACCCGCGTCGAAGTCGCCGCCCTGACCCACGAGAAATGCGAGCGCTGCTGGCACGTGCGCGCCGACGTCAACGCCGACCCCGCACACCCTGGCCTGTGCGGGCGTTGCGTGAGCAATCTGCATGGCGAGGGAGAAACCCGTGAGCACGCCTGAACGCGGCTCCCCCGCGGGGGAGGGAAAATCCGGCCTCGCCTGGCTCTGGCTCGCAGCCCTGGTGCTGCTCCTGGACCAGATCAGCAAGCTGGCGGTGATCGCTCATCTTGCCCCCTACCAGGACGTCATCCCCCTCACCGGCTTCTTCAACCTGGTCCACGTCCACAACCCCGGCGCCGCCTTTTCCCTGCTCGCCGACCAACCCGGCTGGCAGCGGGGTTTCTTTATAATGGTCGGCCTGGCGGCAGCCGTCTTCATCCTGTATTTGCTGCGCAAGACCGGGGGGCGGCCCCTGTTCTGCCTGGCCCTGGCCCTGATCCTGGGCGGCGCCGTCGGCAACGTCATCGACCGCGCCCTGTACGGCCACGTCATCGATTTCCTCGATTTCCACGTGGCCGGTTGGCACTGGCCCGCCTTCAACGTGGCGGATGCGGGCATCAGCGTGGGGGCGGTGCTGCTGGTGCTGGACAGCTTCCGCAAGAAGGAGAACCCATGAACCCGGGCATCCGCCCCGGCGCCCGGGTCACCCTGCATTACCGACTGACCTGCCAGGGCGAGGCGATCGTCGATACCTTTGCCGATGACGAACCGGAAACCTTCAGCCTGGGCCGTGGCGAAATGGACGGCCGTCTGGAGATCCTGCTGCTGGACCTGCGGCCAGGCGACCACCGCAGCTGGCAACTCGACGCCCAAGCAGCCTTCGGCCTGCCCGACCCCGCCCTGGTGCACGCCCTGCCCCGCGTCGACTTCCCGCCGCAAACCGAATTGCACGAAGGACTGCAAATGGCCTTCGACCTGCCCAACGGCCAGTCCATCAACGGCATCCTGCGCACCATCGGCGACGACACCGTGACGGTGGATTTCAACCATCCCCTCGCCGGCCTGCCGGTGGAGTTCGAGGTGAAGATTCTTGCTGTCGAGTGATCCCATGCAACCCACCATCCTCCTCGCCAATCCGCGCGGCTTCTGCGCCGGCGTCGACCGCGCCATCGCCATCGTCGAACAGGCCCTGAAGAAGTTCGGCGCCCCCATCTATGTGCGCCACGAAGTGGTGCACAACAAGTTCGTGGTGGAGGACCTGAAAGCCAAGGGCGCCGTCTTCATCGAGGCCATGAATGAGGTGCCGCGCGGCGCCACCCTCATCTACAGCGCCCACGGCGTGCCCCTGGCGGTGCGCAAGGAAGCCGAGGATCGGGACCTGCGGGTATTCGACGCCACCTGCCCCCTGGTCACCAAGGTGCACGTGGAAGTGAAGAGGATGCGGGAGGCGGGCCTGGAAATCATCATGATCGGCCACAAGGGGCATCCGGAGGTGGAAGGCACGATGGGCCAATCCGACACCGGCATGTACCTGGTGGATCGTATCGAGGACGTGGCCCAGATTCAGGTGGCCGACCCGGAAAAGCTGGCCTACGTCACCCAGACCACCCTGTCGGTGGACGACGCGGCGCGCATGGTGGAGGCCCTCAAGGCCCGCTTCCCCCACATCCGCGGGCCCAAGAAGGACGACATCTGCTACGCCACCCAGAACCGCCAGGATGCGGTGAAGAAACTCGCCGCCGCATGCGACCTGGTCATCGTGGTGGGCTCGCCCAACTCCTCCAACTCCAACCGCCTGCGGGAAGTGGCGCGCAACATGGGGCTCGACGCCTACATGGTGGACAACGCCGGGCAGTTGCAGGAGGCCTGGCTTGCGGGCAAGTCCCGTATCGGCGTCACCGCCGGGGCTTCCGCGCCGGAAGTGCTGGTCGCGGAGGTGGTCGCGCGACTGCGGGAACTGGGCGCCGGCGCCGTGGCGCCGCTGGCGGGCATCGAGGAAAACGTGAACTTCCCGTTGCCGAGGGCGCTGCTGGATTGAGGCTTTGCCGCCTCGTCCGCCTTGCCCCAAAGGGGAAATACCCTCTCAGAGCAGGGCCAGGTTATCCCGGTGGATCAGCTCCGGCTCGTCGACATAGCCGAGGATGGCCTCGATCTCCGTGCTGGTTTTGCGGGCGATGCGCCTCGCCTCGTCCGCGCTGTAATTGGCCAGGCCCCGCGCGAAGTCGCGCCCGGACTCGTCCAGGCAGGCCACCACCGCGCCGCGGTGGAACTCACCGCGCACATCGAGCACGCCGATGGGCAGCAGGCTCTTGCCCTGTTTGCGCAGGGCCTTGGCGGCTCCGGCATCCAGCACCAGCTTGCCCTCCACCTGGACGTGGTCGGCCAGCCACTGGCGGCGCGCGGCCAGCGGCGCCTGACGGGCGACCAGCCGGGTGCCCAGGGCTTCGCCCCGCGCCAGCCGGGCCAGCACGTCCGGCTCGCGGCCGCTGACGATGACGCTGTGGGCGCCGCTGCGGGCGGCCCGCTTGGCCGCCAGGATCTTGGTGATCATGCCGCCGGTGCCGACGTTGGAACCGGCGCCGCCGGCCATCTCCTCCAGGGCGGGATCGCCGGCGACGGCCTCGTGCACGAATTCCGCGTCGGGGTGCTTGCGCGGATCGGCGGTGTAGAGGCCGGGTTGATCGGTAAGGATGATGAGGGCATCGGCCTCGATCAGGTTGGCGACCAGCGCCCCCAGGGTGTCGTTGTCGCCGACCTTGATTTCCTCGGTGGTGACCGTGTCGTTCTCGTTGATGATGGGGATGACCTTCAGTTCGAGAAGCGTGCGCAGTGTCGAACGGGCGTTCAGATAACGCTCCCGGTCGGCCAGGTCGGCATGCGTGAGGAGGATCTGGGCGGTATGCAGGTGATGCGCGCGGAAACTGCGCTCGTAGGCCTCGATCAGGCCCATCTGGCCGACGGCGGCGGCGGCCTGCAGCTCGTTGATGGCCTTGGGCCGCTTCTTCCAGCCCAGGCGCTGGATGCCCTCGGCGATGGCGCCGCTGCTGACCAGGACCACTTCCCTGCCCATCTCCATGAGGGCGGCGATCTGTGCCGCCCACAGGGCCAGGCGGGCGTGGTCCAGGCCGCGGCCCTCGTTGGTGACCAGGCTGCTGCCGACCTTGACCACCAGGCGGCGGGCCTCGGCGATGACGGAAGGATTCATGCGTCCTCCTGCGGCGCTTCAGGCTCCTCGGCATCTCTGCTGCGCCGGTTCTCTTCCAGGTGCGCCATGATGGCGAACACCAGAGGCTGGCAGCCCTCGCCGGAGATCGCTGAGATGGCGAACACGGGACCATCCCAACCATAGTCCCGGACGAAGTCGGCGATGCGCGCGGGACGCTCCGCCTCGGGCACCAGGTCGGTCTTGTTCAGCACCAGCCAGCGCGGCTTGCGGTAGAGGTCCTCGTCGTACTTGCGCAGTTCCTCGGCGATGGCGCGCGCCTCGCGCACCGGGTCGGTCTCCGGATCGAAGGGGGCCAGGTCCACCAGATGCAGGAGCAGACGGGTACGGGCCAGGTGGCGCAGGAACTGATGGCCCAGGCCGGCGCCCTCGGCGGCACCTTCGATGAGGCCGGGAACGTCGGCCACCACGAAGCTGCGGTCGGCATCGACACGCACCACGCCCAGATTGGGATGCAGCGTGGTGAAGGGATAATCGGCCACCTTGGGCTTGGCGGCGGAGACGGAACGGATGAAGGTGGACTTGCCGGCGTTGGGCATGCCCAGCAGGCCCACGTCCGCCAGCACCTTGAGTTCCAGGCGCAGGCGGCGTTCCTCGCCGGGCTCTCCCGGGGTGCACTGGCGCGGCGCCCGGTTGGTGCTGGACTTGAAATGCAGGTTGCCCAGGCCGCCCTTGCCGCCCTTGGCGATGAGGGCCTTCTGGCCGTCCCTGGCCAGGTCGGCGATGACTTCCTCGGTATCCGCGTCGTGGAACACGGTGCCCACCGGCACCTTCAGGACCAGGTCGTCGCCGCCCTTGCCGTAGCAGTCGCTGCCGCGTCCCTGTTCGCCGTTCCTGGCCTTGAAGGAACGGGTATAGCGGTATTCCACCAGGGTATTGAGGTTGCGGTCGGCCTGAGCCCAGATGCTGCCGCCGCGGCCGCCGTCGCCGCCGTCCGGTCCGCCCATGGGAATGAACTTCTCCCGGCGGAAGGAAGCGCAGCCGTTGCCGCCGTTGCCGGCGGCCACGTCGATCAGGGCTTCGTCGATGAATTTCATGGACTCGGTTTGGTTAGGGACGGTCGAAACAAAAAAGCCCTATCCGGGGATAGGGCTCTTCTCGTTCCCGGCGGGGAGGTCAGGCGGCGACGGGCGCCACGCTGACGGTGCGGCGCTTGTGCGGGCCCTTGACGCTGAATTCGACGACGCCGTCCACCTTGGCGAACAAGGTGTAGTCCTTGCCCACGCCCACGTTCAGGCCGGGATGGAACTGGGTGCCGCGCTGGCGCACCAGGATGTTGCCGGCGGGCACGAACTGGCCGCCGTAACGCTTCACGCCCAGGCGCTTGGATTCGGATTCGCGGCCGTTGCGGGAGCTGCCGCCTGCTTTTTTGTGTGCCATGAGTGTTTACCCCTATCAGGCGGAAATGCCGTCGATGCGGATTTCCGTGTAGTTCTGACGATGCCCCTGCGTCTTGCGGTAGTGCTTGCGGCGGCGCATTTTGAAAATCATGACCTTGTCGTGGCGGCCATGGGACAGCACCGTGGCCTTCACGGAAGCGCCCGCCAGCATGGGGGCGCCCACCTTGATGTCGGCGCCGTCGGCCACCATCAGGACGTCCTTGATTTCCACCTCGCCGCCCACTTCCACGGGAAGGCTTTCCACTTTCAGTTTGCCGCCAGCGGCCACCTTGTATTGCTTGCCACCGGTCTTGATCACCGCGTACATGCCTGTCTCCAAAACTGGGTCGATCCGGAAAACGCAGCATGTTAGCGGAAACCCCATCCCATTGCAAATCAAAGAGCTACCCGCGCGACGAATTGCTATAGTGGCGGCGCCGCAATTCCGGAAACACGCGTGGCTTCCCACCAGGAGATCGATGCCTTTCTCGCCGGCGCCGAGCGCCGCGCCTTCAAGCAGGCGGTATACGCCGTGCGGGATCATCATCATGCCCTGGACATCGTGCAGAACGCCATGCTCAGCCTGGTCGAACGTTACCGCGAGAAGCCGGCGGAAGAGTTGCCGCTCCTGTTCCAGCGCATCCTGCGCAACGCCATCCACGACCATTTCCGTCGTGCCCGCGTGCGCGATTTCTGGGTGCGCCTGGTCTCGCCCCTGCGCGACAAGGACGACGAACCCGGTGAAACCCTGGAATCCCTCGCCGGCCACCTGGAATCGCCGCAGCGGGACGGACCGGAACGACGCTCCTCGGGCAACGAGGAGCTGGCGATCATCGAGGCGGCCATATCGGAACTGCCGGCGCGTCAACGCGAGGCGTTTCTGTTGCGTTACTGGGAGGAACTCGATGTGGCGGAGACCGCCGTAGCCATGGGTTGCAGCGAGGGCAGCGTGAAGACGCACTGTTTCCGCGCCGTCGCCGCGCTGGCGGAAAAGCTGAAAAACAAAGGCATCTCACCGTGAACGAGCAGGAAATCATCGGCTCTGTAACCCGTGCTTTGCATCGCGGCACACGCGAGCTGGATGCCGCCACCGTGGCCCGCCTGAGTGCGCTGCGTCAGCATGCCCTGACGCATGCCGACATCCCCATCCGCGGCGGCGGCGCCTTGGCCTGGTCCCGGCGGCGCGCATGGATCGCCGCTTTGCTGGGGATCCTCCTGCTGTTCGCCGGCTGGACCTATATGCGCCAGCAGGAACTCGCCAGCGACGTGCATACCGATCTGCTGCTGTTGACCGGCGAACTGCCGCCCGGCGTCTATGCCGACCGCGTTTTTGCGCCATGGCTGCAAGGTTACCGGCGCTGATCCTGGTCCTCGCCTGCGCCTGCGCGCCGATCCTCGCGCGGGCCGCGGAGGCGCCCGCCTGGGAGCAACTCTCGGTGCGGGAACGCACGGCGCTGGCTCCCATCGCCTATGACTGGAACCAGCTTCCCGCCGAGCAGCGCCTGAAGCTGCGCCAGCTCGCGCGGGAATTCTCGCGCCTGTCCGCCGCGCAAAAAGACGTGTTCTATTCCCGCCTGCGTCCATGGACCCAGTTGACGCGCGAGCAACGCGAGCGGGCGCGGGAGAATTACCGCAAGCTGAGCGAATTGCCGCCGCGCGAACAGGAAGAGGTGAAACGGCTTTGGGCGGAAACCGATTCTCCGCGCCGATGACGTCGACCGACGCGGATGCGGGCGCATCCGTCCCCGGCGTGCCGCGCCGACTGGCCAGCGCTCTCTACGACGCCTTGCTGCTGACGGCCGTGTGTCTGCTCGCGGCGTTGCCGCTGGCCGCCCTCGGCACGGCCCTGCCGCGCGAAGCGATGATCGTCCTGCTGCGCGTCTATGTGTTCCTCGTCGCCGGGTTCTATTTCGCGCTGTTCTGGCACAAGGGCCAGACCCTGGCGATGAAGACCTGGCGCATCCGCATCGAATCGGCTCGCGGTGGCCCGCCGACCTGGCGCCAGGCCTGGACGCGCTTCCTGTTCGCCGCCCTGAATCTGCTGCTGTTGGGGATCGGCTGGTGGGCGGCCTGGTTCACCCGCGACCGCCAGTTCCTGCAGGATCGCCTGGCCGGCACCCGCCTGCTGCGCGCTTAGACCCGCTTTTCCACCCACCACAGCGCCAGCATCGCGGCCAGAGTGATGCTGAGGATGGGGGTGAGCGCGGCCGCCGGGGCCGGCCAGTCCTGCAGCTGGGCAAGCTGGGACGCCATGCGATTGGCGAGATGGAAACCGAGCCCGAGCAGAATGCCCAGCAACAGGCGGCCGCCGGCGCCGCCGACGCGGGGCGGGCGGAAGGCGAAGACC
Source organism: Hydrogenophilales bacterium (assembly GCA_037442845.1). Taxonomy (GTDB): domain Bacteria; phylum Pseudomonadota; class Gammaproteobacteria; order Burkholderiales; family Thiobacillaceae; genus PFJX01. Next base: position 737 of record JBBIPL010000057.1, on the reverse strand, counting down.
AGGGCCAGCAGCAACATGGCCGGCGCCGCCAGCGGGTAGGCCAGCTTGCCCCACAGCGCGATGCGATAACGTTCGGCGTCCTGCTTGTTCTCGTCGAGATGGTCGACGTAGGCATGCAGGGCGGTGATGGACATTTTCTGCGGCGCCACCATGAGGACCGTCAGCAGATCCGGGGTCACCGCGCTGTCCCAGCGTTGATCCGGCTCCAGCGCCGTGCGGGTGCTGCGCTCGCCGATGACGGTCTGCGACACGCCCCGCAGCATCCAATAACCGTCCCGCCAATCGGCGCGCTCCGCCTGGCGCAGGGCGCGCAGGCGAAAATCCTCGTCGAACTCGAACAGACGGACCCCTACCAGGACGGCATCCGGGGAAATTTCCCGGATGTTGATGAAGGTGCGGCCATCCTTGGCCCACAGGCCGGTGCGGAAATCCTGCGCGACCACACCCTGGGTCGCGCGCACCTTCACCTGCTGCGCGGCGCGGTCGGTATGGGGCGTCACGAACTCACCGAACAGCAGGGTGGCCGTTCCCAGCAACAGGCCCAGCCACACCATCCAGAGGGCGAGGCGCGGCGTGGCCAGGCCGGAAGCCCGCATGACGGTGAATTCGGACGCCAGCGCCATCCGGTTCCAGGCGAACAGGGCGCCCACCAGCATGGCGATGGGCAGCAGTTCGTAGATCTGCCCGGGAATGTTCATGAGCACATACAGGGTGGCCGTGACCGGCGTGTAGGTCTC
>JBBIPL010000056.1:0-14359 GCA_037442845.1 Hydrogenophilales bacterium | reverse complement strand
GGGAGATCGAAACCTCGCAACGCATCCTGCACGAGCGGTGGCGCCTGGCGCTGCTCGGCATGATGCTGCTGCCGATCGCCCTGATCGGCGTCGCCTACGCCGACCAGGTGAACGAGGCGCTGCCAGCGATGCTTGGCAGCAAGCAGGCCTTCAGCCCGGCCTACTACACCACGACGATCTTCATCGCCTCGATCGCGGTGGGCGTGGTGGCCGGCCTGATCACCGGCTGCATCGGCGCCGGCGGCGGCTTCATCATCGCCCCGGCCCTGATGAGCGCGGGGGTGAAGGGCATCCTGGCGGTGGGCACCGACCTGTTCCACATCTTCGCCAAGGCCATCATGGGCAGCGTGCTGCACCGCAAGCTGGGCAACATCTCCGTCGCCCTGGCGGTCACCTTCCTGATCGGCTCCATCGGCGGCGCCACGCTGGGCGGCTACATCAACCGCAGCCTCTACGAGATGAACCCGGTCCTCTCGGACGCCTTCATCACCGCCATCTACGTCTTCATCCTGGGCTTCCTGGGCTTCTACGGCATGGCGGACTACTTCCGCTCGCGCAAGGCGGCCATCGCCCCAGCCAAGGCCTGCGAGACCGCGCCGGCGACCGTCATCGACGACATGACCGGCCTGGCGCGCAAGATCCAGTCGGTCAACCTGCCGCCCATGATCCACTTCGACGAGGGCGTCGTGCCTGGCGGCCGCCGCATCTCGGCCATGTTCCTGATCGTGTCCGGCTTCATCGTCGGCATCGCCGCCGCCATCATGGGCGTGGGCGGGGGCTTCCTCACCTTCCCGATCTTCGTCTACGTGCTGGGCGTCTCCGCCTCCACCACGGTGGGCACGGACATCCTGCAGATCGTGTTCACCGCCGGCTATGCCGGCATCGGCCAGTACGCCATCTACGGCTTCATCTTCTACACCCTGGCCATGGGCATGCTGCTGGGCTCCCTGATCGGCATCCAGATCGGCACCCTGGTCACCAAGGTGGTGTCCGGCGTCACCATCCGCGGCTTTTTCGCCCTGGCGGTGATGTCGGCCTTCGTCAACCGCGTCTTCGCCCTGCCCGGCAAGCTGGCGGCCATGGATTTCATCCCCCTGGCCGAGGAGACCGCGGCCACCATCGAGACGGTGGGCATCGGCATCTTCTTCGTCACCCTGGGCAGCTTCGCCGTGTGGGTGCTCTGGACCTTCGTTTCCAACATCACGACCCTGAAAGTCGAGGACTGATCATGAACATTCACGACAAGAAGGAATTCGGCCTCGGCCTGGCCCTGCTGGCGGGCTTCTTCGTGGCCCTGTTCGGCATCTTCAGCCCCCTCTTCGAGGGCCGCAACGCGCTCGACTACCTGGACGGGGTTTTCAACGCCATCTCCAAGCACTCGGCCTACTACATCCCGGCCGTGGCCGAGAAGGCGAAGCAGCGCGACGGCAGCATGGTCGCCCTGGCGGTCAAGGCCGCCGACCCGGCGCAGGCCGCGCGCATGGCCAAGCTGTTCACGGCCGCCGGCGCGAGCGTCACGGCGGAGGGAGCCCAGCTCAGCGTCAGCGGCGACCTGGGCAAGCTGCTGGCGGCTGTCCTGGCCGACGCGGACCGGATGTTCAGGAACGACGGCGCGGCCATGTCGGCCAAGTACGGCGAGGAGGGCCGGCGGGTCCTGCACGACTGGCACCAGGCCCTCTCGGCCATGACCAGGGACCTCAACAAGCAGGAGAAATTCGCCGAGGCCAAGACCCTGCGCGATGTCCAGACCAAGGCGGTGGAACCGGCCTACAATTATTTCGGCGTGCAGGCCGTGCCCATGAGCAGCATGATCTGGATCGCCCTGGCGGCCCTGGTGGGCTACGTCCTGTACACCATCTGGTACGGCTTCGCCATCTTGTTCCTGTTCGAGGGCTGGGGCCTGAAGCTCGAGCATTGATGAGAGCCTGACCCCCTCGTCCCGGACCCGCTGGCCGGCGCGAGCGGGTCCGTTTCATTTCACCTTCCTACTACCCAAATTGCTCGACTTCCTCGCCCGCCTCTTCCGGACCCGGCCGCGACTCGCGCCGGAGGCCCTGCAGTCCGCGTTCCGCGAGCACTACCGCAACTTCCGCGCCCTCATCACCGCCAACAACAACGCCCTGGAACTGATGTCCCTGGCCGAGGAGACGCTGCACTCCGGCAAACCCTTCGGCATGGCCTTCGTGCGCGGCGAGCTGACCGCCCTGACGGTCAACGTCTACAAGATGGTGCACAGCCTGGTGGCCTTGTCCGACGGCCGCTACCAGGCGCTCCACGAGCGCTTCAGGCACATCACGGAAGCCATCGAGGCCATCCTCTCGCGCCAGCCCGAGGTCACCGGCGGCGCCCATTGCCTGACCATGGCCCAGATCGACCGCCGGGTGATCGACCAGGTGGGTCCCAAGATGGCGAACCTGGGCGAGATCGGCAACCGCCTCGGCCTCACCGTGCCGGACGGTTTTGCCATCACGGCCGCGGCCTCACGCTACTTCATGGAGTCGAGCCGGGTGCAGGACGAGATCAACCGACGCCTCAAGACCCTGGACGTGGACAACCTGGAGGACCTCTACCTGGTGAGCTCGGCCATCCAGGAGCTGATCCGCTCCGCCCCCCTGCCGGAAGACCTGGATGGCATGATCCGGGACCAGTATGACCGCCTGGCCCGACGCCTGGGCACGCAGCCGACTGTGTCCGTGCGCTCCAGCGCCCTGGGCGAAGACAGCCAGCACGGCTCCTTCGCGGGCCAGTACCGCACCCGCCTCAACGTAGCGGCCGCCGCCATCGCCGACGCCTACAAGGAGATCGTCGCCAGCAAGTACCTGAGCCAGGCCATCGTCTACCGCCAGCAGCGCGGCTATCGCCACCAGGACGTGCTCATGGGGGTGGGCTGCCTGGCCATGGTGGAGGCCGTCTGCAGCGGCGTCGCCTACAGCCGCGCGCCCGAGGACGAGCACAGTCCCTGGGTGGTGATCCACGCCGCCACCGGCCTGGGCCACCACATCGTCGACGGCAGCGCCGCCTACGACCTGCTCCATGTCCAGGTGGAAGCGCCCCATGGGGTCGAGACCGTCCATCTGGCCGATCCGCAGCGGCCTTGCCTCACCGAGGCCCTGGCCCGGGAGCTGGCCCGCCAGGCCCTGCGCATCGAGGACCATTTCGGCACCCCCCAGGACATCGAATGGGCCCTGGACCCCGGCGGACGTCTGGTGATCCTGCAGGCGCGGCCCATCGGCGCCCCCAGCAAGGAGGCCTCGCCGCCACGGTTGCAGGCGGCGCGCGACCGCTTGGCGGGCGAGACGCCCCTCCTGGCGGGCGGCGTGACGGCGAGCCGGGGGGTGGGGGCAGGGGCGGTGTTCAAGGTCACCTGCGCCGTGGACGCGCTCAACTTCCCCCAGGGCGCGGTGCTGCTGGTGGACACGCCCTATCCGGAATGGGCCGTGCTGATCAACAAGGCCGCAGCGGTGATCAGCGAGTCCGGCCAGTCGGCCACCCATCTGGCCACGGTGGCGCGCGAGTTCGGGGTGCCCGCCCTGTTCGACCTGCCGGGCGCCATGAAGCAGCTGGAAAACGGCCAGGACGTGACCGTGGACGCCACGGCGCGGCGGGTCTACGCCGGCCGCGTCGAGCCCCTCCTGGAGGCCGCCCGACACCGCCCCAACCTCATGCAGGGCAGCCCCATCCACAAGTTGCTGGAGGAGGCGCTGGCCCTCATCACGCCCCTGCGCCTGACCGATCCCAACTCGCCCTATTTCAAGCCGGCCGCCTGCCGCACCCTGCACGACATCACCCGCTTCTGCCACGAGAAGGCCCTGACGGAGATGTTCAACTTCGGCCACCGCTACGGCGCCAGGGACAAGTCCGCCAAGCAGCTGGTGGTGGTCAACATGCCTTCCCAGTGGTGGGTGATCAACCTGGAGGACGGCTTCCGGCCCGACGCCGACCTGTCCACGCCCTTCGTGCGCATCGAGGACATCGTCTCCGCGCCCATGCTGGCCATCTGGAAGGGCATGACCGCGGTGCCCTGGGCGGGCCCCCCGCCGGTGAGCATGCGCGGCCTGGGCGCCATCATCGCGCAGTCCACCATGAACCCCCAGCTGGACCCGGCGGTGCGCTCGCGCATGGCCGGGCGCAACTACTTCCTGCTGTCGCGCAACTACTGCAACCTGAGCGTGCGCCTCGGCTACCATTTCGCGCTGGCCGAGGCCAGCTTCTCCGATCTGCTCACCGAGTCCTACGTGAACTTCCAGTTCCAGGGCGGCGCCGCCGACGAGCGTCGGCGCCGCCGCCGGGTCCAGTTGCTGGGGGAGTTGCTGCGGGAAATCGATTTCCGGGTCGACATCAAGGGCGACTCGCTCACGGCGCGGATCGAGAAGCGACCGGTGCCCTACCTCAAGGAACGCCTGGTGGTGCTGGGCCACCTGCTGATCCACACCCGCCAGGTGGACATGGTGATGGACGAGGAGGGCTACATCGCCCGCTACCTGGACAAGCTGCGCGCCGACATCGCGCGTATTCGCCAGGACCTGACCGAGGAGAACACGACAGTTGGAACGCCCGCGCAACATCCTGTTGATTGACGACGAGGAGGAGTTCCTCGCCGCCATGTCGCGCCGCCTCGCGCGCCGGGATTTCGAGGTCAGGACCGCGACCCGCTGCGCCAAGGGCATGGCCATCGTCGCCGCCGGCTGGCCCCAGGTCGTGGTCCTGGACGTGATGCTGCCTGACACCGACGGCATGGCCTGCCTCGCCGGCATCAAGCAGGCGGCCCCCCGCCTGCCGGTGATCATGCTCACCGGCCATGCGTCCATGCAGGCCAGCCTGCAGGGCCTGGAACACGGCGCCAGCGACTACTGCCTGAAGCCCATCGCGCTGGACGAACTGGTGGAAAAGATCATCATCGCCTTCAACGAGACAGGCTCGGCCCGCTGAGCGGGGGCGGCGTTGTGCAAAAATCGCGCATGCCGTGCTCGACGCGAGGAGCCGGTTCGGTCGCGGGGGTCAGCGCGGGCTGGCCTTGGCCTTAAGGCCGAGGAAGCTGGCGGCGATGCCGCCGTCGTCGCGACGCACCACCTTGGCCGGCATCCATTGTTCGGGCGGCGCGTCTTCCAGCACGATGTCCAGATACTTGCCGGGCTCCAGTTCGTCGGCGGAGTGATCCTGCTCCAGGCGCAGGAGCAGGCCGTGCTCGCTCATGTTCACGGCGGCGCCGATGCCGACCAGCATGCCGTAGGCGTAGACATGCACCCCGACGCTCGTGGGGATGCGTTCGCTCATGCGTCGTTCCGGACCCGAGAGAGTGGGCATGCGAGACTCCATAGGCTGGATGGGGGCGGCGGATTCAGGCGACCGTCACTTCCGGCGAAAGATACACGTCCTGGATCGCGTTGAGCAGTCTTACCCCTTCCGCCATGGGCCGCTGGAAGGCCTTGCGGCCGGAAATCAGGCCCATGCCGCCGGCGCGCTTGTTGATCACCGCCGTGCGCACCGCCTGCGCCAGGTCGTTTTCGCCCGAGGCGCCGCCGGAATTGATCATGCCCGCGCGGCCCATGAAGCAGTTGGCGACCTGGTAGCGCACCAGGTCGATGGGATGCTCCGAGCTCAGTTCCGCATACACCTTGGCGTGGGTCTTGCCGAAGCCGATGGCGCCGTAGCCGTTGTTGCAGGTGGCCTGCTTCTGCTTGACGATGTCCGCCTCGATGGTGGCCGCCAGGTGGTTGGCCTGGCCGGTCAGGTCGGCGGCCTCGTGGTAGTCCACGCCGTCCTTCTTGAAGCCGGCGTTGCGCAGATAGGCCCAGAGGAAGGTGACCATGCCCAGGCGGTGGGCCTCGGCGAAGGCGCGCGAGACCTCCAGGATCTGCCGGCGAGATTCCGCCGAGCCGTAATACACTGTCGCCCCCACCGCCGCCGCGCCCAGTTCGAAGGCCTTCTGCACGTCGGTGAAGAGGGTCTGATCGTGCATGCCGGGGTAGGTGAGCATCTCGTTGTGGTTAAGCTTCACCAGGAAGGGGATCTTGTGCGCATACCTGCGCGACACCGCGCCCAGCACCCCCAGGGTCGAGGCCACCGCGTTGCAGCCGCCTTCGATGGCCAGCCGGACGATGTTTTCCGGGTCGAAGTATTCCGGGTTGGGCGCGAAGGAGGCGCCGCCGGAATGTTCCACGCCCTGGTCCACAGGCAGGATCGAGAGATAGCCCGTCCCGGCTAGCCGGCCCGTGCTGAAGATCTGCTGGAAGCTGCGCAGGGTGCCCGGCGTGCGGTCGCTGTCCGCCACCACGCGGTCGATGAAATCCGGCCCAGGCAGATGCAGCGCCGACTTGGGAAAGGTCTTGCAGGTATGGCTGAGCAGCGATTCGGCCTCGCCGCCCAGCAGTTCGGCAATGGGGGTCATGTTGTCTCCTTGAGTCGTCGTGGACCGCATGCGGGATGCGGGGAAAATCGTCTACTTTGTTTATAGCCGCCTCTCCCGCGAGCGTGGCCTACATCCTCTCCGCTGGTCGGCTGGAATGGAGAACCGCTGGAAGCCGTTGTCGCCTACCTGCGCGGCTTCTCCCCGCGCGCCCTGCAAGCCCCGGCCGCCAGCGCGGAAGAAGCCAGCCGGCGGCTGCGGCGGGAACATCGGGCGAGGCTAGGGGAGGGGGTGGTGCGGGAGGTCATGGGGTTCAAGCCGGATCGGTGATCCGGGGGGCGCGGTTCCTGCTGTTTCGGCCCAGTGAAGTAGGAGCGGCTTTCCCTCTCCCGTGCTGCCGCGCACCCCCCGCATGCGGGGAAGGGGCTGGGGGAGAGGGAACCAGCAAACCGGGTGGCGGCCGCTTCAGGGTGCCCTATAACCATATGACCCAGGAGGCCTCCCGCCCCACCCACGCGGGCGAGCCCGATCCATGACGAGGAGCACGCCCATGCCACAGATGATCGAGCAACCCCGCGCATGGCGCCTGTCGGCCTGTCCGGTCGGCGCCGAGGGCGCGGCGGCCTCGGGCGCGGCCCTGGCCCGTCGCGCCTACGCCATGATCCTCGCCGGCGGCCGCGGCAGCCGGCTCAGGCAACTCACCGACTGGCGCGCCAAGCCGGCCATGCCCTTCGCCGGCTCCCTGCGCATCATCGATTTCCCCCTCAGCAACTGCATCAATTCCGGCGTGCGCCGCATCGGCGTCGCCACCCAGTACATGGCGCACGGGCTCATCCATCACATCCAGCGCGGCTGGAATTTCCTCGACGACCAGTTCGACGAATTCATCGACATCCTGCCCGCGCAACAGCACGCGCGGGGCGGCAGCTACGCCGGCACGGCGGACGCGGTCTACCAGAACATCAACCTGATGCGCATCAGCGACCCGGAGCACGTCCTCATCCTGGCGGGCGACCACGTCTACAAGATGGACTACGGCGTGCTGCTCGCTGACCACGTCGCCAAGGCCGCCGACGCCACCGTGGCCTGCGTCGTCGTGCCGCTGGCACAGGCGAGCGCCTTCGGCGTCCTGGTCGTGGACGCCGACTGGCGGGTGGTCGATTTCCAGGAAAAGCCCGCCCGTCCGACGCCCGTCCCCGATCATCCCGGCTACGCCCTGGCCAGCATGGGCATCTACGCCTTCCGCGCCGGCTTCCTCTACGACGCGCTCACCCGCGACCATGCCGATGCCGCCTCCGGCCACGATTTCGGCGAGGACGTGCTGCCCGCGCTGGCGCGCGGCGGCAAGCTCTACGCGCACTGCTTCAACCTAAAAACCTCAGTTGAACGCGCCCGAAGGCGGGTTTGTGCAAGTGGGGGGCTCGGCGCGACGAGAGCGGGGCTGTTGCCGCTTCAGCGGCTTTACAGCCCCGGCCTGCCCCTTGCGGGTGCGCCGCGGGGTCGTTCCCCGCAAGGAGGAGCAACGCAGCCAGACGCGCGCACAGACCCGAAAGCGGGCGCGTAGCGGCCTCACCTTCCGGGTGAGCGTGCTCGGAGGCGCAAACGTCAGGTTCCATGCGTCTTTGCGAAGGCCAAGGAGCGTTCAACTGAGGTTTTTAAAGTTTAATCTGACCATGTTTTGTGACCACTAGGGACGATCATGGAAACGACCATCGGTGCCGGAGATTTCAAGGCAAAGTGCCTGCAACTGCTCGACGCGGTGGCGACGCAGCGCGAGCCGCTGATCATCACCAAGCGCGGCAAGCCTGTTGCGAAGCTGGCGCCGGTGCCGCCGGAGGCCGCGTTGTTCGGCGCCCTGGCCGGTAGCGTGGTGAGCGAATCGGATATCGTCTCGCCCATCGGCGAAGCCTGGGAGGCGGACCGTTGAGCCTGGTGCTGCTCGATACCCACGCTTTCGTCTGGCTGCTGAACGGCAGCGAGCGGCTGGGTCGCAAGGCGCGCAAGGCGATACAGCGTTCACTCGACGAGGCGGCGGTGCTGGTTTCGGCGATTTCGCCCTGGGAAATCGCCATGCTGGTCGGCAAGGGGCGGCTGGTGCTGGACCGGGATGTGGGCGAATGCTTGGATGCCGCGCTGGCGCTGCCGGGCGTGCGGCTGGAACCGCTGTCGCCCGGAATCGCCGTCGCCAGCACCCGCCTGCCGGGGTCGCTCGATCCGGCCGAGCGCATCCTCGCGGCCACAGCCCGGCATCTGGGCGCGTCGCTCGTTACCGAAGACCGGCTGCTGGCCTACGGCGCCGCTGGACACATCAAGACGATCCATGCGGCGCAATGAGCGTGGATCACTACACCTACCGCGTCACCGGGTTCGCTTCGCCGTTGCGGGGCGTTGCCGCCCAGGGCGATCACGACGCGCACGGGTGGGTTTTCAGGAACGCGTCCAGCCGCTCGGCGAGGCCCGGACTTTCCGCTTCCGCATACTCGTAGCGCGCCCGGATCACCGGCTTGCCGGGGGTCAGCAGGCGTTCGAGGTCGATGGGCGAGGCGGAGACGATGGCGTCCACCGGCATGGCTTCCAGGGTGGCGCGCAGGTCGCGCAGTTGCGTCTCGGAATAGCCCAGGGCGGGCAGCACGGCGCCGAGCTGGGGATGGCGGGCGTAGGCGGCGGCGATTTCCGGCGCGGCCCAGGGACGCGGATCGACGATCTGGGCGCCGGCCCGGCGCGCGGCCAGCCAGCCGGCGCCGAAGGCCATGCCGCCGTGGGTGACGGTGGGGCCGTCCTCCACTACCGCCACCCGCTTGCCGGCCACCGCCGCCGCATCGTCCAGACTGGCGGGAGAGGCGGCGCGCAGCAGGTCCGCGCCGGGGTTGAGGCGGCGCACCGCAGCCTCCACTTGCGCCACGTCGGCGGCGGCGGCGCTGTCGGTCTTGCCGATGAGCACCGTGTCGGCCATGCGCAGGGTGGCCTCGCCGGGGTGGAAGCTGTCCTCGTGGCCGGGCCGCAGGGGATCGACCAGGACGATGTGCCAGTCGGGCGCGAAGAAAGGGAAGTCGTTGTTGCCTCCTTCCCAGAGCAGGAGGTCGTTCTCGGCTTCGGCCATTTCCAGGATGCGGCCGTAGTCCACCCCGGCGTAGACGGCCTTGCCGAGGACGAGATGGGGTTCGTATTCCTCGCGTTCCTCCAGCGTGCAGCGGGCCGCGTCCAGGTCGGCCGCGCGGGCGAAGCGCTGCACCGCCTGGGCGCCCAGGTTGCCGTAGGGCATGGGGTGGCGCACCACGCCGACGCGCAGGCCCTTTTCCTTCAGCAGGCCCGCCAGATAGCGGCTGGTCTGCGACTTGCCGCAGCCGGTGCGCACGGCGCTGACGGCGATCACCGGCACGCGGGCGCGCAACTGGGTCGATTCCGGCCCCAGCAGGACGAAATCCGCGCCGGCGGCGAGCACGCGCGAGGCCAGGTGCATGACGTGCGGATGCGGCACGTCGCTGTAGGCGAACACGACCTGCTGGATGCGCTCGCGCCGGATCAGGGCGTCCAGCTCGGCTTCGTCGAGGACGGGGATGCCGTCGGGGTAGAGCGGGCCGGCCAGTTCCGGCGGGTAGCGGCGGCCGGCGATGCCGGCGATCTGCGCGGCGGTGAAGGCGACGACTTCCACGGCCGGGTCCCGCCGGTACACTACGTTGAAGTTGTGGAAGTCGCGTCCGGCGGCGCCGAGGATGACGATGCGGCGGCGGGTCATGGTTTCGGTCGTCTGATTGGCATGTGTTGCCGGCTTCTGGGAGACCTCGCAGTCCATAAGCGCCTCGTCATTCCCGCGCAGGCCGGAATGACGGCAAGGGAGGATTGCCGCCTGCCCTATCCTCCCGGGATTGGGCGGTGTCTCTGGCTTTCTCTTCCTGCTCCCCGTCTTCGCCGTTGCGCTGCTTGCCCGCCGCGGCGAAGGCCTGGCGCACGGCGGAAAGTTCGGCGAGCTGGGCGGCGACCAGGAAGTTGACCGTGCCCTCGGGCACCATGCCTTCCTCGCTGGCTTCGCCCGCGGGCATGCCGGTGAGGAGCTCGATGGCCTCGTCGACGCTCTTCACCGCGTACACCGCGAATTTGCCCTGGGCGCAGGCTTCCACCACGTCGGCGCGCAGCATCAGGTGTTTGACGTTGCCGGCGGGGATGATCACCCCCTGCTCGCCGCTGAGGCCGCGCGCCTGGCAGATGTCGAAGAAGCCCTCGATCTTTTCGTTGACGGCGCCGATGGCCTGCACGTCGCCGAACTGGTTGACCGAGCCGGTGACGGCGAAGGACTGCTTCACCGGCAGGCCGGCCAGGTCGGAGAGCAGGGCGCAGAGCTCGGCCAGGGAGGCGCTGTCGCCCTCCACCGGGCCGTAGGACTGCTCGAACACCAGGCTGGCCGAGAGCGACAGGGGCAGGTTGCGGGAATAGCGGGCGCCGAGGAAGGCGGACAGGATCATCACGCCCTTGGAGTGGATGGCGCCGCCCAGCTCGGCTTCGCGCTCGATGTCGATGACGTTGCCTTCGCCGACGCGGGAGGTGGCGGTAATGCGCACCGGGTGGGCGAACAGGAAGTCGTCGAGGCCGATGACCGCGAGGCCGTTGACCTGGCCGATGCGGCCGTCGCCGACGGCGATGAGCACGGTATCGCGCAGGATTTCCTCATGCAGTCGACCGCGCGGGCGGTCCACCCGGTGGATCTGGGCGGAAAGGGCGGCCTCGATGTCTTCCCGGCCGATGTGCTCGCGGCCGGCCTTCGCCGCCAGGTGGTCGGCTTCCTGCAACAGGTCGGCCATGTTGCGCCGGTTCACGGTGAGGCGCTCGGCGTCGCCGGCCAGGCGGGCGGCGTGCTCGATCACCCGCGCCACGGCCTGCCGCTCGAGCGGGCGCAGCTTACCGGCGCGCGCCAGGGTGGCGAGGAACTCGGCGTAGAGACGGGTGTTGGCCGGGTCGCGCGGCAGTTCGTTCTCGAAGTCGGCAGCGATCTTGAAGAGCTCGGCGAAGTCGGGGTCCAGCGCTTTCAGCAGGTAATAGACGTGGCGTTCGCCGATCAGCACCACCTTCACGTCCAGCGGCATCGGCTCGGGTTCCAGGGACTGGGTGCTGACCCAGCCGTAGACCTGGCCGAGGGATTCGATGCGCACCTGGCCGGCGCGCAGGGCGCGTTTCAGGCCTTCCCAGGCGTAGGGCTGGGTGAGCAGCTTGAGGGCGTCCAGCACCAGGTAGCCGCCGTTGGCCCGGTGCAGGGCGCCGGGCTTGACCAGGGTGAAGTTGGTGACGAGGGCGCCGAACTGGGAGATGTGGTCCACCCGGCCCACCAGGTTGGGATAGGTGGGGTTGTCCTCGTAGACCACCGGGGCGGCTCCGGCGCCGGTGTTGTCCACCAGCAGGTTGACCTGATAGCGGCCCACGGTGAGGCTGCCGCTCAACTGCATGGCGGCAACCTCGCCCTCGATCTTGGCCTGCTCGCGTATCTGCTCGCCGCTTTCCACCACGTCGCGCAGAACCTCGTCGAGGAAGGCGAGCACGTCGGCGAGATCGGCGTAGCGGCCCTTCAGTTCCTCGATGAGATGGCCCACCGCCAGGCCGAGGACGTCGCGGCTGGCCTGCTTGATCCGCGCTTGCAGTTCGCGCCGCCAGCGCGGGAACTGGTGCATGAGCTGCTTGAGCTTGTCGCCGTATTCCTGCATGAGGGCGCCGATGCGGTCCCTGTCCGCCTCCGGCAGTTGCTCGAAGGCGTCAGGCGGCATCGGCTCTTCGTTTTTCATCGGGGCGAAGGCGAAGCCGTGCGGCGTGCGCAGCAGGGCGATGCCCTGTTCCGAGGAAGCCTGGCCCAGTTCAAGCAGCGCCTGTTCCTCGCGCGTCTTGGCGGCTTCCTGGATGGCCTCGACGCGGGCGCGGTATTCATCGCTCTCGAAGGCGGCGGCGATGGCTTTGCCGAGTTCCGCGACGAAAGCCCGCATGTCCTCGCGCAACTGCCCGCCGCGCCCGGCGGGCACTCGCAGCAGGCGGGGCTTGTTGGCCTCGGCGAAGTTGTAGACGTAGCACCAGTCGCTGGGCACGGCCTCGCCCGAGGCGGCGCCCTCCAGCAGACGGCGCACGGCGCAGTGGCGGCCGCTGCCCGGCTCGCCCAGCACGAACAGGTTGTAGCCCGGCCGATGCATCTCGATGCCCAGGCGCACCGCGTCCACCGCCCGCGCCTGGCCGACGATCTCGGTGCAGGCGGTCAGCTCGGCGGTGGTCTTGAAATCGAACTGCTCCGGCTCGCAGCGCCGGTACAGGGCGGAAACCTCCAGGGCTTGGGGGGCGGGCATGCTGCTTCCTTTTGAGGTTCGCGGGTGGAGCAGGCGAAAACTACCGGTACACCAGCACCGGCACCTTGCAATGCGTCAGTACCTTCTGCGTCTCCGAGCCCAGCAGCAGGGCGCCGATGCCGCGCCGGCCATGCGAGGCCATGAAGATGAGGTCGCAGCCGCCGGCTTCCGCCGCTTCGATGATGCCCTGATAGGGCAGGTCGGTTTCCGTGCTGCGCGTGGCGCAGGGCACCCCGGCTGCTTCGGCGAGGCCGCGCGTCTCCTCCAGCACAGCGTCCGCGCGCTTGCGCATGGCGTCCATGAAGGCCTGATCGACGCGGGGGTCGGCCACCACCATCTCCGCGCCGAGGTAACCGGGGAAGTAGGTGTGCGTGGCATGGTAGAAGCTGAGTCGCGCCCCGCACAGCCGGGCGAAGGCGATGGCGGCGCGCGCCGCCTTCAAGGAAAGCTCGCTGCCGTCGACGGGCACCAGGATGTGTTTGAACATGTTCCGCTCCTTTTCCTGCTTTCACCATAGACGACGCGCCGGCTCCGTCACGCGCCGGGCGGCGCCGCGAATGCGGCCAGCCGCCAGTCGTTCGGCGCGTCGCTCCGTATAATCGCCGCTTTTTGCGAGGCGCCCATGTGGTTCAGGAATCTCCAGCTTTACCGTCTTCCCGTTGGCTGGGAGGTGGATGTCGCCACCCTCGACGCACGGCTGTCCGCCCATGCTCTGGCGGGCTGCGGCGCCATGGACAGGCAAAGCGCGGGCTGGCTGCCGCCGCGCGATGACGAGCGTTTCGTCTACGTCTCCAACCGCCAGGTGCTGCTCGCCTTCGGCGCCGAGCAGAAGCTGCTGCCCGCCGCCGTGGTGAATCAGATGGCGAAGGATCGCGCCGCACAGATCGGCGAACAGGAAGGCCGCCCCGTCGGCCGCCGGGAACTGCGGGAACTGAAGGAACGCATCACCGATGAACTGCTGCCGCGCGCCTTCGTGCGCCGGCGCGCCACCTTCGCCTGGATCGACCCCGTGCATGGCTGGCTGGCGGTGGACGCGGCGGCGAAGACCAAGGCGGAAGAAGTGATGGGCCAGCTCATCAAATCGGTGGACGAACTGCCGGCCCGCCTGCTGAAGACCCGCCTCTCCCCCGGCGCCGCCATGACCGCCTGGCTGGAAACCGGCGCAGCCCCCGCCGGCTTCACCCTGGACCGCGACCTGGAACTGCGCGCCCCCGGCGACGAACGCGCCACCGTGCGCTACGTGCGCCACCACCTGGAAGGCGACGAGATCCGCGCCCATATCGCCGAAGGCAAGCAGGCCACGCGCCTTGCCATGACCTGGAACGACCGGATTTCTTTCGTGCTTACCGAGGACCTGCAGATCAAGCGCCTGGCCTTCCTCGACCTCCTCAAGGAGGAAAGAGAGGGCCAGGCGGAAACCGACGAGGAACGCTTCGAGATCGACTTCGCCCTGATGAGCGGGGAACTGGCGAAGCTGCTGGAGGCGCTGCTGGAAGCCTTGGGCGGGGAGATGCCGGCGGCATCTTGAAACATGTAGCCGCAAGATTTCCTGCCCGACCTTGAGATGCTCAGCCACACAACCGACAAGCCTGATTACATGAGCAAGTCTTCCAGGAACTCCGAAGCCGGTTTGAAGTGGCCCCTGGTCATCTCCGAGCTGTCCGGGCGCGGCAACATCCTGTTCCTGGCGCGGAACCTG
>JBBIPL010000055.1:0-14512 GCA_037442845.1 Hydrogenophilales bacterium | reverse complement strand
TAGTCCGCCATCAGTGGCAGTTGACCCGCGCCATCTCGAAACGACGGGTCATCAGCTCGAAGGGCACCTCGCAGGGGACGTCGGACTGATTGGCGGCGAGCAGCTCGGGCACCATGACTTTCAGCTTTTCCACCAGAGCCTCCAGGGTATCGGCTTCGGTGGCCAGGCCGGGGACTTCGCTGTCGGCGACGAACCAGACCAGGGCTTCATCGTCCCAATCCGCGCGGATGAATAGCGGTTTCACATTCATCTCCATGAGCATTAGTTCCGCGCAGTGCAGGCCACGACGAGCACGAAGTCAGCTTGGCGGCCTTGAACTAAGGTTTGTTCCATGAAGGACTCCTTAAAACGCCGAAGAAAGGACCGATGGTTTTAGCCATCGGCGCGTTCCGCCGGAACGGCGCTTCAGAAGTCGTGCTGGTGGGTGCTGACGGGGTCGAACCGCCGACATTCGCCTTGTAAGGGCGACGCTCTACCAACTGAGCTAAGCACCCGTCAGAAAGACCGCTAGTTTACAGCGTCTTTCAGCGCTTTGCCCGCACGGAATTTCGGAACTTTCGCGGCCTTGATCTTGATGGCGGCTCCTGTGCGGGGGTTGCGGCCGGTGCGGGCGGCGCGCTTACCTACGTAGAAGGAACCAAAACCCACCAGAGTAACCATCTCGCCTTTCTTCAAGGCCTTTTTTACGGCATCCATGGCGCCATCGAGGGCACGTCCCGCGGCCGCCTTGGAAATATCGGCGGAGGCGGCAATGGCATCGATCAATTCGGATTTGTTCACGGAGTCCCCCTTTCAGTGGATGAAGGCACGCAGGCCAAACCTGCGCGGGGTTTTATAGAACCCGGCACCCCCAGTGTCAAGCGCCTTCTGGCCGGAAAGCCGCGTCAATGCTTGATTACGGCGGGCGGCTCGGTGGTCGGCGGAAGCGTGGCGGGAGCTTCCGCCGCAACCGTCGCCTCGGCGATGGGTTCGGGCATGCGCTCCAAGGCCGCCTCCAGCACCTGTTCGATCCACTTCACGGGCTGGATTTCCAGGCGGTTCTTGATGTTGTCCGGGATCTCGACGAGGTCCTTGACGTTGCCTTCGGGGATCAACACCTTCTTGATGCCGCCGCGATGCGCCGCCAGCAGTTTCTCCTTGAGGCCGCCGATGGGCAGCACCTCGCCGCGCAAGGTGATCTCGCCGGTCATGGCCACGTCGCAGCGCACTGGGATGCCGGCGAACACCGAGACCATGGCGGTAGTGATGGCGGCGCCGGCGGAAGGGCCGTCCTTGGGCGTGGCGCCCTCCGGCATGTGGATGTGCATGTCGTTCTTCTCGAAGGCATCGGCGGCGATGCCCAGGGCCTTGGCGCGGCTGCGCATGACCGTGCGCGCCGCCTCGATGGATTCTTTCATGACGTCGCCGAGTTGGCCGGTGCGGGTGATGTTACCCTTGCCGGGCATCATGGAAGCCTCGATGGTAAGCAGTTCGCCGCCCACCTCGGTCCAGGCCAGTCCGGTGACCTGGCCCACCTGGTTGATCTTCTCCGCCATGCCGTAGGTGTAGCGCCGCACGCCGAGGTACTTGTCGAGGTTCTTGGCGGTGACGCTGATCTTGCCCTTGGCCTTCTTCAGAGTCTGCGCGGTGACCGCCTTGCGGCAGATCTTGGAGATTTCGCGCTCCAGGCCGCGCACGCCGGATTCCCGCGTGTAGTAACGCACGATGTCGCGCAGGGCGCTTTCGGCCACGTGCAGCTCGGTATCCTTGAGACCGTTGTTCTTCATCTGCTTCGGGCAAAGGTAGCGCTGCGCGATGCTGATCTTCTCGTCCTCGGTGTAGCCGGACAGACGGATCACCTCCATGCGGTCGAGCAACGGAGCCGGAATGTTGAGGGAGTTCGCGGTGGCCACGAACATCACGTCGGAGAGGTCGTAGTCCACTTCCACGTAGTGGTCCTGAAAGGTGTGGTTCTGTTCGGGATCCAGCACCTCCAGCAGGGCGGAGGACGGATCGCCGCGAAAATCCTGGCCCATCTTGTCGACTTCGTCCAGCAGGAACAGCGGGTTGCGCACGCCCACCTTGGTCAGGCTTTGCAGGATCTTGCCGGGCATGGAGCCGATGTAGGTGCGCCGGTGGCCGCGAATCTCGGCCTCGTCGCGCACGCCGCCGAGCGCCATGCGCACGAACTTGCGGTTGGTGGCGCGGGCGATGGACTGGCCGAGCGAGGTCTTGCCCACGCCGGGCGGGCCCACCAGGCAGAGGATAGGCGCCTTCAGCTTGTCCACCCGCTGCTGCACGGCCAGGTATTCGACGATGCGCTCCTTCACTTTCTCCAGGCCGAAGTGGTCGGTGTCAAGCACCTCCTGGGCGTTGTCCAGGCTCTTGTTGATCTTGGTCTTCTTCTTCCAGGGCAGGTTGATGAGGGTCTCGATGTAGGTGCGCACCACGGTGGCCTCGGCCGACATGGGCGACATCATCTTCAGTTTCTTCAGCTCGGCCTCGGCCTTCTTGGCGGCCTCGCGCGACATGTGCGCAGCCTTGACGCGCTTGTCCAGATCGTCCAGATCCTGGCTTTCGTCGACGTCGCCCAGTTCCTTCTGGATGGCCTTGACCTGTTCGTTCAGGTAGTACTCGCGCTGGCTCTTCTCCATCTGGCGCTTGACGCGGCCGCGGATGCGCTTCTCGACCTGCATGATGTCGAGCTCGGTCTCGAGCTGGCCGAGCAGCTTGTCGAGGCGATCATCGACATTGAACATCTCGAGGATTTCCTGTTTGAGCTCCAGCTTCATCGGCAGATGGGCGGCGATGGTGTCGGCCAGCCGGCCCGCTTCCTCGATACCGGACAGCGAGGTGAGGATCTCCGGCGGAATCTTCTTGTTCAGCTTCACGTACTGGTCGAACTGCGCCAGGATCGTGCGGCGCATCGCCTCGATCTCGTGGCTGCCGCGCTCGTTGAGCGGCACGGGCTCGATCGCGGCGACGAACAGGGCCTTGCGGTCCTCGACGCTGCTGATGCGGGCGCGCTGCGTGCCCTCGACCAGCACCTTGACGGTGCCGTCGGGCAGCTTGAGCATCTGCAGGATGTTGGAGATGCAGCCGATGTCGTAGAGGTCGGCGGTGTCCGGCTCGTCCTTGGCCGCGGATTTCTGGGCCACCAGCAGGATGCTCCTGCCGGCCTCCACCGCGGTCTCGAGCGCCTTGATCGACTTCGGGCGGCCGACGAACAAGGGGATGACCATGTGCGGGAACACCACCACGTCGCGCAGCGGCAGCAGCGGCAGGGTGACGGCTTCGGTGAAATGGGTGGTCTGGCTCATGACGTTCTCCGGCGGATGCTCCGCCTCCTCGGTTCGAGCTACATGACGCCGCCGGGTCGAATTTCAAGCCGGCGGTACAAACGGTTTTTCAGCCGGCGGCCTTGGCCTGCTCGGCATACAGCAACAAGGGCTTCGACTCGCCGCTGATGGATTTCTCGTCGACCACCACCTTGCTCACATCCTGCATGCTCGGCAGTTCATACATGATGTCGAGCAGGGACTGCTCGATGATGGAGCGCAGGCCGCGCGCGCCGGTCTTGCGCTTCAGCGCACGCTTGGCGATGGCGGTGAGGGCCTCGTCGCGGAATTCGAGGTCGGCGCCTTCCATCTTGAACAGCTTCTGAAACTGCTTGACCAGGGCGTTCCTGGGCTCGGTGAGTATCTGTACCAGGGCCTTCTCGTCGAGTTCCTCGAGGGTGGCGATGACCGGCAGACGGCCGACGAACTCGGGGATGAGGCCGTACTTGATGAGGTCTTCCGGCTCCACCATCTTGAACACCTCGCCGACGTCCTTGCTGTTGTCCTTGGACTTCACCTCGGCGCCGAAACCGATGCCGGATTTCTCGGTGCGGTTGCGGATCACCTTGTCGAGGCCGCTGAAGGCGCCGCCGACGATGAACAGGATGTTGGTGGTGTCGACCTGGATGTATTCCTGGTTCGGGTGCTTGCGCCCGCCCTGCGGCGGAATCGAGGCGACGGTACCCTCGATCAGCTTCAGCAGTGCCTGCTGCACGCCCTCGCCGGAGACGTCACGGGTGATGGAGGGGTTCTCCGAGCGACGCGAAATCTTGTCGATCTCGTCGATGTAGACGATGCCGTTCTTCGCCTTCTCGACGTCGTAATCGCACTTCTGCAGGAGCTTCTGGATGATGTTCTCGACATCCTCGCCGACGTAACCGGCCTCGGTCAGGGTGGTGGCGTCGGAGATGACGAAGGGCACGTTGAGCAGGCGGGCCAGGGTCTGCGCCAGCAGGGTCTTGCCGGAACCGGTGGGGCCGATGAGCAGGATGTTGCTCTTCGCCAGCTCGACCTCGTCCTCCTTGTTGCCGCCCGGATTACGCAAGCGCTTGTAATGGTTGTAGACGGCCACCGCCAGTGCCTTCTTGGCGAGGGACTGGCCGATGACGTACTGGTCCAGCACCGCACTGATTTCCTGCGGCGTCGGCAGTTTATCGCCGCTCTCCTTTTCCGGATCCTTGCCGACGTCCTCGCGGATGATGTCGATGCACAGGTCCACGCATTCGTCGCAAATGAACACCGACGGACCGGCGATGAGCTTGCGCACCTCGTGCTGGCTCTTGCCGCAGAAGGAGCAGTAAAGAAGTTTTTCGTCGCGGTCCGCCATGGTTCAGTCCTGTTAATACCTGATTATTTAACTCAAGTTTACGCGGCGTCGTTGCGGTTGGCCAGCACTTTATCGGCCAGGCCATACGCGACGGACTGCTCCGCGCTCATGAAGTTGTCGCGCTCCGTGTCGCGCTCGATGGTCTCGATGGACTGGCCGGTGTGGTCGGCGAGGAGCTGATTCAGCTTTTGCTTGAGGTAGAGGATTTCCTTGGCGTGAATCTCGATGTCCGACGCCTGGCCCTGGAAGCCGCCCAGGGGCTGGTGGATCATCACGCGGGAGTTGGGCAGCACGAAGCGCTTGCCCCTGGCGCCGGCGGAAAGCAGGAAGGCGCCCATGCTGGCGGCCTGGCCGACGCACAGGGTGGAGACGTCCGGCTTGATGAAGCGCATGGTGTCGTAGATGCCCATGCCGGCGGTGATGGAGCCGCCGGGGGAGTTGATGTACAGGTAGATGTCCTTGTCGGGGTTTTCCGACTCGAGGAACAGCAACTGGGCCACCACCAGGTTGGCGCTCATGTCGTTGACCGGCCCCACCAGGAACACCACCCGCTCCTTCAGCAGGCGGGAGTAGATGTCATAGGCGCGCTCGCCGCGGCCGCTCTGCTCGATGACCATGGGGATGTACCCCAGGCCGGAAGGTTCCTGCGTCCAGTGGCTCATCAGGCGGTTCCCATCAGTTTTTCCAGCGAGGTCGTCTCATCGGTGACCTGGGCCCGCTCCAGCACCCATTGCACCACGTTCTCTTCCAGCACCAGGGCGCGCGCCTCCTTGAGGCGGGAAGCGTCCTGATAGTACCAGTCCACCACCTCGGCAGGGTCTTCGTAGCTCTGCGCGAACTCGTCCACCATGGCGCGCACCTGATCCTCGCTGGCGGTGATCTTCTGCTCGCGAATCAGGGCATCCATCAGCAGGCCCAGGGCGACGCGGCGCTTGGCCTGCGGCGCGAAGATGTCGTCGCCCAGCTTGATGTCCTGTTCCTTCAGGCCGCGCGCCTTCAGGTCGTTGAAGGCCTTTTCCCTGAGGCTTTGCTGTTCCATGGCCACCAGGCTGCCGGGCACGTCGAACGTCGTGGTTTCCAGCAGGCCGTTCAAGACCTGCTCCTTGACCTTGGCCAGCACCCGGCGCTTCGCCTCGCGCGCCAGGTTGCCGCGGATTTCCTCGCGCAGCTTGGCCACGCCGCCCTCGTGGATGCCCAGGCTTTGCGCCATGGCCTCGTCCACCTCCGGCAGCACCGCCTCGTGCACCGACTTCAGGGTGGCTTCGAAACTGGCGGTCTTGCCCGCCAGTTCCTTGGCGAAGTAATCGGCGGGGAAGCTCACCTCGAAGGTCTTGCTCTCGCCCGCCTTCATGCCCGCCAGGTTGCCCTCGAAATCCTTCAGGGTGCGGCCTTCGCCGAGGATCACCGGGAAGTCCTTGGCCTCGCCGCCGGGGAACGGCTCGCCGCCGATCCTGCCCTGGTAGTCCACGTGCACGCGGTCGCCCTCGCGCGCCGCGCGCTCCACCGCGTGGTACTGCACGCGCTGCTTGCGCAGCACATCCAGGGTGCGGTCGACGTCGGCATCGCTCACCTCGACCACGGGACGGCTCACCTTGATCTGCGACAGGTCACCGACCTGGATTTGCGGGAACACCTCGAAGGTGGCGACGAAAGCGCCGTTTTCGCCGGGCGCGAAACGCGGGTTGCCGGCCACCGCCAGCTTGCCGGCCTGCACGGCCTCGGCAAACTCGCGGCTGAGGGCCTCGCTCATCACCTCGCCACGAATTTCGCCGCCATAGCGCGCCGCCACCAGCTTCATGGGCGCCTTGCCGGGACGGAAACCGTCCATGCGCACGGTGCGGGCCACTTTCCCCAGGCGCTTGCGCACTTCCGCCTCCACCTCCTCCTGGCTGAGGTTGAGGGTGACACGGCGGTTGAGTCCTTCCAGAGTTTCCACGCTTGCAGTCATCAGATTTTCCTTAGTTCATCGTCGTTCATTCAAAATTCACGCGCCCGCCATCGGGCTGGGCGAAACTGGTGCGAAAGGGGGGACTCGAACCCCCACAGGTTTCCCCGCTGGAACCTAAATCCAGTGCGTCTACCCATTCCGCCACTTTCGCGAAAACGGCCAAGTGTAAACTACGCGCCCCCTCACCGCCAGCCGCGAGACGCGGCGACCAAGAGGCAAACCTTTGTTTTTATTGGCATCCATTCGATGAATACGGCCCATCTGGTGAACGCCGGGCATTACGAAAACTTCCCCGTGGCCTCGGTCTTCCTGCCCGCCCGGCTGCGCCCGGCGGTGCGCGCCATCTACGCCTTCGCCCGCGGCGCCGACGACTTCGCCGACGAGGGCGAACATCCGGCGGCATGGCGCCTGGACCGGCTGGCGGAATACCATGCCCACCTGCATGCCCTGGAACGGGGCGAGCATGTAGATCACCCCGTGTTCCGGCAACTCGCGCCCCACATCCGCGCGCACGGCCTGCCCTATCCCCTATTCCACGACCTGCTCGCCGCCTTCGAGCAGGATTGCGTGAAAACCCGCTATGCCCATTTCGGCGAAGTCATGGACTACTGCCGCCGTTCCGCCAACCCCATCGGCCGCCTGCTGCTGAAGCTCTACGGCGACGAGGACGCGAAGCACCAGGCCTGGTCCGACGGCATCTGCTCCGCCCTGCAACTCATCAACTTCCTGCAGGATGTGGCGGTGGATTACCAAAAGGGCCGCATCTACCTGCCGCAGGACGAAATGGCCAAGTTCGGCATCGGCGAACGCCAGATCGCCGAAGGCCGGGTGGACGCCCTCTGGCAGCAGTTCATGAAGGGTCAGATCGAACGCGCCCGCCGCATGCTGCAGGCCGGCGCCCCCCTGGGGCGCGCGCTGAAGGGCCGCATCGGCCTGGAGGTGCGCCTCATCATCCTGGGCGGCGAGCGCATCCTCTATCAACTGCACGCAAGCCGCGGCGACATGTTCCAGCAGCGTCCAAAACTGGGCTGGAAGGATGGCGCCGTCATGCTCCGCCGCGCCCTCTTCCCCGGCGGGGGCCGCGCGGCGCGGGGCTCGTCCTGCGCCAGCGGCGCGGGGCATGATTCCTACAGAAATAGGCTCTAAGCGCCATGGATCCCCACGCCTATTGTCAGGACAAGGCCGCCGCCAGCGGCTCCAGTTTCTATTACAGCTTCCGCTTCCTGCCGCCCGAGCGGCGCCGGGCCATCACCGCTTTCTACGCCTTCTGCCGCGAGGTGGACGACGTCGCCGACGAGTGCCGCGATGCCGACCTGGCGCGGGCCAAGCTGGCCTGGTGGCGGGACGAGGTGGCGCGGCTGTACGCGGGCCGGCCTGAGCATCCGGCGACGCGGGCGCTGGCCGAGGCCATCGGCCCCTTCCACCTGCCCGAGGATGCCTTCGGCCAGATCATCGACGGCATGGAGATGGACCTGGGCACGGTGCGCTACGCCGACTTCAAGCAGCTCAACCTCTACTGCCACCGCGCCGCCGGCGTGGTGGGGGAAGTCGCGGCCCAGATCTTCGGCGGCACGCTCGACAAACCGATCGACCGCGTCACCCTGAAGTACGCGAACCGCCTTGGGCTGGCCTTTCAGCTCACCAACATCATCCGCGACGTGGGCGAGGATGCCCGCCGCAACCGCATCTATCTGCCCCAGGATGAGTTGGCGCAACATGGCGTGACGGAAGCCGACATGCTCGCGGGCCGCATGACCGAGAACTTCCGGCGGCTCATGGAATTCCAGTACCAGCGCGCCATCCGAACCTACGCCGAGGCCCTGGACCTGCTGCCGGAGGCCGACCGCAAGGCGCAGCGGCCCGGCCTCGTCATGGCGGCGATCTACCGCGCGCTGCTGAAGGAGATCCGCGCCGACGGCTTCCGCGTGCTCGACCGGCGCACCTCCCTGACGCCGCTACGCAAACTGTGGATCGCCTGGCGGACCTGGGTGACGGCGTGACCACCCCGGCGGGCGTAAACCCCGTCGCCATCGTCGGCGGCGGCTGGGCTGGCCTGGCCTGCGCCGTGGAACTGGCCGCCGCCGGCGTGCCCGTAAACCTGTTCGAGGCCGCGAAGCAGCTGGGCGGCCGCGCCCGCCGCGTCGATTGGCAAGGCATCGCCATCGACAACGGCCAACACCTGATGGTCGGCGCCTACCGCGAGACCCTGGGCCTCATGGGTCGGCTGGGCACGCACAACTTCATCGAGCGGCGCCCGCTGGAATTGCGCGTGCCCGGCTTCGTGCTGCGCCTGCCGCGCCTGCCGGCGCCGCTCAACCTGGCCGCCGGCCTCGTCCTCGCGCGCGGGCTGAGTTGGCGCGACAAGCTGGCGGCGGCCAGGCTCATGCACGACCTGAAGGAACGCGCCTTCCGCCTGACGCGCGACGAGGCCGCCGCCGACTTCCTGCGCCGCCGGCAGCAGCCGGCGAACCTGGTCGAGCGGCTGTGGGGCCCGATCTGCGTCGCGGCGCTCAACACGCCGGTGCAGATCGCCTCGGCGCAGGTGTTCTGCAACGTGCTGCGCGACAGCCTGGCGGGCGACCGCGCGGACAGCGACCTGGTCCTCAACCGGGCCGACCTCGGCCTGCTGCTGCCGGACGCTGCGGCGGCCTTCATCGCCGGCAAGGGCGGGCGCGTGGAAACCGGCCGCAAGGTGGAATTCCTCGCCCGCGAGCAGGGCGGCTTCCGCCTGGCGGGCCCGGACGTCCTCGCCGAGCGGGTGGTGGTGGCCGCGCATCCGGCCCGGCTGCCCGACCTGCTCGGCCGGCTGGCCGACGCCGAGCCGGTGCTGGAGCAGCTCGATGGCCTCGCCTGGCAGCCCATCCTCACGCTATGGCTGCATTTCGCCACGCCGCCGCGTTTCCCCTTTCCCATGCTCGGCCTGGGCGGCGGCCAGGCCCCCTGGGCGTTCGAACGCAACGACCTGCATGCCGGCCTGGCGGCCATCGTGGTGAGCGCCGAGGGCCCGCATCTGGCGAAGCCGGCCGAGACCCTGCGCGACGAATACCTGGATCTGCTGGCCGCGCAACTCGGCCCCCTGCCGCCTCTGCTGGGCTGGAAGAGCATCGTCGAGAAGCGGGCCACCTTCGCCTGCGTGCCGCGCCTGCGCCGTCCCGACAACGCCACGCCCGTCCCCGGCCTTTACCTGGCCGGCGACTACACCGCCGGGGATTACCCCGCCACCCTCGAAGGCGCGGTCCGTAGCGGCATAAAATCCGCCAGACTGATCCTGGAAACCCTCACCTGACCCGCCCCTTTTTCCCTTTTCCCTTTTCCCTTTTCCCTTTTCCCGCAATGCCCTACACCCCCGCCCCCGACCTGCTGCATCACCGCGTCATCCTCGTCACCGGCGCCGGCCAGGGCCTGGGCCGCGCCGCCGCGCTGGCCTGCGCCCGCCACGGCGCCACGCTGATCCTGCTGGGACGCACGGTGGGCAAGCTGGAAAAGGTGTACGACGAGATCGTCGCGGCCGGCGGCGCCCAGCCCGCGATTTTCCCCATGGACCTGGGCGCCGCCCGGGATGAGGATTTCCAGGCCATGGCCCAGGCCATCGGCGGGCAACTCGGCCGACTGGACGGTATCGCGCACTGCGCGGCGGCCTTCGAGGCGCTGCGGCCGCAGTCGCTGGAAAGCGTGGAGGAATGGCTGCGCCTGTTCCGCGTCAACGCCGCCGCCCCGGCCGCCATCAACCGCTGCTGCGCGCCCTTGCTGGAAGCCCGCGGCGACGCCTCGGTGGTCCTCGTCGGGGAGACGCACGGCCACGCGCCGGCCGCCTACTGGGGCGGCTTCGCCGTGTCCAAGGCGGCGCTGGAGGCCTACTTCCGCGTGCAGGCCGACGAGTGGTCGGACAGGGGCGCGCGCATCAACCTGCTCATTCCCGGCCCGGTGCGCTCCCCGCAGCGCGCGAAGACCCATCCCGGCGAGGACCAGTCCGGCCTGCCCGGCCCGGACGACCTGGCGACGCGCTTCCTCTACCTGCTGGGGCCGGACAGCCGCGACGTGCGCGGCCAGGTCCTACATGGCGCCGCCGAGCGCGATGAGACCTAGGAAGCCGACGCGCAGGGTTTGCAGAAGCGTCTTTGCAGATAGGCGCTGAACTCCCCGGCCACTTCCGGGTGCTGCAAGGCGAATTCCACCGTCGCTTCCAGATAGCCCAGCTTGCTGCCGCAGTCGTAGCGGGTGCCAATGAACTCGTAGGCCAGCACCTGCTGCTCCTTGAGCAAGGCGGCGATGGCGTCGGTGAGTTGCAGTTCGCCGCCGGCGCCGCGCTCGATGTGGCGCAGGTGGTGAAAGATGCGCGGGGTCAGCACGTAGCGGCCGACCACCGCCAGGTTGGAGGGCGCCTCGGCCGGCTTCGGCTTCTCGACGATCTGGTTGACGCGGCTGACGCGCTCGGCCATGTTCGAGGCGGCGACGATGCCGTAGGCGCCGGTCTCGGCGGTGTCGACGTGCTGCACCCCGACCATGGAGCACTGATAGTAGGTGTAGAGATCGCACATCTGCCTGGTGGCGCCCGGTTCGCCGGCGATGAGGTCGTCGGCCAGCAGCACCGCGAAGGGCTCGTCGTTCACCGCCGGCTGCGCGCACAGCACGGCGTGGCCGAGGCCCAGGGCTTCGGCCTGGCGGATGTAGATGCAGTTGACGTTGATCGGCAGCATGGCGCGCAGTTCTTCCAGGGCGCGCAGCTTGCCGCGGGTTTCCAGCTCCACTTCCAGTTCGTAGGCCTTGTCGAAATGGTCGGCGATGGCCCGCTTGGTGCGGCCGATGATGAAGATGAGATCGGTGATGCCGGCCGCCATGGCCTCCTCGGCCGCGTACTGGATCAGCGGCTTGTCGACGATGGGCAGCATTTCCTTGGGGTTGGCCTTGGTGGCGGGCAGGAAGCGGGTGCCCATGCCGGCGGCGGGAAACACCGCCTTGGTGACGCGTTTCATGATTCGACAACTCCCTTCAGCAATTCCAGTAATTCGTCCTGATCGAGCACCTTAACGCCCAGTTCTTCCGCTTTCTTTAATTTCGCGCCCGGCTCGGCGCCGGCGACCACGTAGTCGGTCTTCTTCGACACGCTGCCGGCCACCTTGCCGCCCAGGGCCTCGATACGCGCCTTGGCTTTTTCGCGCGACAGGTCCGGCAGCGTGCCGGTAAGCACGAAGGTCTTGCCGGCCAGCGGCAGGGACTCGCGCGGGACCGGTTCGCCGTCCGTCCAGGCCCCGGCATGTTGCAGCGCCCGGATGACCGCCTGGTTATGGCGTTCGTCGAGGAAGGCGCGAATCGAGGCGGCGACCACCGGTCCGACGTCAGGAACGGCCATCAGGGCGGCCTCGTCGGCGGCGAGGAAATCCGTCATGCGGCCGAAATGGCGGGCCAGGTCCTTCGCCGTCTGCTCGCCCACGTGGCGGATGCCGAGGGCGTGGATGCAGCGCGCCAGCGGCCGGCCGCGGCTGGCCTGGATGGCGGCGATGAGGTTTTCCGCCGACTTGTCGGCCATGCGCTCCAGACCGGCCACCTGCTCGCGCGTCAACGGGTAAAGGTCGGCGGGGGTGGCGACCAGGCCGCGGTCGACCAACTGATCGACCAGCTTGTCGCCCAGGCCCTCGATGTCCATGGCGCGGCGCGAGGCGAAATGCAGGATGGCCTGCTTGCGCTGGGCCGGGCAGGCGAGGCCGTTGCTGCAGCGCGCCGCCGCCTCGCCTTCCAGGCGCAGCACCGGGGCGCCGCACTCCGGGCAGGTGTCGCGCATGCGGAAGGGCTCGTGCAGGGGGGTGAGCGGATCCTTCAACGGCCGCCGCTCCAGCACCACGCCCACCACCTCGGGAATGACGTCGCCGGCCCGCCGCACGATGACCGTGTCGCCCACGCGCACGTCCTTGCGGCGCACCTCGTCCTCGTTGTGCAGGGTGGCGTTGGTGACGGTGACGCCGCCGACGAAGACCGGCCGCAGGCGGGCCACCGGAGTGAGGGTGCCGGTGCGGCCGACCTGCACGTCGATGGCCTCCACCGTGGTCAACTCTTCCTGCGCCGGATATTTGTGGGCGATGGCGAAGCGGGGGGCGCGCGCGACGTAGCCGAGGATCTCCTGGTCCGCCAGGCGGTTGACCTTGTAGACCGCGCCGTCGATGTCGTAGGGCAGGGCCGCCCGGTCGGCGCCAAGCTTCTCGAAGAAGGCCATGAGCCCACGCACGCCGCGCGCCGTGTCGCGCTGGGCGGCCACGGGAAAGCGCAGGGCGGCCAGCCAATCCATGATGCCGCCGTGCGTCGCCGGCAAGTCCGCGCCCTCCACCTGGCCGACGCCGTAGGCGAAGAAGGACAGGCGACGCCGAGCGGTGACGCGGGAATCGAGCTGGCGCAGACTGCCGGCGGCGGCGTTGCGCGGATTGACGAAGATCTTCTCGCCGCGCTCGCGAGCCTGCGCGTTCAGCCGCTCGAAATCGCGGCGCAGCATGAGCACCTCGCCGCGCACCTCCAAGACGCGCGGCGGTCGCTCGCCGATCAGGCGCATGGGAATGGCGCGCACGGTGCGCAGGTTGGCGCTGACGTCCTCGCCGCTATAGCCGTCGCCGCGCGTGGCGCCGCGCGCGAACAGGCCGTCCTCGTAGCGCAGGGTGATGGCCAGCCCGTCGAACTTGGGCTCGACGGCGTACTCGACCTCCTCGTCCGGGCGTCCCAGACCCTCGCGCACGCGCCGGTCGAAGGCCGCCACCTCGGCCTCGGAAAAGGCGTTGTTGAGGGACAGCATGGGCAGCGCATGGGTAACCTGGGCGAAGTCGCGCAGGGGAGGCGCGCCCACCCGCTGGGTGGGGGAGTCCGCGGTGAGCAGTTCCGGATAACGGGCCTCCAGCTCCTGGAGCTCCCGCAGCAGGCGGTCGTACTCGCTGTCGGGAATGGAGGGGGCGTCGAGGACGTAGTAGCGATAGTTGGCCTCGTCGATCAGGGCGCGGAGCTCACGGGCGCGCAGTTCCGCCTCGCGCCTCACCTCGCACGCCTCACACGAACAGCCTGAGCGCCCGCTCGCCGCCGGCGGGGATGCCCCGCGCCTCCATGCGCGCATAGAACTGCGTCAGACGGGCGCGGTCGCGGCTCAGGCTGTCCTCGCTGACGGGCCGGTTGTTGTCGGCGACCAGGCGGCCCTCCAGACGCCAGGCCAGATCGAAACCCAGCCGGGTCATGCGGTCGAACACGGCGAGGCCGTCCGCCACCCGCGGCACGTCGAACAGCAGGGTGACGCCGTGCGTGGTAAGGCCGCGGCCGTCGCGCGGGAACGGCTCTTCTTCCTGGTTCGCCAGAATGAACAGGGTATGGCCGAACTCATCCTTGGCGTGGAAGGCGCCGTCCGCCTCCAGGCTGAGGCGGGCCTCCTGCGCCAGGCTGTGCATGGCTTCGCTGGTGAAAGGCCGGCTTTCGGCGGCAATGACGTTGAGGCCGATGAGCACGTCGACGTCCATGCAGAACAGGTCGAGGTCACGCGCCAGCTTGAGGGCGCCTTCCTTGTCGGCGCAGCTCACCGCGCCGCCCTGTTCGGCGGCGAACTCGTAGAGCGCGCGGCAGAAGGCTTCGAGCTGGTCGAGCGATACGGCGCCGCCGCGGTCGGCGAGTTGCAGGCCGAATTCGACCACGCCATAGACACTGCGCGGATGGCCGCTCAAGGCTTCCCAGCCAGCGTCCGGCTTTTCGCCGAAGGCGCGCACCGGCTTGCCGATGCGCCGCAGGGTGGCGAGCAGGGCGCCGAAATTGGCCGCCTGGGGCGCGGCGAACTTGACGCGGGCGATGTATTCGATGGCGGCGTCCAGGGGGCTGGCCTTGCGCGGCGCGGCTTCCTCGGCGGCGGGCACGGCCGCCGGCGCGGCGGGGGCGGGCGCGCGCGGCGCGGGAGCGGGCTCGGGC
>JBBIPL010000054.1:0-14793 GCA_037442845.1 Hydrogenophilales bacterium | reverse complement strand
CTATGGCGAGCCGGACCCGGAACTGGGCATCCGCAACTTCGCTGTTTCCCTTGCCGCCCGGGCCTCGGCCTTCGCGCGCCTGAAGTGACATGAACCTAAAAACCTCAGTTGACCGCTCCTTGGCCTTTGCAAAGACGCATGGAACCTGAGGTTTGTGCCTACGTGCACGCTCAATCCGGGTTGCGCATCCGCCAGGATCCCCTGGCCCGCGGCTCGGATCTGCTGAAGAAGGTGTTCGCTTCCCCAGGGCGTTGAACCTACCCGGCCGCGCGGGGCTACAATGCGCCGGCGCGGCCGCGTTGCCGTGGTCCGCGCCTGCGACAACCATCCTCAGGAGACTTTCATGATGCACATCCCCGGCGCGCCCCGCGCCCCGCGTTCCCATGCCGTTTTCCTCGGCCTCGCCGCCGCCTTTGTGCCCATGCTGGCGAGCGCCCAGTTCACCCTGGCGCCGCTGCCCTATGCGGCCGACGCCCTGGAACCGCACATCGACAAGGCCACCATGGAAATCCACCATGGCCGGCACCACAACGCCTACGTCAACAACCTGAACGCCCAGATCAAGACCTATCCGGAACTGGCGGGCATGTCCCTGGAGGCGATGCAGGGGCAGATGTCCAAATTCAACACGGCGGTGCGCAACAACGGCGGCGGCCATTACAACCATGACCTGTTCTGGCGGGTGATGGCGCCGGAAGGCCAGCGCGGGGCGCCCAGCGCGGCCCTGGCGGCGGCCATCGACCAGACCTTCGGTTCCATGGCGGAGATGAAGAAGCGTTTCGACCAGGCCGCCATGACCCGCTTCGGTTCCGGCTGGGCCTGGCTGATGCTCACCCCTGACAAGAAGCTGACCGTCAGCTCCACCGCCAACCAGGACAATCCGCTCATGGACCTGCCCGAAATCCAGCGCGGCACCCCCATTCTGGGCCTGGACGTGTGGGAGCACGCCTACTACCTGAAGTACCAGAACAAGCGGGCGGACTACGTCACCAACTGGTGGAACGTGGTGAACTGGAACGAGGTCAACCGCCGCTTTGACGCGGCCATGAAGTAAGCCGCGCCACCCCGCCCAAGGAGCGAGCTTGATCCGCCTGCCCCGCGCCCTCGCGGCCTGGGGGACGCCGGCCTTCGACGGCGTCCTCAAGCAGGAGGTGGAAGGACTGGATGCCGTCCTGCTGCCCCTGGCCGATGCCCTGGCGCGCGGCAGCCACGTCAGTTCGCCGCGGGTGGGGGCGCGCGTGCTGCGCGCCGAGGCCACGCCGGAGAGGCTCAGCGTCAAGCTGGGCCTGTTCTTCACCACCCTCATCGCCGGCTGCGCCTGCGCCGACGACCCCACGCCCGAGGACGAGCTGACCGAGTACTGCGAGGTCTGGATGCGCATCGACCGGCGCACGGCGGAGACTGAAGTCGCCCTGGTGGCCGACGTGGATTGACGATAAACGACACCCGGCCAGGCGCCGGCATGGAGGTGACGCATGCGACGACTCGTGATGTGCTTCGACGGCACCTGGAACCAGGTCCGCGACCAGACCAACGTTTCCCGCATCCACGCGGCCACGGCCGCGATTCCGGAACGACCGGGCGGCGCCGTGGCGCAACTCAAGTCTGAAGAAATGGGCGGCGGAGTTCGATTACCGTCCGTCCAGCGCGCAGGCGGCCGCGCTCGCCGAAGGCCTGGCCGGGGCGCGGCGACCGCGCCGTCGGCGCGGGATGCGCACGCGGGCTTGCGTTCGCTCGCCGACGCCGGCCTGCCGATCGGCTTCGCCTGCCCCGCCGCCGCGCTTGAAGCGGCGGCAACCGGCGTGCTGCCGGCGCCGGCAAAGCGGCTGGGCGACTGCCTGGACGCCACGCTCGCGGCCGAGGACGCGGAGGTTTCCATGAAGCTGCTGGGCTGGCTGCTCACCGCCCTGGCCGTGACTCTGAGGGCGCCGTTCTGGTTCGACGCCATGAAACGGCTGGTGAACCTGCGCAGCACCGGACCCCGGCCGGGCAAGGCGGCATGAACGCCGGCGCATGCCAGCCGCCACGGTGTGCTCATCCCAAGCGACGCTGCTGTTCGGCTGATTGAGCGGCGCCGCCAGGGCTACGCTGACAGCCGCGGGTTTCGATGGCGAGGGCTCGCCATCGGCGTCAGCATCATGCTCGATAGGGCCGCCGGCGGGTCTAATGTGGGTAGTCTGGGTCTACCGTGCCTTACGCGCGGCGAAGTCCCTGAGTTCGGTATTGAGTTGGGTCTGCAAAGCGCGCGCGAAGGCGTCCCGAGCTTCCTTGATCTGGCCGCTCTGCTCCAGGGCCAGGCCCAGGCCGATCCACCAGGCGCCATGGCTCGCCTCCCGGCGCAGGGCCTCGCGGTAGGCGGCGGCAGCGTCCTCGGGCCGGCCCAGCTTGGCCAGAGTGCCGGCGTACAGGCCCCAGTCGGCGGCGGCGGAATCCCTGCCCAGGGCCTTTTCCAGCAGGCGGGCGGCCTGGTCGGCCTCGCCCTGCTGGAGGTGGGTTTGGGCCAGGCTGCGGGGGAACCAGAAATTTGCCGGGTGCAGGGCCATGCCTTCCCGCAGCAGGGCCTCGGCGGTGGCCCGGCGACCGTCCTCCAGGGCCAGCATCACCAGGCTCTGGCGAGCGCGGAGGTGGGCAGGGTCCAGCCCCATAGCCTGCTCAAGCCTTTCGCGGGCGTCACCAGCGCGGCCCAGTTCCAGCAGGCGCGCGGCCTGGCGCCAAAGCTCGTCCGCTTCCTCCGCGGCGCTGCGGGGCCTCATCTCCTTCACCACCGCGGTTCGGCTGCGGGTGGGCGGTTCGGGCAGCCGGGTTTCCAGGCGCATGGCGATGCCGGAGGATGCGGAAACGGTTTGCGGGGGGGGCGGCGTGACCGCCCCGGGCGGGACGGTCAGGTCGGCATCCGGGCCACGCGCGGGGGCTGGCTGCGTGTCTGGGCGGAGCGAGTGGGGGGCGGCGCCGAGTTCCCGCGACATGCGCAGCCGCGGGGCGGGGGGCTCCACACCGGCGGGGGCATCCATGGGGGCTTCGATCCGGGCTTCTAGGTCCTCGGGCCCGGCGGGCACGGGGACGTGGGGGGGCGTGGTGGGCGCGGGCCATAGCCACCAGGCCGTGGCGACGGCCAGGGCCAAGGCGGCCGCCAACCGGAGCCGGAACGGGGCGCGGGACGGCGCGCGCGTTCGCACACCTTGCACGCCGGGGACCGGCGGCATGGCCTGCCCGCCCCGGCGGTCCAGGTCCCTGAGCGCGCGGTTGATGACGCTCATCAGGCGGGCATCCAGCGGTCCAGCCAGTTCAGCCGCGCGCCGGGGGTGTCGCGGGCGGCGATGCGGGCATGGCGCCCGGCCACTCTGGGCTGCCCCTCGCCGTAGGCCAGCATGAGGGCCTTGTGGGCCAGGATGTTGAGCAGGCGGGGCATGCCGCCGCTGAGAGCGTGCAGCCTGCGCGCTCCCTCGGGCGTGAACAGGGTGTCCGCCGCGCCGGCGCGACGCACGCGGTGGGCCAGGTATGCCGGGGTTTCCATGGGCGAGAGGGGGGCGATGTGGTCGTGGAATACGATGCGGCTCTTGATTTGACGCACGGCTGGGTCGGACAGGTGTACATCCAATTCCGGCTGGCCGAACAGGACGATCTGCAGGAGCTTGCGTTTTTCCGTCTCCAGGTTGGTCACCAGGCGCAGGGCCTCCAGGCTCTCCAAGGGCATGGCCTGGGCCTCGTCGATGAGGGCGACGGCGCGCCGGCCCGACTGGGCCAATTGCAGCAGCCGCTGTTGCAGTGCGCGAGTGAGTCCGTACTCCAGACCACGCCGCACCTTCCCACCCTGCTCGATGAGCAGAGCGTGGGTGAGGGCCGCCGGCGAGAGTTTGGGGTTGGGGATGAAGGCCGTGGCCCAGTGCTCGTTATCCAGACGGTTGAGCAGGTGCCGGCACAGCAGGGTTTTGCCGGAACCCACTTCGCCCACGATCTTGATGAGACCCTCCCCTGCTTCAAGGGCCACCAACAGGGTGTTCAGCGCCCCCTGGCTGCCGGCGCCGGGGAAGAAATAGCCCGTGTCGGGGGTCAGGCCGAAGGGGAATTCACGCAGGCCGAAATGGGCTAGGTACATCTCTCAAGAAGCTCGCCGGGCTGCCCCAAGAGTTTTCGCCCCCTGGGGGGAGATCGCCGAAGGCGATTTCGGGGGGCTCATTGCAGACGGGCTCTGGTCTCGTTCACGCCTTCCATCCAGTCCGAGGCCTGCCTGATCACCGTGGGTTTGAGCAGGATCACCAGCTCGCGCTTCTGGCGTTGGGCGGCGTCATTGCGGAACAGCGCGCCCAGGCCGGGGATGTCGCCCAGGAAGGGGACCCTGCTCTGGGCGTCCTGGGAGGACCGGGTCATGAGGCCGCCTATGGCGGCGATCTCACCGTCCTTCAGGCGCACGATGCTGTCGGTCTCGGAGACGGAGCTGGAAGCCAGGGGCAGGCGGTAGAGGCCCAAATCCCCCAGATCGATGTCCTTGTTGTTGGTGGTGACCGTGCTCACGGAGGGGTGCACGTGCAGGATGACGTGGCCGCTCTCGTCGATTTGGGGCATCACGTCCAGGGCGATGCCGGAGAAGAAGGGCTGCACCGTCACGGTGGGGGAAGTGGTGGTGCTGGTCCCGCTGGTGGTGGTGTTGCTGGACACGCCGGTGACGAAGAACTCGTCCGAGCCCACCTTGAGCACCGCCTTCTGGTTGTTGAGGGCGGCGATGCGGGGGCTGGACAGCACGTGCACGCTGCCCTGGGTTTGCAAAAAGTCGATGAGGGCCATGAAGTTGGTGGTTTGCAGGGCCAGACCGAACAGCCCGGCGTTGGTGCTGTTGCCGCGCACCCCGCCGCTTGCGGCGGGTAGGCCGGCGCCCAGCAGGGCGCCCACCGCGGAGGTGGGCTGGGTGGCGCCCGCGGGGGTGGGCAGCAGGGTGCTGTCCAGCCCCTTGGAAATGCTCTTGCCATGGTTGAAGTAGGCCCAGTTGATGCCGGACTGGGCCCCTTCGTTCAGGCTCACCTCGATGATCTTGGCCTCGATCATCACCTGGCGCTCCACGGACAGGCGGGCGGCGCGGAGATAGTCCTCCACCAGGCGTTGTTCCTTGGGCAGGGCCTTTACCGCCAGCATGCCGGCGTGGGGGCTGACCACCACGTTGCGGTCCGCCGGGCAGGCGTCGGCGTTGCAGCCGACCAGCAAAGCCGCCGTATTTCGCAATTCGGTCCAGAAATCGGAGCGGTTGTCGGTGACGACCCGGCTGCTGTCCATCTGCGCGGTGTTGGCGCCGCCGCCAGAGGTGGCGCTGGAGGGGCTGGCCGTGCTGCCGGCGGCATTGCCGCCGCCCGGGTTGGCATCGGCTATGGAGCTGGACACCACCCTGAGCTCGGATTTTCCCTGGCGCACGGCGGTGGGGTAGGGGATGGAATAGAACCGCGTTTGTGGGGTGAGGGGGTGGACCAGGATGCGGTTGCCGTCGATACGGTAGTCGTAGCCGTACAGATCGCGGAGGGCGGCCATGGCCTCGGGGACGTTCACGTCCTTCAAATTCACGGTGATGGCGCCCGCCACGTCCGGGTGCAGCAGCATGCTGTAGCGGGTGCCGGTGGCAATGCCCAGGAACACCTGCTGGGCCGGGGCATTGTTCACCACCAGGTCGAAACGGGGTTCCGGCGGGGGGGGCGCGGGGCTGTCCAGTTTCACCTCCGCCTTGGGGGCCAGGGCCTCGGCCACCGCGGGGGGCAGGGAACTGGGCGCGGCGGCCTGGTCATCGGGCCTGGGGGACTCCGCCGCCTTGCGCAGCGCGTCCTGGATGGCGGGCCGGGCGCCGGCCTGCCAGGGCGACAGGGGCGCGCAGCCGGCGGTCAGCAGGGCGGCGCCAAGCAGCAGCGGGATTCGCCCCATGGCGATGGGCATGAGCCAAGTCTTCATTTGTGGTTCTCCATCCGCGTATTGCTCCCGCGGGCCGGGCGTTTGTCGATGGCCGGCGCCAGTTTGAGGTGTTGTGTTCCAGCCGGGCTTTTGATCCACACCCCGGTCTCGTCGATGCGGCTGACCCGGCCTTCTCCCAGAGGGTCTCCCACCCGGACGGTCATGCCGTCCACCAAGGCATAGGGTTTGCGGCCCATGAGAAACACGCTGCTCACCACCAGGGGGGCGGGCTGGTTCTGGGCCGGGTCGGCGGCCCTGCCGAAGCCTGGCGGCGGGCGGGTGGGGTCGGGGAGTCCCGCCTGGGCAAGCGGGGACGGCCCCAGAATCAGGGCCAGCATGAAGGCGCGAGGCAGACTCAAAGCATCAGCCATTGCCGCTCCAGGCTCAGGGTATTGAGGGTGAGGGTCAGCAGGATCTCCGGATGCCGCCTGGCATCCAGTTTTGCCTGGGCCCAGTAGAAACCGACCGGGCGCCTCTCCAGCGCCTGCATGTAGGCCACCAGGTTCGCATAGGAGCCGGCCAGCGTGAGCAGGACGCCGTGCCGGTACAAGGCGGCTGGATGATCCGCCGCGGCCTTGTCGGCGCCCGGGGCGGCCCCGACCGGTTCGGGCGGCAGGGTACGCAGGCTCACCAGGCGCAGGTCCGGCTGGACACGGGTGAGATCCCGCAGCACGCCGGGCATGTCTTTGGGGGACACCAGGCGGCTTTGCAGGCTCCGGGCTTCGGCCATGCGGGCGTTGAAGGCCGCCTTGGCCGCCTCCAGCCGGTTTTGGGCGGCCACCTGGGGCGGCGCCTCGCCGGCTTGGCGGGCCAAGGCCTCCTGGGCCAGGCGCAGCCGTTCCTGGGCGGCCTGGATGCGCGCGGTCTCCGCCTGGCGAGCCCGCTCCAGGGGGGATGTGAGCGCCACGTCCGCCAGTGCCCAAACACCGGCCAGCAGCAAAACGAACAGGATGATCCGTTCCCGGGGGGTGAGGGCATCCCCCTTGGCGAACAGGGTTTTCAGCGCGGAACTCATGGGGCGGTGGTCTCCCGGGGCGCCTCGTTTGGCGGGGCCAGGCGGGCGGAAAGCGTAAATTCCAGGTAGCCGGGCGCCGCCGCGGGCTTGACCGCCTGGTCGGCGGGGGTGGGCTTGGCGTCCTGGTCGGGCGCGGTGGGCGGATGCACGTCCAGGCTGGCGTAGGACAGGCCCGCGAACAGAGGCTGGCGGCCCAGGGCCGCGATCAGCTGGGCGGGGGCCTCGCCTTTGAGGGCGCGGCCTTCCAGATTCATGGTCCGCCCGCCGTCATCCAGTTCCACCCGGGTCAGCCAGGCGCCCGGCGTGGCGGCCCGGGAAAGGGCCAGGAACCGCGCCGAGTAACCGGTTTCGCTGCCTAGGGTACCTTCCGCGACGGCCTCCTGGGCGGTCTGGAGGGCCTGGATCCGGGCCTCCAGGGTCTGGGCTTCGGCGATTATCCGGGGATCGGCCGCCGGGGGGGGCTGAACCGCCGCTTGCAACTGCTGTTCGATCCGGTCCGCCTGGCGGGTGATGCGTTCGGCCTGTTGGCGGTATGCGTTCAACTGCCAGCGATCCCAGGCATGCAGCAGCACCAGGCCCAGGGCGAACAGGGCCACGCCCGACGCCAGAGCGCGGGTGGGCAACGGCACCCGGACGGGGCGGAACTCCGCCTGGTACAGATTGATGCGCTTGCGTGCGGCCGTCATACAGCCTCCCGCAGGGCGGCGCCCAGGAGATGGAAGACCTGGTTCTGCCGACCGGGGGACTGCAGTTCGTGGGCGGCATCGAGTTCGAACAGACTGGAAAGGTCCACGCTCTCCACGCCCACTTGCAGAAACTCCATGAGCCTGGTGCGCAGGCCATCCGCCTCGGTCGTCGGCGCCAGATAGACCCTGGCCAGGGGAAAGGCGGCGTGTTGGCGCTCGAAGTTGTCCACGGAGCGCTGGACCTCCATCGCCACTTTCTCCAACAGAAAATCGCCATGGGCCCCCCTGCCCTCGATGCGCCGGGACAGGATCAGGTCATGGCCGTAGGTGAAAGTCAGCAGGGCCACGTCGCCCTCCAGATGCAACATCGCCACGGCGTATTCGGGGGGCGCCAGGCGTGCGGCCAGCGCATTCTGGGCGGATTCCCGCACGTCGATCACCTCCAGGCGCAACCGGGCTTCCTGGTAGAGATTCGCCAGGGCGCGAACGGCCGCGGACTGCGCCGCCACCACGTACATGGCGGGGGTGCGCCCCCCGGGGATGAGCATATAGTCCAAGACCGCGTCATCGATATGGAAACCGATCAAATTGCGCACATGCCAGCGTATCGCGGCCGGCAATTCCTCTTCGGGAACGGGAGGGACCTCGACGATCAGGGACTGGTAGTGTTCAGGGGCCAACAGGGCGGCAATGCGGCACTGCCGGGCGCCTGTTTCCCGGCTCAGGCGATCCAGGATCGCCGCATCCGGCTGGGCCCGCGGCGCCCAGGCCAGGCCGGCCAGCCGCGGCCTGGGCGCACCCGCCTCCTCCAGGCGCAACGCGGCGGCCCCGCCCGCTACGGGCGTGACGACGGCCAGGCTCCGGTCAGTCCTGGGACGCCATAACCTGCTCATCACGGTGTCGTCCTCCTGTCCTGATCCTGGCTGCGCATGGCCGCAGATTGGCGAAGTAAATGGCATGGGTTGACATGGCGTCAATAGATTTCCCGGCGGATGATGAGCCTGCCGCCGCTGTTGCGTTTGCCAAAGGTCGCCCGCGCCCGTGGGTTGTCATCGTGGAGGGCGCCATCACCCCCCTGGTCGATACCATCCCAGTCGTAGCGCAGCCATTCCGGGACATTGGCGCCGACATCCGCATAACCGTAATTGCCCGCTCCGGGCGCCGACAGCCGCAGATCGCCGTTTCCGGCGACGAAAGGCGTGTTCTGGCTGGCGCTGGTCTCGCCGCTGGCCAGTTGGTTGTTCGCCGTCTGGGGGAAGAAGATCAGCGTCGGCGCGGGAAGGCTGGTGCAGTGGTCCCCGCCGTTGGTGACGAAGCCCTGGCCGTTCCAATATTGGCTGGTCATGGGCACGGGTAGGGCGAGGAACTCCGAGCCGTGGGCGTTCTGCAGGCGCAGACGGCCAAAGCGCATCCGCGCATCCTGGCTCGTGGCGGGATTGCCGTCATCGAAGCCGATCCCCGAGTGTGTGTAAGGGTTGACCGTCGGAGTGACCCCTTCTGCATCCGCCACATGGAGCGAGAAGTTCAGGCTGGCGTCGAAGGGCGCCGCCCGCGCCGTGCGCGAGAAGCGCAAACCCATCCCGATGGCGACGTCGATGCGGCCCTGGCCGCCCCCCAGCTCGGTGACGGCGGGCGGCGGCAGACCGCCCACAGCCTCGACGGTGCCGGCCAGCGCACTCCAGGTCTGGCCGGTCAAGGCGGCGGGATTGATCTTCCATAAGCTGCCGTTGTAGTTCAACGTGGGCTGATCGTCGCGGTTTTTGGCCGTGACGGTCAACCTGAGCGGGGTACGCCAGCCGAAGGGCTGGCCCAGGTAAGTGAAACTGCCGCAGCCCGGCGCGAAGGCGGGGGTATTGGCGGTGACGTCGAAATGATCCGGCACGAAGCGGCCGACGGTAATGGCAGAGGCGCACAGGTGGTAACCCGCGCAGTCGGCCGGCGTGTCGTCCGCATCCACGGCGGCGAAGCTGCTGTCGATGAAGGTGACGTCCATGGCCCCCACTTCGCTGTACACGGCCGTATGGCTGGTAAGCGTACCCCCCGATGCCGTGAAGGCGCCTGGGTTCAGCGTGCCCGGAGTGCATGTTGCGGGCAGCCGGCAGGCGACCTGGGCCGTCGGGCTGCCGTCGTACTGGCTGCTGGGGCTGCCGCCCGCGTTGCGCGCCGTCAGGCGCAGGGTAAAGGGGGCGCCTGCCTTGTGCACGGGTGTTGCCGTGGCGGTGGCGGCATCGAGCGTGCGTGCCGTGCCCGGGCTATCCCAGTCGGCATCACTGGCGCTGGCGGCGAGGGTGGCGGGTTTGATGGCGAAATCGTCCGCCGAGCAGGCGGTGAGCGTATGGGGGCCGCTGGCCGGGTAGCGCAGGCGCACGCGCACGTCGCGCCAGACGTCGGCCTGCGCCGGCGCCGTGGCGCTGCCCCTGCCGGCGGTGAGGGTCACCGTGCCCACGGTCAGCGCGGTGCCGGAGACGGGGCAGTTGTTGGCATCCAGCCTCACGCCGGTGACGGTATTCGCCAAGAGGTCCACCAGCACGTCGCCGTTGAACCCGGTATCCACCGCCGTGCGGGCGGCGTTCAGGGCAAAGACGTCAAGGGTGAAGCCGAGCCCCGATGTTTTGGTGGTGATCGCGCCGCTCACAGGGTGCGCGCCCGCATCGACGGCATTGAGGGCCTGGGGCGGGGTGGCGGCCTGGGCGTCGTTGACGAGAACGCAGGCGGCCAGGAGCGCCGACGCTGCCCATGCCCTGGTGAAAAACCACTGGCTCACGGCTGCACCACGGCACGCACGTGCCGCTCCGCATATTCGGGCAAGGCGGGTGCCGGGTTGGGGCAGGCGCCCGCCGCGGGTTGATTGCAGGCCACGCTGTCGACGGCATAAAACGTGAGGGGCTGCCCTCCCTCGTCGGCCGTGTCGGACGTGCAGTTCACGCTGGCGGTGAAGCGTTGCAGATTGCCGGTGAAGGCGATGTTCTGCCCGGCGCAGCTGCCGGCGACCAAGGCGGCGTAGATGCCCGCCTCCAGGCCGGCCTGGGCCGCCTGGTAGGCGCGCTCCCCCTCCAGTTCCAGGGCGTCCTGGGCGAGCCCCAGCTGCGTCATGTGCGCCAGCCAGGCCGCCAGCCCCCCCAGCACCACCAGCAGGAAGAGGGCGGCGGGTAAGGCGAAGCCCAGATCATGCCTCATTGTTCACCGCCACTTCCCGATACAGGGACGCGGATTCGGCGGCCCCGCCTTCGCTGTGCTCCAGTTGGATCCACAGGGTGAGCTGGCCCAGGCGCTGGGAGGCGCCCGGGTCGTAGACGAAACTGCAAGCCTTCACACGGCGTATGAGCAGGGCTTGATTGCCGCCGCTGGGGGGGGCGGGCTGGCTGGCCGAGGGTGGGTAGCCCCAATGGCGGGTGATCGTGCCGGCCGCCGGGTCGCAGACGTAACTCACCGGGGCGCCGGTGAGAAAGAAGCGCCGGGCGGGGGATTCCAGCGGCAGGGGGGCGCCCGTGGCGGTGAAACCCAGGTTGGCGACCGTGCCGCTGCTCGTCACCGTGCGCCGGTTGCCCCCCTGCCAGGCGTCGGTGTCGGCATCCAGGCCGAGGTTGTAGACCACCAGATACTGGCCTGGGCTGGCCGTCACGGCGGGCCCCAGGACGTCGAAGCCCGCATCGCCGCCGTCTGTGAAGTCGAGGATGTCGCCCGAGCCGCCGCCCGTCGTCTCGGCCCGGTAGCGCCCGCCATCGAGCACGGGCAAAAACTCCAGATAGGTCCTGCCGCCGGACTGGGTGACGCGCAGGCTGTTGGGCAAGGCGGCGCGCGTATCCCGGGCGATGCGCGCGAGCGCGGTGTCGGCGGCATCCACCAGCTCCGCCCGGCGGGTGGCGGCGAGATAGCCCTCCATGGGGTTGCGTATGAATACCGCGACGATGGCCGCCAGGATGCCTGTCGCCACCATGACGACGATGAGCTCCACCAGGGTGAAGCCCTGGGCGCGGGGTGCGGCTCGTCCCATGTCAGTAGTCCGCGCGATAGCCGTCCAGGCTCATGCTCTGCCCGGACGGGTCGGTGACGGTGACGGTGATGCGGTAGCCGCGGGCGGCGGGCGCCCCGCCAAAGGCGGCGGGGGAGACGCTCACCGTCGCGCGGTAGCCCTCCAGTCCTGCCAGGGCCACATTGCCCAGGGTGGTGATGCCGTTCATGGCCAGGCCGTGGTAGTCGTCCACGTCATCGAAGCGGTGGCGGTTGGCCGGGGTATATGGGCCGGCGAACCCCCCCTGGCCGGGGTCGTCCGTGGCCGCCGAGCCGAAGGGCTTGAAGCGGATCTCCTCCAGCAGGGCCTGGGCGATGGCCAGGGACTGACGCCGCAGCACCGGGTCCGCGCTGCCCACATTGGCGATCTCGAAGGCCTTGATGACCGCCGCCAGGGCCACGCCTACCACGACCATGAAGAGGATGACCTCCACCAGGCTGAAGCCGTGCTGGGCGTCGGGCGTTGGGCGTTTGCCGCTTACTCGCGGCCTGGCCGCGCCGGGCCGTTCGACGGACAGCCGACCGGGCAGCGATCGTTCAGTGCACATAGCCTGTCTCGGTTTCCACCCTCACCACCTGCGTCGTCTCCCCGGTGATGCTAAGGTTCAGCGCGGCGTCGGGCCGGCCCTGGGCGTCGAAACCCAGCACTGCCGCCGAGGGGCTTTGGGTCACCCCCCCCGGCAAGGTGATCGCATAAGGCGCCTGTCCGTCAGGTCCGACCAAGGGCTGCGCACATGGCGCGGCGGCGGCGGCGCACAGGGTGAGCCCGTCGGGGGTGACATGCGCATACACCGGCCCGCGGCGGGCGATGGCGCGCTTCTGGGCGTAGCGGAGGAAGGCCCGGGCGGCGTCTTCATAGCCTCGCGCCTCGAAGGCGCTGGCGTTGAACAAGCGCGGAATCGCCACCGCCGCCAGGATGGCGGCGAGGGCGATGACGCCGATCAGCTCCACCAGGGTGAAACCGCGCCCCCGGTAGTGCATTGCGCGTCGCGGGTTGCGGGTTTGCCGTTCAGTCACGCACTGCGGCAGGCCACGTGGCTCGCCTGGCAAGACGCCCCGCCTCAGCAGCCTGTGGTGGTCAAGGTGATGTCGGGCGCGTCGCCCAGGGCCGTGGGCGCCTGATAAGCGATCTGGCACTGGGCCGGCGTGGTGGCGCCGTTGATGCGAATGTTGATGGTGGCGCCATAGGCGCCGCTGCCCCCAGCCAAGGTGACGCCGTCGGCGGCGGCATTGATGTTGGCCGCGGCGATGATGCCGCCGGCATTGGCGGTGGGGTAGCCGCCTCGCAGGGTGACGTTTGTGTTGCCTTCCATGGCGATGGTGCCTGTGGCGCCGATCTGGTTGCGCACCAGGGCCGCGGAGCGGGCGATGGCGGAGGCGGAGCGCACGGCGCCAAACAGGCCTTGGGCCTTGGCTACGCGGGCATCGGTCTGTATGTCGAAGAACCGGGGCAGGGCCACGGCGGCCAGGATGCCCAGGATGACGATGACCATGATCAGTTCGATCAGGGTGAAGCCTTGCTGTTTGGCGTGCATGGTGAGATCTCCGTCTGCGAAGGGTGGAAAAAAGCCGCTCAATGGCTTGCCGACTTCTTCATCGGCTCTGCCCGCGTGGAACTTTAGGGTTGTTCAGTGCCTGCGCAGCATGGTGCTGCCCAGGTCCCAGATGGGCAGGAAGACGCCCAGGGCCACCACCAGGACGATGACCCCGAGGCCGGCGATGAGCAGGGGCTCAACCTGCTCGGCCAGGGTCTTGATCTCGTATTCCACCTCGCGCTGGTACATCTCGCCGATCTCCAGCAGCAGGCGGTCCAGCTCGCCGGTCTCCTCGCCCACGGCCATCATCTGCAGCACCACGGGGGTGAACACGCCGGTGGTACGGGCGGCGCGGCTGATGGCTTCCCCCCGCTCCACGCCGTCTCGCATCTGCTCGATGCGGCCGGCGATGAAGGCGTTGCCGACGATCTGGCTGGCGCCGCCGAGCCCCTGGACGATGGGCACGCCGGACTGGTAGGTCATGGCCAGCCCCTTGGCGAAGCGGGCCAGGGCGGCCTTGTGCACGATCTTGCCGGCGATGGGCGCGCGCAACAGCCAGCGGTCCCGCAGATAAAGGCCGCGTGGGGTGCGCACCCAGACACGCCAGGCCGCCACGGCCAGCGCCAGCACGCCCAGCAAGGCGGGCCACCAGGCCAGGGTCCATTCCGACACGCCGATGAGCACCTGGGTCATGAGGGGCAGGTCAGCCTGGGCG
This sequence comes from Hydrogenophilales bacterium, assembly GCA_037442845.1. Lineage (GTDB taxonomy): Bacteria > Pseudomonadota > Gammaproteobacteria > Burkholderiales > Thiobacillaceae > PFJX01. Next base: position 906 of record JBBIPL010000054.1, on the reverse strand, counting down.
CTCTTGTACACCTTGGCGAAGGCGGGGACGACCAGGACGTTGATGACCCCCAGGGCCGCCACCAGGGCCAGGATGACGAAGACGGGATAGCGCAGGGCGCTCTTGACCCGCTCCTGCATCTCTTTTTCGAACTCCAGATGCTGGAACAGGCGCAGGAACACCTCGTCGAGCCGCCCGGTGGTCTCGCCCACGCGCACCATGTTGACATAGAACGGCTGGAACACCTGGGGGTGGCGGTAGAGGCACTGGGATAGCTCCCGGCCCGCCGCCAGATCCTGCCGGACTTCGTTGAGCACGGTTTGCAGGGTCTTGTGCGGGCTGGATTCCGCCAGGGAGGTCAGGGCGCGCAAGATGGGCACGCCCGCCTTGAGCAGACTGGCCATCTGGCGGGAGAACAGCATCAGGTCCGCGGTACGGACGCGCCTGTCCTCAAACAGTGCCCCGAGCGGCAGACCCTTGGACGCCTTATGGGGCTGGGCCTTCACCTCCACGGGTGTGAGGCCCGAGCGTATCAGCGCCTCCGCCACGGCGTCCGCGCTGACGCCCTCCATCTGACCGGTCTGGAGTTCGCATCGGGGGTTGCGGGCCTTGTACTGGAATGCGGGCATTTCAGTCAGAGCCTGTGAATATATCCAGGACGGCCACAACAGCGGGTGTCATCCCCGCGAAAGCGGGGATCCAGAGACTTTGTAACCCGTTGAAATTCCTGGATTCCCGCTTTCGCGGGAATGACGGTTTTCTTGGGGGCTGGCATTTTTTTCACACCCTCTCAGTTGAACCCGGATTGTCCATTAGGCGGCCCTGCGGGCCTACGCGCGCCCTGGCGGCCGGATCGCGGCCATTTCGGGCGCTCGCTCGTCGACCATAGGCACGGCTATGGTCTCCTCCCGAGCACCCGAACTGTCT
>JBBIPL010000053.1:6974-14945 GCA_037442845.1 Hydrogenophilales bacterium | reverse complement strand
GCGCTCCGTCTCGCCATCATCGCGCGTCCTAATGGACAATCCGGGTTGAACGATGTGGGTTGTGGGGTGAAGGTGCACGCCATGGGCGTGCCAGATTTTCAAACCGACAACGCACGACTTTTCACTCCTCGACCTGGTGCGTCACGCGCATGGCCTCGGCCACGCTGGTCTGACCGGCCTGCACCAGACTCACGGCCTCATCGCGCAGGGTCTGGCCTTTGAGCCGCTCGTTGGACCGCGCGCGGAACCGGGCGGAATCGCCTTTGTTGAGCAGGCTGGCCAGTTCGGCGTCGATCTCAAGCATTTCATAGATGCCCATGCGGCCCTGATAGCCGGTCTGGTTGCAATGGCCGCAGCCCTTGCCGCGGCGGGACTGGGCGGGGTCGAAGCCGGCGGCCAGCGCATCGGCCAGCCACTCCTTTTCGCCGGGGGTCAGGGGGGCGGGTTCGGTGCAGACGGGGCAGAGCCTGCGCACCAGGCGTTGGGCCACGATGCCCGCCAGAGTGGTGGCCAGGAGGAAGGGGGGGGCGCCCATGTCCAGCAGCCGGGCGGCGGCGGAAGGGGCATCGTTGGTGTGCAGGGTGGACAGCACCAGGTGGCCGGTGAGGGCCGCCCGCAGGGCGATCTGGGCGGTTTCCGCATCCCGCACCTCGCCCAGCAGGATCACGTCCGGATCCTGGCGCAGGAAAGCGCGCAGGGCACGGGAAAAGCTCAGGTCGATCTTTTCGTTTACCTGGATCTGGTTGATGCCGGGCAGGCGGTATTCCACCGGGTCCTCCACGGTCAGGATCTTGCGCTCCGGCGTGTTCAGCTCCGCCAGGGCGGCGTAGAGGGTGGTGGTCTTGCCGGAGCCGGTGGGGCCGGTGACCAGGATGAGGCCGTGGGGGCGGTGGATGAGCTTTAGGAAGCGCTCCAGCTTGGCGGGGGGCAGGCCCAGGTCCGCCACGCCGGTCTTGCCGCCGTGGGTGAGCAGACGCAGCACGGCGGATTCGCCATACTGGGCGGGTACCGTGGATAGGCGCACGTCCAGGGCCCGCTGCTTCAGACGGATCATGAAGCGCCCGTCCTGGGGCAGGCGCTTTTCGGCAATGTCCATCTCCGCCATGAGCTTCAGGCGCTGGATCAGGGCCGGGCCGATCTTGCGGTCCGCCTCCGTGGCCACGGACAGCACCCCGTCTACCCGGAAACGGATCTGTAGCTTCTTCTCCATGGGCTCGATATGGATGTCCGAGGCGTTCACCTGCATGGCGTCTTCGAAGATGGTCTGCAACAGCCGCATGACCGGCGCTTCTTCCGCCGTGCCGCTGGCGGCCAGGGTGTTGAAGTCGATGACGTCGTCGCCCAGTTCTTCGGTCAGGTTTCGCGCCAGGGCGCTGATTTCCTCGGTACGGCGATAGACTCGGTCGATGTAACGGGTCAGGGCGCTTTCGCTGGCCACCGCCAGCTCGATGTCCCGTCCCAGGGTGTGTTGCAGCTCGTCAAAGGCGAACAGGTCCGTGGGGTCCGCCATGGCCACCCGGAGGGCGTCTTCGCGGTTCTCCAGCACCACGGCGCGGAAGCGCCGCGCCAGCTGTTCCGGCAGCAGGCGCACGACCTCGGGGCGAGCGTGGGCCTGGTTGAGGTCCACCAGGGGTATCTGGATCTGCTGGGCGATGGCGCGGGAGATGCCATCCTCGGTGACGAAGCCGTTCTCCACCAGCACCCTGCCCAGCTTGCGGCCCGACTGTTTCTGCTTCGCCAGGGCCTCGGTAAGCTGTTCGTGCGAGATCAGTTTTTGTTGGACCAGAAGATCCCCCAGGCGAATCTTCTCGGGGCGTGCCATGGATGCCTCCAGCGGCGAAATTTCGCCGTAAATTAACGGGTTGACGCCTGGGCATCAAGTCATGGTCATGTCCGAGCGGCGGTTAAACCCAGCGCGTGATCTCTTCCAGGCTCTGCCGGGTTTTCTCGGGCGCCGGATCGACGCGGTAGCCGAAGGCCGCCATCACCGCCAGGCCGAAATGGCCGTCATCGAGCAGGCCGGCCTCGGCCAGGATGCGTTCGGCGCCGGCCCGGTTGAAACCCTCGATGGGGCAGGAGTCGATGCCGATCAGGGCGGCGGCGGTCATCATGTTGGCCAGGGCGATGTAGCACTGTCGGCAACTCCAGTCGAACAGCGCGCGGGGTTCGCGCAGATCGAAATCCGACTCCTGGAATTGCCGGTAGAACGCGTCGCGGCGGGCGATGACCTCCTCGGGGACGTGTTTTACCTCGCGCACGAAGCGTTCGAGGTAGGGCGAGCCGGGCCGCATGTCCTCGCCGCGCGCGAGGATGGCGAGGACGTGGCTGGCGCTGGGGAACTGGCCGCCGGCGCCCCAGGCGACGGCAAGCAGCTTCTCGCGCAGGGCCCTGTCCTGAATCACCAGGAAGCGCCAGGGCTCCAGGCCGAAGGAACTGGGCGACAGGCGGCCGGTCTCGAGGATGAAGCGGAAATCCGCTTCGCTGATCTTGCGCGCGGGGTCGAAGGTCTTGCAGGCGTGGCGGAAGTGGAAGGCGTCGAGGATGTCCTGCTGGCGGATCATGGCGTCAATCCTGGCGGTTAGAACGGGTTGTAGGTGCGCTCCCGCGTGTAGTGCATGTAGCCCACGCTGGCGCCGGCGCGCCAGCCCACGCCCAGGCGGATGGGGGCGAGCACGATCTTGTCGCGTTGCTGGTAGTTCATGCCCACGCCGGCCACCCAGTACAGGCTGCCGTCGACACCGGGGAAGCGCTGGTAGATGGCATTGATGTCCTTCAGGTTGTAGACCAGGATGAACACCTTGGAGGCGTTCAGGCCCAGGTCGAAGCCCACCGAGGGGCCCTGCCAGAACACGCGGGCGTTCTGGCCGTTCTTCATCTGGAGTTCCCCCTTGCCGTAGCTTAGGCCCACGGTGATGGCGGCGGACAGCTCCTCGCCCTTGATGTAGCCCACCGGCCGGCCCTGCTCCTTGAAGGCCTTCTCGATGACCTTGGCCAGGCCCTCGGTGGTCTCGCCGAAGAAACGCTCGGCCTCCTTGACGATGGACTCCTGGTCGTAGGTGTCGCTTTCGGCGGCGGCCCGCGCGGGCGCGGCCTGCAGCAGCCAGAACACGGCCAGCAGGGCGAACAGCCAGACGTGCGCGAAGGGGTGGCGGGGCAAGGGGGTGGGATGGGACATGGCGACCTCTCTGAAAAGCGGCAAGTGTTTACCTCTCGGGTTCAGAGCGCAATGCGCGGCAGGATGATCCGGTTGACGCGATCACGCCTTGCCTCCGCCGCGCGCGCCGCAATCCACTAGAATGCCGCTTTCCACACGACGGGGGCCGAGATGAAAAAGAAATGGGTGTACGCCTTTTCCGAAGGCGACGGCAAGAACAAGCATCTGCTCGGCGGCAAGGGCGCCAACCTGTGCGAGATGACCCAGATCGGCCTCAACGTGCCGCCGGGCTTTGTCATCACCACCGAGGCCTGCCTGGCCTATCTCGAGCATCCCCACCATCACCTGCCCGAGGGCGTCATGGAAGAGGTGCGGGAACAGATGGCCAGGGTGGAGACGGCCAGCGGCAAGAAGTTCGGCGGCGGCGACAAGCCGCTGCTGGTGTCGGTGCGTTCCGGTTCGGCCATGTCCATGCCGGGCATGATGGACACCATCCTCAACCTCGGCCTCAATGCCGAGACCCTGCATGGGCTCATCGCCCAGACCGGCAACGAGCGCTTCGCCCACGACGCCTACCGCCGCTTCATCCAGCTCTTCGGCAAGGTGGCCCTGGGCGTGCCGGAGGAGCGCTTCGACGCCGAATTCGAACTGGTGAAGGACAAGGCCGGGGTCAAGCACGACCTGGCGCTCACCGCCCAGAACCTGGCCGAGATCGCCGAGCGTTTCCTGGAAGTGGTGCATCACCACACCGGCAAACCCTTCCCGGCCGATCCCTATGAACAACTGGAGATCGCCATCAAGGCGGTGTTCAACTCCTGGGGCGGCAAGCGCGCGGTGGATTATCGGCGCGAGTTCAAGATCACCCCGGCCATGGCCAACGGCACCGCGGTCAACGTGGTGGCCATGGTGTTCGGCAACATGGGCGACGATTCCGCCACCGGCGTGGGCTTCACCCGCGATCCGGGCACCGGCGAGAACGTCATGTTCGGCGAATACCTCACCAATGCCCAGGGCGAGGACGTCGTCGCCGGCATCCGCACGCCCAAGCCGGTGGCCGCCCTGGCCGACGAAATGCCCGACCTCTACCGCCAGTTGGTGGGCTTGCGCGATCGCCTGGAGTCGCACTACAAGGAAGTGCAGGACTACGAATACACCATCGAAAAGGGCGTGCTCTACTGCCTGCAAACCCGCAACGGCAAGATGAACGCGCATGCCCTGGTGCGCACCTCGGTGGACATGGTGCGCGAGGGCCTGATCGACAAGAAGCAGGCGCTCATGCGCATCCAGCCCGAAATGCTGGAGCAGTTGTTGTTCCCGCACCTGGATCCCAAGGCCAAGGCCACCGCCGTCGCCAAGGGCCTGCCCGCCTCGCCGGGCGCCGCTTCCGGCATCGCCGTGTTCGACGCCGACCGCGCCGAGAAGCTGGGCCGCGCCGGCGAGAAGGTGATCCTGGTGCGCGAGGAAACCAAGCCGGAGGACATCCACGGCTTCTTCGCAAGCCAGGGCATCCTCACCAGCCGCGGCGGCAAGACCAGCCACGCGGCGGTGGTCGCGCGCGGCATGGGCAAGCCCTGCGTGGCCGGCGCCGAGGGCATCCACGTGGACGTGAAAATGCGCCAGGCCATCGTCGGCGACAGCGTCTTCCGCGAGGGCGACACCATCACCATCGACGGCTCCTCCGGCAAGGTGTATCTGGGCGAGGTGCCCACCACCGAGGCCGAATTCAGCCAGGAACTGGTGACCCTGCTGTCCTGGGCCGACGAGGCCGCCCGCCTGCAGGTGCGCGCCAACGCCGACACCCCGGTGGACGCCGCGCGGGCGCTGAAGTACGGCGCCATGGGCATCGGCCTGTGCCGCACCGAGCGCATGTTCAACGCCACCGACCGGCTGCCCATCGTGGTGGAAATGATCGTCGCCGAGAACCTGGAGGACCGCCAGGCCGCTCTCGACAAGCTCCTGCCCATCCAGCGCGGCGACTTCAAGGAGATCTTCAAGGTCATGGCGCCGCGCCCGGTGACCGTGCGCCTGCTGGATCCGCCCATCCACGAGTTCCTGCCCAGCGCCGAGCAACTGGTGGACGAGATCGAGGAGCTGCGCCATCTGCGCGACACCGCGCGCGGCATCCAGGTGCTGGCCGACACCGTGGACTTCATGGCCCGCGGCCGCGGTACCCAGCCCCAGGTCCAGGTGCAGCGCGGCATCGACCCGGCGCTGGTGGACCAGGTGATCCAGAAGAAGGAGGCCATGCTGAAGAAGGTGCGCGCCCTGTTCGAGGTGAACCCCATGCTGGGGCACCGCGGCGTGCGCTTAGGGTTGACTTCGCCGGAGATCTACTCCATGCAGATCCGCGCCATCCTGGAGGCCGCCGCCGAATGCCAGCGCGACGGCATCGAGGTGCATCCGGAGATCATGGTGCCCCAGGTCTGCACCGCCGAGGAGCTGAAGGCGGTGCGCAAGCACGTGGACGCCATCCGCCAGGCCGTGGAGACGCATTACAACGTCAGGCTGGATTTCAAGTTCGGCACCATGATGGAAGTGGTGCGCGCCTGCATGCGCGCCGAGAGCCTGGCCGAGCAGGCGGAGTTCTTCTCCTTCGGCACCAACGACCTCACCCAGGCCGCCTTCTCCTTCTCGCGCGAGGATGCGGAGAACAAGTTCCTGCCCATGTACAACCAGAACAAGATCCTGCAGGACAACCCCTTCGAGGTGCTGGACGTGAAGGGGGTCGGCCGCCTCATGGAACTGGCGGTGGGTTGGGGACGCAGCATGCGCCCGGACATGAAGGTGGGCATCTGCGGCGAGCACGGCGGCCATCCGGCCTCCATCCGCTTCTGCCACCAGGTGGGCCTGACCTACGTGTCCTGCTCCGGCCCGCGCGTGCCCATCGCCCGCCTGGCCGCGGCGCAGGCCGCGCTGAGCGGGGACGAGGGCGGCAAGCAGTCGCTGTGATGACGGAGGTGCGACTCCACGCGCGGGCGTGGCTTTCCCGCCACAGGCGCGCGCCGACGTCGTTCCACTGCCCGCGCGGGTTTGCGCCGGCCCGCGGCGAAGGCGGCGCGCCGCCTTCGCCGCCGCGTGCGCCGGAAAGCCGCGCCGAGGTTGACCGGCGGGCGGCACAACCCGCATAAAGGAGTCCCTTCCGGAAATGTCGCACTATCCACAGAGGTCCCCCATGCAAGCACGCGCTCTGGTATTGGCGCTCACCGCCACAGCCATGCTTCACCCCGCCTCCGCGCGGGCGCAGGACTGCGCCCAGTTGTTCATCTATGCGGTCAATCAGGTCTGCCGCACCCTGGCCAACGGCTTCAGCCAGTGCGAGCCCGTCGGCCTGGTCGGCCCCGCGCCCCAGTGCGTGCCGCCCGGCGTGCCGCCGCTGATGCCGATGCCCCTGAATGCGCCGATGGTCCGCCCGCTGACGCCCTACCCCTTCCTGCCGCCTTTCCAGGCCCAGGCCGCCGCCCCCGCCCCGCAGCCGGCCCCCGCCCCCGCGAAGACGGCGGAGCAGCCCGCGCAACCGGCGCCAAGCCCGGCAGCCGCGCCGATGCCCGCCGTCACGGCGGCGGCGGTGGCGCCGCAGCCTCCGGTTGCAGCGGCCGTCACGGTGACGCCGGCCGCGAGTTCCGTCGCCGCCGTGCCCGCGCCGGAGCCCGAGGTGAAGAGCGCAGCCGCGCCGCGGTCGATCGCCTTGGAGGACGGCCTCGCGCATTTCGATTTCGACCGCGCCGAACTCAGCGCCCAGGGCCGCGCCGAACTCGACGCCTGGCTGCAACAGCCCCTGCCCGCGGGGACCACCCTGCGCATCACCGGCCACGCCGACCGCCTCGGGCCGGCGGCCTACAACCTCAAGCTGTCCGGCCGCAGGGCGGAAACCGTCAAGCAATACCTGGTGAACAAGGGGGTCGCCGCCGCCGACATCCAGGTCGTCGCCAAGGGCGAGAGCGAGCCTGTGAAACACTGCAAGGGCAGCGCCAGCAAGGCCACCATCTCTTGCCTGGCCCCCAACCGCAGGGTGGAAATCCAGCCTTGAGCCGTACCGCCAGCCGCCGCCGCGCCAACTGGTCAGCGGCGGCGGCAAGCCGATGTGGCCGATTCGCCGGCAAAGGAGAGCGCCATGCATGTCACCCTGGTCCACGCGCGCGTCAAAGCCTGGCCTGGCGCGACACGGTGGCGGAGATGATGGCGGAGCCGCGCAAGGGCGTAAGCTACGCGGGCTTGTACCCCGCCTGATCGTCAACTTTCGGAGAAACCGATGCAAGAGAAATACCCTGAAGGGCATAAACACGGCCGCGATTTCTGGATCGGCAATGTCCTGCTGGGCCTTTCCCTGGTCCTGCTGCTGTTCCTGGGCAGGTTGTGGGAACACTTGGGCGCCGTCGCCATGGTGCTGTGGATGATCCTCGCGGCCGCGGGCATGTATTTCGTCACCAAGGACAAGGGACCCGGCTCCAACATGCCGGATTGACGCGCCTCCGGCGTCGGCGCAAGGCATGACCTTGGCAAAAACAGGGATTTGGTTTTCCCCGGCTCCGGAATAGGATTACTGCATCGCAACATTCCCCGCCCCCGTCCTTTGCGAGAACCGTCATGACCGACAGCGAATTCCAGCCAGACCTCAGCGTGACCACCGAAGCGGTGGTCGTTTCCACCCGGCGCGTCACTGCCGAGAACACCGATGAGGTGCGCCAGATCCATCTGCGCATCGACGAGCCCGCCTTTTACTTCCTCGAAGGGCAGAACATCGGGGTGCTGGCGCCGGGGCCGCACGCCTTCGGCAACAAGACGCATCACCGCTACTACACCATCGCCAACGCCAGGGC
>JBBIPL010000053.1:0-6874 GCA_037442845.1 Hydrogenophilales bacterium | reverse complement strand
CGCCAGGGCATCCTCGACGACGAGGCCGACGCCCTGGGCAAGGGCATCGAGGCCAACGCCGCCGAGGTGTGGAAGCTGGTGCAGGACGACAAGACCCGCGTCTATCTGGCCGGCATGAAGAAGATCGCCGACGCCCTCGACCAGGCCATGGAGAAGGCGGCCGGCTCCGCCGAGCGCTGGCAGTCGGTGAAGCAGCGCCTGGTGGAGGAGCGGCGCTGGTCGGAACTCACCTACATCTGATCGCCGGCGCGCGGCGGGGAAAATGGCCATGAGCGAGCATGAGCCGCTGCGCTCCGCCTCGGGACACGATCTGACGCCGCTGCCGGCAGCCGAAAAACAGGCGCTGGCGGCGGGGCTCGACGACGAGGAACGCCGCGTGCTGCTGCGGCAGGGCACCGAGCCGCCGTTCTGCGGCGGTTTGCTCAAGGAAAAGCGCGCCGGCGTGTTCGCCTGCCGTCTGTGCGGCCTGCCGCTGTTCCGCTCGGACAGCAAGTTCGAGTCCGGCACCGGCTGGCCCAGCTTCTTCCAGCCCTTCGATCCCGAGCACATCCGCACTCTGCGGGACGCGAGCCACGGCATGCTGCGCACCGAGATCCGCTGCCGCCGTTGCGACGGCCACCTCGGCCATGTCTTCGAGGACGGCCCGCCGCCCACCGGTTTGCGCTACTGTCTCAACTCCGTCTCGCTGCGATTCCAGCCGGACGAGTAGGGCGGCGCCCGCGCGGGTCGCTGGCGAACAACTCGCGCCTCATCCCTCGCCCTTGAAGCCGTGCTTCTCCAGCAGCCGGTAGACGCTGCGTTCGCTGACCCCCAGGATGGCGGCGATCCGGCCGCGGTGGCCGGCGTATTTCGCCAGCAGCAGCTCCAGGTAGCGGCGCTCGATCTCGTCCAGCGTCGGTTCGTGCTGGAAGCCCATGCTGAACTGGCCCGGCTGTTCGCCCAGGGCCTCGAAGGAGAAGTGTTCCGGACGGATTTCCTCGCTGCCGCCGCCGACGATGATGGCGCGCTCCACCATGTTGCGCAGCTCGCGGATGTTGCCGGGAAAGCCATAGCCCATCAGCAGGCGCAGGGCCGCGGGGCTGAGGCGCTTGTTCAGGCGGCGCGAGAAATTGTGGTGCGCGAGAAAGTGCTCGACCAGCGCCGGGATGTCCTGCAAACGCTCGCGCAGGGGCGGGATGCGCAGGGTGAAGGCGGACAGACGGTAGAAGAGGTCGGCGCGGAAGCGGCCTTCCCTGCTCATCTGCGCCAGGTTGCGGTTGGTGGCGGCGACGATGCGCACGTTGGCCTGCAAGTCCTTGACCCCGCCCAGCCGGCGGTATTCGCCGCTTTCCAGCACGCGCAGCAGCTTGGCCTGGATGGCCGGCTCGATCTCGCCGATCTCGTCGAGGAACAGGGTGCCGCCCTGCGCGGCTTCGATCAGCCCCGGTTTCTGCCGGTCGGCGCCGGTGAAAGCGCCTTTTTCGTGACCGAACAGTTCCGATTCGAACAATTTCTCCTGCAGGGTGCAGCAATCGACGGCGACGAAATTGCGCGCCGCGCGCGGGCTGCGGGCATGGATGGCGTGCGCCACCAGTTCCTTGCCGACGCCGCTTTCGCCCTGGATCAGCACCGTCGCCTCGGCGTGCGCGACGGCGTCGATCAGGCGCTGCAATTCGGCCATCGCCGCGCTGCTGCCGACCATGCCGCCGGCGGGGCGCAGGCGTTCCCTGCAGAACTGTTGGTCGCGCGCCATGGCGCTGTGCTGCAGGACGCGCTTGACCTCCAGCTCCAGTTCCTCCGCATCGACCGGCTTGGTCAGGTACTGCATGGCGCCGGCCTTCATGGCGGCGACCGCGCCTTGCACCGAGCCGAAGGCGGTGAGGACGATGACCGGGTAATCCCTGGTCAGGGCGGGCAGCAGATCCAGGGTATTGGCATCCGGCAACTGCACGTCGGCGACGATCAGCGCGGGCTCGTGCCGGTCCAGGTGGGCGTGCGCATCGCGCCAACAATGCGCGCTGGTGACGGCGCAGCCCATGCGCTTGAGCTCGCCGCTGAGCAGGCGGTTGAGCAGGCGGTCGTCCTCGACCAGCAGGATGGGCGGGCGCGTGCTCATGCCGGCAGGCGCGTGGACGCTTCCGGTAGGCGCACGACGAAACGGCTGCCGCGGCCGGGCTGGCTGTCGAAGCTGATGGCGCCGCCGTAGCCCTCGATGATCGAACGGCAGATGGACAGGCCCAGGCCGGTGCCGCTCTGGCCGTCGGCGCGGTGGCTGAAGAAGGGCTCGAACACGTGCGGGGCGTCTTCGGCGGTGATGCCCGCCCCGGTGTCCTGGAAGACGATTTCCACCCAATCCCCCGCATGCCGGGTGCTGACTTGCAGATGGCCGCCGTCCGGCATGGCGTGCAGGGCGTTTTGCGTCAGGTTGAGCACCACGGCGCGCAGTTCGCTGTCGGTGGCGAAGACGCGCGGCGTCGGGGTTTCCAGATCCTGGGTGATAGTCACCTGGCCTTCTCCCGCCTCCCAGGCCAGCAACGACAGGGTGTCTTCCACCGCCGGATTCACCGCCACCAGTTGCGGCGTGGCCGCCGGCGTCATGCCCAGCTTGAGCAGATGCTCGGTGACCTGGATGCAGCGGTCGATCTCGCCATTCACCATGCGCAGATACTCGCGCAATGGCCCGAAGCGTTCCGCGTCCGCGTCGGCGTCGCGCAGCATCGCGTGCAGGGCCAGGCGGATGGAGGCGAGCGGATTGTGGATCTCGTGCGCCACGCCGGTGGCCAGCCGCGCCATTTCGGCCAGCTTCTGTTCCTGGGAGAACTTCAGCAACTTCATCAGGTCGCGGCTGGATTCGACGACGAAGCGTTTCTCCACGCCTTCCACCCGCGCGCGCATGGGCGCGGCGAACACCTCCACCCGGCGCGCGTCGCCGGGCGCCCGGCTGAAGTTCATCAGGGTCTTGCAGGACTGGCCGCTCTTGTCGATCTCGTGCAGCGGACAGCACACCAGGGAGGGCGGGCAGGGCGTCGGCTGGCCGAAGCTGGAGACATGGCAGGGCGTGCCGGCATGGCTTTCGTCCGGCGCCAGGCCGATCTGGTCGCGATAGGCCTGGTTGTCGATGACGATGCGGAAGGTTTCGCTGTCGATGACGCGGATGCCGTCGGGAATCGCGTCCACCAGGGCCTGCAGGAAGGCTTCCTGCTCCTGGGTGCGGCGGATCAGGGTTTGCAGCTTGTCCGCCATCTGGTCGAAGGTGTGGCCGAGATCGGCCAGTTCGTCGTCGCCGGAAAGGTGGGAGCGGCTTTCCAGATGCCCCGCCGCCAGCTCCCGGCTGGCATCGGCCAGGCGCGCCACCGGCAGCAGCACGTAGCGGCGGATGAACCAGGCGCCGCCCAGCAGGGTGGCCAGCAACAGCACGCTGCCCATGCCGGCCAGGCTCATGGCGGAAAGAATGGCCTGACGCCGGATCGGCGCCGCGTCGTAATCCACCACCAGGATGCCGTTGATCGGCCGCGCCGCCGGTGCGCCGTGACAGCCCGCGCAAATCGGCTTGTTCGCCACCGGGTTGAAGCTGCGCATCACCTCGCGCCCCCGCGCGTCCAGGGTGAAATGGGTGGTGAGCAGGGCCGGCGCGGCCAGCGCGCGGGAATTCGGGGGGCAGTCCGGACAGGAGCCTTCCGCCTGGAAGGGGAAGGGCCGGCCCACCCATGCCGGGTCGGAGGCGAAGCGGATTTCGCCGTCCGGGGCGAGGATCATCGCGCCGCGCACCCCGGTCTGTTGGCCCATCTGCGTGACGATCTCGCGCAGGCCGACGAGGTCGCGCTTGAGCATGGCGTTTTCCATCGCCGCCTGCAGCAGCCGGTTGACCTCGCGCGAGGCCTGGCTGCGCTCCTGCGTCAGCTGGTGCTGGTACAGCGCCGCCGCCAGCCCGACCAGGGCCAGCGACAGGGCGACCAAACCCGCCGCCGCCCCCAGCAGGAATTTTTGACGCAGGCTTGTGAACTGGAGCAGGGACATGTGCACCCCTCGATACCTCGCGCCCGGGATGGGCATGCCTCCGCCCGCTGGCTGACGGATCGGCAACCCCACGACCGCACTCATAAGACGCAATGTTACGGAGCCCGCCGCCGGGATTCCTACCTTTGATTGCGGAGCCTGCCAAATTGGCAGAGCGGCGCCTGGGGTGTCACTCCGGGGCCGCATGACCCGGCAGAGACGGGTGTTACGCGGCAAGCCTTGTGCGCCACATGCAATCGGCCGCCGCAACCGCGAGTGGTCGCGCGCAATCCCGGCAGGTCGGCTTGCCGGTTGGGCGCTCCCGGCTGCCGGGGAACTCATAGCATCTTGCCTTCGCGCGTGGTCACGCGCTGGCGGCTGTAGTCTCCCGCCGCCGGCCGCGCCACGACGCCTTGCGCCTGGACGTAGTCAACGAAGGTCTGGGTGTAGAGCAGGTAGGTGTTCACGTAGTTGCCGGTAGCGTGGATGGAGCCGAGCGTGGCATAGCCTTCCTTGCCGCTGGCCAGGAAGTCGTTGGTGAGCAGGGTGTAGGCGCGCGCCGGGTCGAGGACCGACCAGGTTGCCGTCTGGCGGTCGCGCACCTGCACGTTGGCGAAGCGCTGGCCGCGCGGCCTGGACAGGTCGAGATGCCAGTGCGCGCCGGCCATGTAGGGATGGCCGCCGCTGGAACCGCCCTGGTCCAGGTGGACGGCGACGGCGTCCTCCAGGCTGGCGACCAGCTGGGCGCCGGTGACCGGCATCTCGACCAGGACGTTGGCGAAGGGCAGGACCTTGTTGGCGTTCTCGCAGCTGATCGGCCCGGCGGGCAGCGAGATGCGCACGCCGCCGGCGTTCTGCAGGGCGAAATCGGCGCGCTGGTTGGCGGCCAGGAAGGATTCGGCGACCACCTGGGCGATGTCGCTGCCGCGGGCGACTATGGCAAGCCACGGCCGCCGCTGGAAAACCATTCCATGTAGTCGTATTACGTTTTGTAATACATGTGGAGGCCCATGATGCGTACCCTCTCCGTTCGCCTCGACGACCACACCGACGCCCTGTTGCGCGCCTACTGCGCCCGCACCGGGTTTTCCCAGACCGAGGCCATCAAGTCCGGCATCGCCGCTCTGGCTGCGGAGGCGGACTCGCCGGCGCGCTTGGCCGAATCCCTGGGCCCTGATCGGCTGTTTCGAGAGCGGCGCGAAAGATCTGGGCCGCAACCACTCCCGCAGATTGCGCGAGAAACTCGCGGCGCGGCGCCGCCGTGGCTGATGTGCTGGTGGACACAGGCCCGCTGGTGGCCTGGCTTGACAAGGGCGATGCCGACCATGATCGCGTCACCGCCTTCTTCGCCGGCTTCCAGGGCCGGCTACTCACCAATGGCCCGTGCTGGCCGAGGTCTGCCGCCTATTGCCGCGCCATGTGGTGGGACGGTTCATGCGCTGGGTCGCGGCGGGCGGCGCGGTGGTCACGGAACTGTCGCCGGTAGCGGTGGGCGACATTGCCGCAATGATGGAGAAATATCACGACCTGCCCATGGATCTGGCGGACGCTTCCTTGGCGTGGCTGGCCGCGAAGGCGGGAATCGGCCAGGTGATCACCTTGGACGAGGCCGATTTCGGCATCTACTGCCTGCCCGGTGGCGGACGACTGATCAATTTGCTAAGTCGCTCCTGAAACACCGAGACCCTCTCCAGGAGGGACGCCAAGTGTCAGAAGGATGCGCCCCATCGGCAAGTCATCGGCATCGACCGGCGGGTCTTCGATGTCAATGTCCGCGGGGGCCGACCTGCCGCCGGCCGTGTGTCGCACTATCAATGACTGCAACAGCCCGGTTGCGGCCATCGGAAAAGCCAGGTTCAACCTAAAAACCTCAGTTGACTGATCGCTGTCGGCCGATCCAGGCAGCCGGCTGCCAAAGTGGCAGAGTCGCCCGACGGTTTTCCGGGGCTTCCCGCGAGGGCGCCTGTCAACTTGGCGGAAACACTCCAGGCTGGGCCAGGTTGGCAAAACAAAAAATCAAATAAAACAGTGTGTTACTGAAAGTTTTCGGGTTGGCACAGGCTTTGCTGAAGAGGCTGCAAGCGTGCCGTGGCGATTTGCCGGTACGTGTCTCGACGGCGAACCTTCAGGAGGCAGCATGTCCCACGACCCGACCCGCAAAGCCCGGCTCACCCTGCTTGTCCTGCTCGCCTCGCTTGCCGCGTTTTCGCCGGTCAGTTCGGTGGCCAAGGAGTTCGTCGCCGGCGTGGAACCGTCCAAGCGCCCCGCGGGCGCTCCCGTGCAGGCCGCCACCGTGAAGGACGCGGCCTGGTACAGCCAGGCCCTCACCGGCGTCTTACGGCCCTATCCCGCCAGCCTGCGTTTCCTGGAAGACCAGGGCGCTTGGCACACCCCCTTCAATCGGCCGGGCATGACCGGCCCCTATGACCTCCGCAATTGGCACGGCTCCGCTTCATCGGGTGCCGGCCGTTCCGTCCCAGGACGGTGAATCGAACGCTCTCGCGAGCGTTTTTCCATGCCGGTCAGAAACCGGCTTTTTTGATCTCAAGGAGAAGACGATGACTCGAATGCGTGTGTTGAAACTGATTGCCGCGATGGCCGCCGTGACCGCCGTGGGCGCCGTCCAAGCGCAAACCGGCATGGGCGGCATGGGCGGCATGTCCGGCATGGGCGGTATGTCCGGCATGAGCGGTATGGGCGGCATGTCCGGTATGAGCGGTATGGGCGGCATGTCCGGTATGAGCGGCATGAGTGGGATGTCCGGTATGTCCGGTATGTCCGGTATGTCCGGCTACTTCCGCATTTCCCCTACCGGTGAAATCTTCTTCTACCCGATGCAGCAAGGCATGGGCGGCATGGGTGGCATGTCGGGTATGAGCGGCATGGGCGGCATGACCGG
>JBBIPL010000052.1:0-15134 GCA_037442845.1 Hydrogenophilales bacterium | reverse complement strand
GGAGGAAGTGCTGGCGCAGATCGAGAAGAAGGCGGCGTGACCGGAGTCATGATCCTGGGGTTTGCCTATGTCGAGTAAGAACCTGCTGGTCGAACTGTTCGTCGAGGAACTGCCGCCCAAGGCGCTGTCGAGGCTGGGCGAGGCCTTCGCGGCCACCCTGTTCGACACCCTGAAGGCTCAGGGTCTGACCGCCGGCGACAGCATCGCCACACCCTTCGCCTCGCCCCGCCGTCTCGCCGTGCACGTGACCCAGGTCGCCGCCCAGGCTGCCGACAAGCCGGTGTCCCACAAGCTCATGCCAGTCAGCGTGGCCTTGACCGCCGATGGCCAGCCCACTCCGGCCTTGTTGAAGAAACTGGGCGCCCTGGGCCTGGACGCCGGTGTGCTGCCGCGCCTCAGGCGCGCCCCGGACGGCAAGACCGAAGCCCTGTTCTTCGACACCGTGGTAGCCGGCGCCACCCTGGCCGCCGGCCTGCAAAAGGCCCTGGACGAGGCCCTGGCCAAGCTGCCCATCCCCAAGGTCATGACCTACCAACTGGCCGACGGCTGGAGTTCGGTGAATTTCGTGCGCCCGGCCCATGCCCTGGTGGCGCTGCACGGCGAAGACGTAGTGCCGATTTCCGTGCTGGGCCTGAATGCCGGCCGCGAGACCCGGGGCCACCGCTGCGAGGCGGCGAGCCATACCGTCGTCCTCCGCTCCGCCGACAGCTACGAGACCCAGATGGAAGGCGAAGGCGCGGTCATCCCCGGCTTCGCCAAGCGCCGCGCGGAGATTACCCGCCAGCTCCAGGAAGCCGCCGAGAAAGTCGGAGGCGGCGCCAAACCCATCGACGATGAGGCCCTGCTGGACGAAGTCACCGCGCTGGTGGAGCGGCCCAATGTCCTCATCTGCCAGTTCGAGCCGCAATTCCTTGAAGTGCCCCAGGAATGCCTGATCCTGACCATGAAGGCGAACCAGAAGTACTTCCCGCTGCTGGATGCCTCGGGCCGCCTCACCAACCGCTTCCTCATCGTCTCCAACATCCGCCCCGACGATCCTTCCGCGGTCATCGGCGGCAATGAGCGGGTGGTGCGGCCGCGCCTGGCGGACGCCAAGTTCTTCTTCGACCAGGACCGCAGGAAGACCCTGGCGGGCCGGGTCGAGGCCCTGGACAAGGTGGTCTACCACAACAAGCTGGGCAGCCTGGGTGCGCGCATCCGCCGGCTGATGAAGCTGGCCGGCGCCATCGCCGAAAGGCTGGGCGCCGACGCGGCCCTGGCCGAACGCGCCGCGCAACTCGCCAAGGCGGACCTGGTCACCGACATGGTGGGCGAGTTCCCGGAACTGCAAGGCATCATGGGCCGCTACTACGCGCTGCATGACGGCGAGGACAAGCGCGTCGCCGAGGCCATCGCCGACCACTACAAGCCGCGCTTCGCCGGCGACGAGCTGGCCGCCGACAACATCGGCCTTGCCGTCGCCCTGGCCGAGCGCCTGGACAGCCTGGTGGGCATCTTCGGCATCGGCGCCATCCCGACCGGCGACAAGGATCCCTTCGCCCTGCGCCGGGCCGCCCTGGGCGTGCTGCGCATGCTCATGGAGAAGGCCCTGCCCCTGGATCTCATGCAGCTGCTGGAACTCGCTCGCGCCCAGTTCGCCGACGAGGAGGTATGCGCCAGCGTGGCGGTGGACGTGTTCCAGTTCATGCAGGACCGCTTGCGCGTCTATCTCAAGGACCAGGGCCGCGCCCCGGACCAGGTGGAGGCGGTCGTGGTCCAGGCGCCCACCCGCATCGACCGCGTGCCGGCGCGGCTGGACGCGGTGGCGGCCTTCGTCGCCCTGCCCGAGGCCGAGGCCCTGGCCGCGGCCAACAAGCGCATCCAGAATATTTTGAAGAAGGCCGGCGAAGCGGGGGGCAAGGTGGAAGTGGCGCTGTTCGCCGAGGAGGCCGAGAAACAACTGTTCGCCTCGGTGTCCGCCCTGGCGCCGCTGGTGGAAGCCGATCTGGCCAACCTCGACTACGCCGGCGCCCTCAAGCGCCTGGCCGCGCTGAAGGCGCCGGTGGACCGCTTCTTCGACGAAGTCATGGTGATGGCCGAGGAACCGCTGGTGCGCGCCAACCGCCTGGGCCTGCTGCACAGCCTCGGCCAACTCATGCACAGCGTCGCCGACATCGGCCAGTTGCAGAGCTGAGCGCTCGGGAGTATTGGTAGCACAGTCCGCCCACCACCCGGAACCGATGCCATGAAGCTGGTCATCCTCGATCGCGACGGAGTCATCAACTACGACTCCGACCAGTTCATCAAGAGCCCGCAGGAGTGGAACCCCATTCCCGGCAGCCTGGAGGCCATCGCCAGCCTGACCCAGGCGGGTTTCCGCGTGGTGGTGGCGTCGAACCAGTCCGGCGTCGGCCGCGGGCTGTTCGACATGGCCACCCTTAACGCCATCCACGCCAAGATGCACAAGCTGGTGGCGCAGGCCGGCGGCCGCATCGACGCGGTGTTCTTCTGCCCGCACGCGGCCGATTCCAGTTGCGCTTGCCGCAAGCCCAACCCGGGCCTCTTCCAGGAGATCGGCCAGCGCCTGCACGTCGACCTGCGCGGCGTCCCGGCCATCGGCGATGCCCTGCGCGACGCGCAGGCGGCCATGGCGGTGGGGGCCAAGGCCATGCTGGTGAAGACCGGCAAGGGCCTGCGCACTATCGAGGGCGGCGGCCTGCCGGAGAACGTGCCGGTGTTCGAGGATCTGCGCGAAGCGGCCAACGTCATCATTTCCGAGACGGATTGAACGCCGCATGCCGTTCCTGCGTTCCGCGCTGTTCCTCGTGCTGAAGGCGGTGTTCACCGTCCTCTTCGTCCTCTGCGTCCTGCCCCTGTTCTTCCTGCCGCCGCTGCCGCGCTACCGCGTCATCACCCTGTGGGGGCGGGTGGTGATCTGGCTGGCGCGGGTCATCCTGGGCATCCGCTTCCGCGTCGAGGGCATCGAGCATCTGCCGGCGCAACCCAGCGTGGTGTTGTCCAAGCACCAGTCGGCCTGGGAGACCATCGCCTTCCAGCAGATCTTTCCGCCGCTGTCCTTCGTGCTCAAGAAGAGCTTGCTGCACATCCCGTTCTTCGGCTGGGGTCTGGCCCTGTTCAGCCCCATCGCCATCGACAGGGCCGCCGGCCGCGAAGCCATGAAACAGGTCGAGCAGCAGGGCAAAGAACGCCTCAAGGCCGGTTTCTGGGTGCTGGTGTTTCCGGAAGGCACCCGCGTCGCGCCCGGCGAGAAGGGCACTTACCAGGTGGGCGGCGCCTGGCTGGCCAGCAAGGCGGGCGTGCCGGTGGTGCCGGTGGCGCACAACGCGGGGCGCTGCTGGCCGAAGAACGCTTTCGTCAAGCGGCCGGGCGAGATCACCGTGGTCATCGGCCCGCCCATTCCCACCGCCGGCCGCAAGGCCGCGCAGGTGCTGGCCGAGACCGAGGCCTGGATCGAGAACGCCATGGCCGGCTTGTGAGCGATGCGCGTGGTCCCTCGTCGCGCATCTTTGGCATGAGGCTGGGGCGGGCCGGATGAACGCGTCCCGGCGTGGCCGCGGGCCGACCCGCAGCGAGGAGGTTTTCCCGCTTCCCCTCGCGGGCGCCGACGCGTTCTACCGCTTAAAGCGCAGTTCCGCCCGCCGCAGCCTGGCCTTGCGGGTTTCCGAACAGGGCGAGATCGCCGTCAACGCGCCCCTGCGCCTGCCCCGGCATGAAGTGGAGCGCTTCCTGCAGCGTCACGCGGACTGGTTGCGGGATCGCCTGGAAAGCGTCCGCAGCCGTGTGTTCCAGTGGCGTGATGGTGCCGAACTGCCCTGGCTGGGCGGTCGCCTGGTCCTGGTCACGTTGTCCCCCGGTGGTAGGCCCGCCGTGCGCCGGGAAGCGGACAGGCTGGTTTGCGCCGCCGAGGAGTCGGCTCTCGCCGCCGCCGTCGTGCATTGGTACAAGCGCGAGGCGCGACCCCTGCTGGCTGCGCGCCTGGCCCATCACGCCGCGCGCCTGGGGCGGCCCGTGCCGCCCCTGCGCCTGTCCGACGCGCGCACGCGCTGGGGCAGCCTGTCGCCGAAGGGCGTGGTCAGCCTGAACTGGCGCCTGGCCAAGGCCAGCCCGGAAGAAATCGATTACGTGATCTGCCACGAGCTCGCCCATTTCCGGCGGCGGGACCATTCCCCCGCCTTCTGGCGCGAGGTGGAAACCCTGTACCCCGAGTGGGACACCATGCGCCGCCGCTTGCGGCGGAATGGCCCCCGGTATTTTCAATTCTGAGCGGGCGGCCCCAGCCGTCCCCGAGCAAGAGGCTTTGTGCATCGGTGATTCCCTGGCTGCGCGCGGCTGACCCCTTCCCGCCCCCGCAAAGCGCCCTGGCGGAGCCGAACGGCCTGCTGGCGGCGGGCGGCGACCTGTCCGTGCCGCGTCTGCTGGACGCCTACCGGCGCGGCATCTTCCCCTGGTTCAATGCGGGCGAACCCATCCTCTGGTGGTCGCCCGACCCGCGCATGGTGTTGTTTCCGGACGAGTTCAAGGTTTCCCGCTCCCTCAAAAAACGTCTGGCGCGCGCCGATTACGCGGTGAGGGCGGACAGCGCGTTCGCCCAGGTCATGGCGGCATGCGCGGCGCCGCGGCCCGGCGCCGGCGGCACATGGATCTCCGCCGCGATGATCGAGGCTTATCGCGCGCTGCACGAGGCGGGACATGCGCACTCGGTGGAAACCTGGATGCAAGGCGAACACGGCCTGGAGCTGGCGGGGGGACTGTATGGCGTCGCCATCGGCCGGGCGTTCTACGGCGAATCCATGTTCGCGCGGCGCAGCGACGCTTCCAAGATCGCCCTCGCTCATCTGGTCCGCTTTCTCGCGGCGCGGGGCTTTGGCGTCATCGACTGCCAGATGAATACCGCGCATCTCGCCTCCCTGGGGGCGCGCGAGATACCGCGCCGGGATTTCACCGCCCTGCTCGATCGGCTCACCGGCGAACCGGGCGTGCCTGGCAAATGGACCTTAGAATTCCGCGCATGAGTTCGCTCAAAGAGCTGCCCATCTTCCGCCTGCAGTTCTATCTGACGGCGCCCTATCCGTGCAGTTATCTGCCGGAGCGGCAGGCGCGTTCGCAGGTGGCGGCGCCCTCCGGTCTCATCGATCACCTGGTCTACAGCGAACTGGTGCGCCTGGGTTTCCGCCGCAGCGGACTGCATGTCTACCGGCCGCGTTGCGATGCCTGCCAGGCCTGCGTGCCGGTGCGCGTGCGGGTGCAGGATTTCGCGCCCAGCCGCGCCCAGCGCCGCTGCCTGGCGCGCAACGGCGATCTGGCGGTGCGCGTCAGGCCGCTGCTGTTCGACGAGGCGCACTATCGCCTGTACCGCCGCTACCAGGCGGCGCGCCACGCCGGCGGCGGCATGGATCAGGACGACCGCGAGCAGTTTCGCGGCTTTCTGCTGCAAAGCCGGGTGGACAGCGCCCTGCTCGAATACAGCCTGGACGGCGAGGTGGTCATGGTCTCCCTGCTCGACAGGCTGCTCGACGGGCTGTCCGCGGTCTACACCTTCTACGAGCCGGAACTGGCCCGGCGCAGCCTGGGCGTCTTCGGCGTGCTTACCCAGGTGCGCCTGGCGCGCGACATGGCGTTGCCCTATCTCTACCTGGGCTACTGGATCGCGGAATCCACGAAGATGGCCTACAAGCGCGGCTATCGCCCGCTCGAAGCCTTGGTCGAGGGGCAATGGCGCCCGCTGCAGGAGGAACATGGCCGCACTGCCTGATGCCGTAGAGCAGGTGCTGCGCATGCACGCGCCGTTCATCCACGCCGTGGTGGGCGCCCTGCGCGACCGCTCGCGACTGCCCGAGCTGATGCGCACCCTGGATGCGGCCGAGCGCCAGGGTTGGCCGCGGCTGGTGGGCGCGCTGCGCCTGATTGTCGACGGCCGCCGCGACGAATCGGTAAAACTGGGCCTGGACGAAGAGGATCGGATTATCGTCGACGCCGTGTTGCGCGGCATCGATAACCCGGCCACCCTGCCGCCCCTGGACCGCCAGGCCGATGCCGCCGCCGCCGCGCCCGGCCTGGCGGCGATGATCGCCGCGGCGGCGCGCGGCGATGCCCAGGCGCTGGCGGCGCTGGCCAACATGGCCGAGCAGATGCTGCGCGCCGGCGGCGACATGGCCCGCCTGGGCGGCCTCATGCGCCGCCTGGTGAACGGCGAGCGCGACGCGGACGCGCTCATGAAGGGCATGGGGCCCCTGGGCCGCAAGCTGTTGCTGGACATCCTCGATGAACTGGGCAAGGCCAGCCTGCATTGATGCGCCCCGTCATTTCCCGCGCGTTTGGCCCGGCCCATGCCTACAATGCCGGCGTGGGGCGGTCGCCGGGCCAAGGGTGACGAACCGCCCAACGTGAGGAGACGACAGCATGGCCGACGATTATTTCCTGGTGCCGGTGCGCAAGTCCGAGATCGAACTCGGCAAGCCGCTGCCGTTTTCCGTCTACGACGCGTCGCGCAACCTGCTGCTCAGCCGCGGCGTGATCGTGCGCAGCGAGCATCAGATCGAGGTCCTGCTGGAACGCGGCCTGTTTCGCGAAGGCCGGCGGCAGCGCCTGGATTACAGCCAGTCCGCGCTGGTGGAAAGCGACAGCGGCGCGGCGGGCGGCGTACCGAGGACGCAGGAGGAAACCCTCAGCTTCGAGGCCATCAAGCTGATGCCGGACGACACCCTGCAGTTGCAGCCCTTGCTGGAGGGGCAGACCGAGCGCTTCACGGTGCGCGTCATCGGCGTGATGAAGCCGAAGAGCGTGCTGGTGACGGCCCCCATGGTGGACGGCAAGCTGATTTTCGTGCGCGACGGCCAGACCTACCTGATCCGCGCGTTTTCCGGCCTCAATGTCTGCGCCTTCAAGGCGAAGGTACTGAAGGCCCAGTTGCAGCCCTTTCCCTACCTGCACCTCTCTTATCCAGACACGGTTCAGGCGATGCGTATCCGCAAGGCCATGCGCGCCCCGGCCGGCATCATCGTCGCCGTGCACGAGAGCGAGGAGGGCAGGCAGGTGGGCGCCGGCAAGCTGGTGGACATCAGCGTCGGCGGCGCCAAGATGCACTCGCCCATGAAACTGGGCGAAAAGGATCAGACCCTGTGGCTGTCCTTCAAGGTGAAGCTGGGCGACATGGAGGAATACGTGAAGACTCCGGCCATCATCCGCTCGCTGGGCGAGGAGGACGACGAGCAGGGCAAGCCGATGAAGTCCTACGGCCTGCAGTTCGGCGAACTCAACCAGGCCCAGCGCCTCATCATCATGAACCTGGTGTACCAGCACCTCCTCAAGGAAGAGACTGTCTGATGCGGCAATACCACGATCTTCTCCGCCACGTTCTCGATCATGGCACCCGCAAGAGCGACCGCACCGGCACCGGCACGATCTCGGTGTTCGGCCACCAGATGCGCTTCGACCTCGGCGAGGGATTCCCCCTGCTCACCACCAAGAAGGTCCACCTCAAGTCCATCATCCACGAGTTGCTCTGGTTCCTGAAGGGCGACACCAACATCCAGTACCTGAAGGACAACGGCGTCTCCATCTGGGACGAATGGGCCGACGCGAACGGCGACCTGGGGCCCATCTACGGCTACCAGTGGCGCTCCTGGCCGGCGCGGGACGGGCGCCACATCGACCAGATCAGCGAAGTCCTGCAAACCCTGAAAAGCAACCCGGATTCCCGCCGCATCATCGTCTCGGCCTGGAACGTGGGCGAGCTGCCCTACATGAAATTGCCGCCCTGCCACGCCTTCTTCCAGTTCTACGTGGCCGACGGCGAATTGAGCTGCCAGCTCTACCAGCGCAGCGCCGACATCTTTCTCGGCGTGCCCTTCAACATCGCCAGCTACGCCCTGCTCACCCTGATGATCGCCCAGGTCACCGGCCTGAAGCCCGGCGACTTCGTGCACACCCTGGGCGACGCCCACATCTACCTCAACCACCTGGAGCAGGTGAACCTGCAACTCTCGCGCGAACCCCGCGCCTTGCCGACCATGCGGCTGAACCCGGCGGTGACCGACCTGTTCGCCTTCAAGTACGAGGACTTCACCCTGGAAGGCTACGACCCGCATCCGGGCATCAAGGCGCCGGTGGCGGTGTAGATTGGATTGAAAGGAAGTTTGTCCCGCTTCAGCCCCAGATGTGGCAACTGAACGGAAGCGGATGGAGTAGCATACGTAGGGCGCAATAACCGAAGGGCATTGCGCCGAATGGGTTTCTTCCGGTGCAATACGGCTAACGCCTATTGCACCCTACTTCAAACGGCCCCGGGATCATTCGTCCACATCCCTACAAAGCGAGCCGCCCGCCATGCCTGACTACCGCCGCGCCTGGCATCCGGGTGGCACGTATTTTTTCACGGTGAACGCCTTGCAGCGACAGGGCAACGACTTGTTGACCCGGCATATCCAGGCGCTTCGCGATGTGGTTCGGCAGGTACGCCATGACCATCCCTTCGTGATTCATGGCTGGGTGGTGTTGCCGGATCACCTGCATTGCGTTCTTAAACTTCCACCCGGCGACATGGACTTTGCCGTGCGCTGGCGACTGATCAAGGCCGGGTTCTCCAAGCGCTTGCCCAAGGATGAACGGCGTTCTGCGGTGCGCCGGGCGCGGGGTGAGCGGGGCATCTGGCAGCGACGGTATTGGGAGCATCTGATCCGGGACGAGCGGGATTTCTCGGCGCATATGGACTATGTGCATTTCAACCTTGTGAAGCATGGCCATGCGGAACGGGTCTCGGATTGGCCCTATTCAACGTTTCATCGACTGGTCGGGGACGGCATCTATCCGGGGGATTGGGCGGGGAGTGCGGGCGTGGATGGGTTGGTCTGCCCGGATTGAGAAGTGGCGCAATGCGCTGCGCTTATTGCGCCCTACACGGATGGGTTGCCCTATCCTGAAGCATGGCTGAAACGACAACCGTATTCCGGGCCAAAGGCCTGACCAAGATCTACCGCATGGGCGAGGTGGAGGTGCACGCCCTGCGCGGCATCGACCTGGGACTGCATGCCGGCGAACTGGTGGTGCTGCTGGGGCCTTCCGGCAGCGGCAAGTCCACCCTGCTCAACATCCTGGGCGGGTTGGATACGCCCACGGCGGGCGAGGTGTTCTACCTAAACCGTACCCTCTCGGCCGCTGACGAGGAGGCGCTGACCCTGTTCCGCCGCGATCACGTGGGTTTCGTCTTCCAGTTCTACAACCTGATCCCCAGCCTGACCGCCCGCGAAAACGTGGCAGCGGTGACCGAAATATCGAAGGCCCCCATGCGGCCTGAAGAAGCCCTGGCCATGGTGGGGCTTGGCGAGCGCCTGGATCACTTCCCGGCCCAGCTCTCCGGCGGCGAGCAGCAGCGCGTGGCCATCGCCCGCGCCATCGCCAAGAACCCGGCGGTGCTGCTGTGCGACGAACCCACCGGGGCGCTCGATTCCGCCACCGGCGTCGTCGTCCTGGAGGCCCTGGAGAAGGTGAACCGGGAACTGGGCACGCTGACCGTGCTGATTACCCACAACGCCGGCATCGCCGACATGGCCGACCGCGTGATCCGCCTGTCGGACGGACACATCGTGGAAGAACGGCGCAACGCGACGAAGCGGGCCGCCCACGAGTTGAGCTGGTGAGGCGCATGACCGCCCTCAACCGCAAACTCCTGCGCGACCTCTGGCACATGCGCGGCCAGGCCCTGGCCATCGCGGCGGTGATCGCGGGAGGGGTGGCGACCCTGGTCATGTCGCTGTCCACCTACGATTCCCTGGTGGCCAGCCGCGATCTGTTCTACCGGGATTACCGCTTCGCCCAGGTCTTCACCCGCCTGACCCGCGCGCCGGAAGCCGCGGCCGCGCGGCTTGCCGAGATCCCCGGCGTGGAGCGGCTGGAAACCCGGGTGGTGGCGGTGGTCAAGCTGGAGGTGGAAGGCTTCACCGATCCGATCACCGGCGTGCTGTCCTCCCTGCCCGACACCGGCCAGCCCCTGCTCAACACACTGCACCTGAAGCGCGGACGCTGGCTCGCGCCCTACAGCGGCGACGAGGTGATCGTCAGCGACACCTTCGCCGACGCCCACGGCCTGCATCCCGGCGACCGCATCCACGCGGTCATCCACGGCAAGCGCAAGGCCTTGACCCTGGTGGGCGTGGCGCTGTCGCCGGAATACGTCTACCAGATCGCGCCGGGGGCCATGTTCCCGGACTTCAAGCGCTACGGCGTGCTGTGGATGGGCCGCCACGCCCTGGCCGCCGCCTACGACATGGACGGCGCTTTCAACAACGTTAGCCTGACCCTGACGCCGGGGGCCGAGGCGCAGGCCGTCATCGACCGCCTGGACGGGCTGCTGGCGCGCTACGGCGGCATCGGCGCCTTCGCCCGCAAGGACCAGTTCTCCAACCGCTTCCTGTCGGAAGAGCTGAAGCAGTTGCGGACCACCGCCATGGTGTTTCCCTCCATCTTCCTGGGGGTGGCGGCTTTCCTGCTGAACGTCGTGGTGGCCCGGCTCATCGCCACCCAGCGCGAGCAGATCGCCATTCTCAAGGCCTTCGGCTACCGGCCCCTGGCCATCGGCTGGCACTACCTCAAGCTGGTGCTGGCGGTGGCCTTTCTCGGCGTCGCCGGCGGCGTCGCCCTGGGAGCCTGGTTCGGCCGCGGCCTGGCCGGCGTCTACATGGAGTTGTACCGCTTCCCCTACCTGGATTACGTGCTGAATCCGGGCGTCATCGCCATCGCCCTCGGGGTGGCGGGACTGGCGGCGGCCAGCGGCGCCCTGGCGGCGGTGGGGCGGGCGGCGCGCCTGCCGCCGGCGGAAGGCATGCGCCCGCAAACGCCGACGGTGTATCGCGCCACGCTGCTGGAGCGGCTGGGCCTGCAACGGCTGCTGAACCAGCCCACGCGCATGATCCTGCGCCACATCGAGCGGCGGCCGCTGAAGTCGCTGCTGACGGTGTTCGGCATCGCCTGCGCCGGCGGCCTGATGATGGTGGGCAACTACCAGCGCGGCGCCATCGATTTCATGGTCGACGTCCAGTTCCGCCAGGCCGCGCGCGAGGACCTGGCGGTGGGCTTCGTCGAGCCCACCGGCGGCCGCGCCCTGTTCGAGCTGGCGCAGTTGCCCGGCGTGCGCCACGTCGAAGGCTTCCGCGACGTCGCGGCGAAACTGCGCTTCGGCCAGTACCACTACCGCTCGGCGGTGTACGGCATCCAGCCCGACGGCGTGCTGCACCGCTCGCTGGACGAGGACCTGCGTCCGGTTCGCATCCCGCCCGGCGGCATCGTCCTCACCGACCACTTGGCGAACAACATCCTGCGGGTGAAGCCGGGCGATCTGCTGACGGTGGAAGTGCTGGAAGGCCGCCGCCAGGTGCTGCAAGTGCCGGTGCTGGGCATCACCAAGCAGTATCTGGGGGTCTCCGCCTACATGCGCCAGGACGATCTCAACGCGCTGCTGGGCGAGAGCCACGTGGTGTCCGGCGCCTACATCGGCCACGCGCCGGACGCCGCCAGCGACCTCTACGCCCGCCTGCACGAGCGGCCGCGAGTGCTGGGCATGGTGGCTCATGCCGCCGCCATCCGCAGCTTCTACGACACCCTGGGCGAGTTCGTGCTGTTCTTCAACATGGTCGCCACCATTCTCGCCGCCACCATCGCCTTCGGCGTGGTCTACAACAGCGCCCGCATCGCCCTGTCCGAGCGCGGGCGGGAGCTCGCCAGCCTGCGCGTCCTCGGCTTCAGCCACGGCGAGATCGCCTACATCCTGCTGGGCGAGCTGGCGCTGCTCACCCTGGCCGCCATCCCCTTGGGCTTCCTGGTCGGCACCGGCCTGTGCGGCATCCTGGTGGTGGTGTTCGAATCCGATCTCTACCGCCTGCCGCTGGTGCTGGAGCCCTACAATTTCGCCCTGAGCGCGCTGGTGGTGACGGTGTCCGCCGTCGTCTCCGGCCTGCTGGTGTGGCGCCAGCTGGGCCGGCTGGACCTGGTGGGCGTGCTGAAGACGAGGGAATGAGCGACATGAAATGGCGTGCGCGCATCGGCTACCTGATCGTCGCCCTGATCCTGGCGGCGGGCATCGGCTACGGCTTCATGCCGAGGCCCGTGCCGGTCGAACTGATCGAGGCGCGCCAGGGCCATCTGGCGGTGACGGTGGAGGAGGAGGGCCGCACCCGGGTGCGCGAGCGCTACGTGGTGGCCGCGCCCGTGGCGGGGCAGTCGCGCCGCATCAGCCTGAAGGTGGGCGACGCCGTCGCCGCCGGTCAGGCGCTGGCCTTCATCGAGCCGGCCCGCGCCGCCAGCCTGGACCCGCGTGCTCGCGCCCAGGCCCAGGCGCGGGTGGAGGCGGCCCAGGCCGCCCTGCTGGCCGCCCAGGAGACCGCCCGCGCCGCCGCCGCCGAGGCGCGCCTGGCCGAGCAGGAACTGGCCCGCGCCGAATCTCTGGGGCAGGCGAATTTCGTCTCCCAGGCCGCCGTGGACCAGGCCAGGAGCCGGCTGCAAGTCTCTCAGGCGAGCCGTCAGGCCGCAGACTACCGGGTGCAGGCGGCCAGCCATGAGGTGGCCGTGGCGCGCGCCGCCCTCACCGAAGCGAGCGCACCCGCCGGCGCCGGATCGCCGGCCACCCTGGCGGTGACCGCGCCGGTGGCGGGCCGCGTGCTGGCGGTGCCGCACGAAAGCGAGGGCGTCGTGCAGCCGGGCCAGCCCCTCATCGAAATCGGCAACCCGGCCAGCCTGGAAGTGCTGGTGGAAGTGCTCTCCACCGCCGCCGTGCGGATCCGGCCCGGCGCCCGCGTGCTGTTGGACCGCTGGGGCGGCCCCGGCAGCCTGCAGGGCCGGGTGCGGGTGGTGGAGCCCGCCGGCTTCACCAAGGTCTCCGCCCTGGGCGTGGAGGAACAGCGCGTGCGCGTGCGGGTGGACATCGTCTCCCCCGCTGCGGAATGGAACAGCCTGGGCGACGGCTACCGGGTGGAGGCCGCCTTCGTCCTGTGGGAAGGCGACGACCTGCTGCTGGCGCCGACCAGCGCCCTGTTCCGCAAGGGCGAAGGCTGGGCGCTGTACGTCGAGGAACACGGCCGCGCCCGCCTGCGCGAGGTCGAGGTGGGCCAGCGCACCGGCCTGCACGCCCAGATCGTCGCGGGTCTCAAGGCCGGCGAGCGGGTCATCGCCCACCCCGACGAGAAGATCGAAGCAGGCACGCGGGTGAAGGCGCGACCGAATTGACGACGCCGGTATCGGGTCACGCCGCTTCCCAAGCTCGCGCCCTCTGCAATACCCTTGGCCCACCCGTTCGCCCTGCAAGATTCCATGCCCGACCGCGCCGCCACCATTCTTTCCGTCATCGCCGCCATGGCGCGTAACCGCGTCATCGGCGTCAACAACACGCTACCCTGGCGGCTGCCGGAAGACCTCAAGCACTTCAAGGCGCTGACCATGGGGCATGCCATCGTCATGGGGCGCAAGACCTTCGAGTCCATCGGCAAGCCGCTGCCGGGCCGCGCCACGGTGATCGTCACGCGCGACCCGGACTACCGGGCGCCGGGCTGTATCAGCGCCGCTTCCATCGATGCGGCCATCGCCGCCTGCGCCGGCGAGACGGAAATCTTCTTCGTCGGCGGCGCCGAACTCTACGCCCAGGTGCTGCCCCGCGCGGACCGGCTGTATCTCACGGAAATCCAGGCCGATTACGCAGGGGATGCGTGGTTCCCGATCTTCGACCGGGGGCAATGGGAAGAAGCGGCGCGTGACCGCCGGGTCAGCCCCGAGGGGCTGGCCTATGACTTCGTCACCTACCTGCGGTCTAGGCGCTGACGGCAGCCGTCCGCTCGCGGAAGTAGCGGGCGGCGGCGCCCACCAGCAGATGCGCCTCCTGCTCGCTGAGCTCCGGATGCAGATCACGGACCAGCTTGGCCGCCCAATATTCCGTGGGATTGCCGTTGAGGTTCTGCCTGTTGCTGAAGAAGGGCTCCAGCCGGGGAATGGTCTTTTCGAACAACGCCCG
Source organism: Hydrogenophilales bacterium (assembly GCA_037442845.1). Classification (GTDB taxonomy): domain Bacteria; phylum Pseudomonadota; class Gammaproteobacteria; order Burkholderiales; family Thiobacillaceae; genus PFJX01. The sequence continues at coordinate 1,144 of JBBIPL010000052.1, read as the reverse complement.
CAGGTCGGGCCGCTTGCGGCGCTCCTGGAACGAGGTTGCGGGGGCGTGCTCGGTGGTGGACGCATGCATGAGGAGTCTTTCTGGGTCGTGGCTTCCCCATATCGGCCGATCCGCGCCGGGCTTGAATCCGTGCAACTCCGTTATTGACCGGGGTCATTTTTTCTTGCCACCTGGAATACCAGGAACGCAGCCGGGCCTGAACTAGCCGGACTCCTCTTCCGGCCACCAGTCAGCGGCCCTCGTGGAGGGAAGAGGTGATATTTGCCGCGATACTTATTGCTTCAAGGCAATAAGGATTTATCATGCATTCATGGCCGCGCGGATGATCGCCAAGACAAAGGAGGTGCGCGATGACGGTTCCATCGTGGAAATCGTTGTCTGGCGTCTGGATGCCCCCATGCCGCCCTGTCGGCACGTTTTCAAGTACCGCCTTTACTTTGGTAGAGATGGCGAATGTCTGGTGCGATATGACAATGAACGCGGCAAGGGAGACCACAGGCACATCAGGGCAAGGGAAGAGCCCTATCTCTTTATCTCGCTCGAAACCCTGCTGGACGATTTCGAACGAGATGTCATGAACTGGAGCGGCACATGAAGGCCATCATAGAACTGGGTAAGAAAGGCAGCGTTTTCAACGTCGCGAGGAAGCAGATCGCTGCCGGACAGGAGCCTGATTTCCAGCTCTCCTTCGAGTCCGCGCGCACCTTGTTCTCGCTGCTGACGCCTGCCCGCATCGACCTCCTCGAAACCCTGCGCAGGGTTGGGCCGTGTAACGTGAATGCCTTGTCCAAGGCGGCCGGCCGGAATTATTCCAATGTCCACACCGATGTGGTGAAGCTGGAGGAACTCGGGCTTGTGGAACGCGCGGACGACGAGAGCGTGTTTGTGCCGTATGAAGAAATCGATATCCGGTTGGCTTTACCGCTGGCGGCTTGAGTGTCTCGTGATTGTCTTGACAGGATGAAACCGATGGATTTTTTCGACAGGCAAGGCGCAAATCCGCAGCCATATTGGACATATGGCAATGGGTTGCAACGCCGCATGGCGGAAAAAGACGCGGTTTTATGTCGAGTTAATTACGAGACACTGCACTAGAACAGCAGGGAGAGAAGCGTGAAAACCCAAAAATACGCCGTCAACCAAT
>JBBIPL010000051.1:0-15200 GCA_037442845.1 Hydrogenophilales bacterium | reverse complement strand
GTGAGGCGTAGAATCCCCGCTCCTCACCCCTCACCCCTCACCCCTCACCCCTCACGCCTCACGCCTCACGCCTCACGCCTCACGCTTAACCCCATGCGCTTTCATTTCCCGGTCATCATCATCGACGAGGACTTCCGCTCCGAGAACGCTTCCGGCCTGGGCATCCGCGCCCTGGCCAAGGCCCTGGAGGACGAGAGCATGGAAGTGCTGGGGGTGACCAGCTACGGCGACCTGTCCTCCTTCGCCCAGCAGCAAAGCCGCGCCTCGGCCTTCATCCTGTCGGTGGACGACGAGGAATTCGCCGGCAAGGAGGCCGAGCAGACCATCGCCGAACTGCGCACCTTCGTCGGCGAAATCCGCCTGCGCAACGCCGACATCCCCATCTTCCTCTACGGCGAGACGCGCACCACCCGGCACATCCCCAACGACGTGCTGCGCGAACTGCACGGCTTTCTGCACATGTTCGAGGACACGCCGGAGTTCATGGCCCGCTACATCGTGCGCGAAGCCAAGGCATACCTGGATTCCCTGCCGCCGCCGTTTTTCCGCGCGCTCACCCACTACGCGGCGGACGGCTCCTATTCCTGGCACTGCCCCGGCCACTCCGGCGGCGTCGCCTTCCTGAAAAGCCCGGTCGGCCAGATGTTCCACCAGTTCTTCGGCGAGAACATGCTGCGCGCCGACGTCTGCAACGCGGTGGAGGAACTCGGCCAGCTCCTGGATCACACCGGCCCGGTGGCCGCCAGCGAGCGCAACGCCGCGCGCATCTTCCACGCCGACCACCTGTTCTTCGTCACCAACGGCACCTCCACCTCCAACAAGATCGTCTGGCACTCCACCGTGGCGCCCGGCGACGTGGTGGTGGTGGACCGCAACTGCCACAAGTCGATCCTGCACGCCATCATCATGACCGGCGCCATCCCGGTGTTCCTGATGCCCACGCGCAACCACTACGGCATCATCGGCCCCATCCCCAAGTCCGAGTTCGAGTGGAAGAACATCCAGAAGAAGATCGCCGCCCATCCCTTCGCCGACCAGGATGCCAAGCCGCGCGTCTTGACCATCACCCAGTCCACCTACGACGGCATCCTTTACAACGTGGAGGAAATCAAGGACATGCTGGACGGCAGGATCGACACCCTGCACTTCGACGAGGCCTGGCTGCCGCACGCCGCCTTCCACGATTTCTACGGCGACTACCACGCCATCGGCGCCGAGCGGCCGCGTTGCAAGGACTCCATGGTGTTCTCCACCCAGTCCACGCACAAGCTGTTGGCCGGACTCTCGCAGGCCTCGCAGATCCTGGTGCAGGACTCGCAGACGCGCAAGCTGGACCACGACGTGTTCAACGAAGCCTTCCTCATGCACACCTCCACCTCGCCGCAGTACGCCATCATCGCCAGCTGCGACGTGGCGGCGGCGATGATGGAGGAGCCCGGCGGCCGCGCCCTGGTGGAGGAATCCATCGCCGAGGCCCTGGATTTCCGCCGCGCCATGCGCAAGGTGGATGCCGAGCTGGGCAGCGACTGGTGGTTCAAGGTGTGGGGGCCCAAGGATCTGTCCGAGGAGGGCATCGAGGAGCGCGACGCCTGGACCCTGAAAACCGGCGACAAGTGGCACGGTTTCGGCAAGCTGGCCAAGGGCTTCAACCTGCTGGACCCGATCAAGGCCACGGTCATCACCCCCGGCCTGTCCGTCACCGGCGACTTCGCCGACTCCGGCATCCCCGCCGCCGTGCTCACCAAGTATCTGGCCGAGCACGGCGTCATCGTCGAGAAAACCGGCCTCTATTCCTTCTTCATCATGTTCACCATCGGCATCACCAAGGGCCGCTGGAACACCATGGTCACCGAGCTGCAGCAGTTCAAGGACGACTACGACCGCAACCAGCCGCTGTGGCGCGTCATGCCCGACTTCGTCGCCAAGTTCCCGCGCTACGAGCGGGTCGGCCTGAAAGACCTGTGCTGCGAAATCCACCAGGTCTACAAGAACTACGACGTCGCCCGTCTCACCACCGAGATGTACCTCTCCGACATGGTCCCCGCCATGCGCCCGGCCGAGGCCTTCGCCCGCATGGCCCACCGCGACATCGAGCGGGTGGAGATCGACGACCTGGAAGGCCGCATCACCTCCATCCTGCTCACCCCCTACCCGCCGGGCATTCCCCTGCTCATCCCCGGCGAGCGCTTCAACGCCACCATCGTCCGCTACCTGAAGTTCACCCGCGACTTCAACGAGAAATTCCCCGGCTTCGAAACCGACGTGCACGGCCTGGTCAAGGACAAGACCAACGGCGCCACGCGGTATTTCGTGGATTGCGTGGCGTGAGCACGTCCTCCTGGCATTGCACGCGGTTGCTATCCGCCTGATTCCGCAATAGAATTCCGCGCTTGCCCGAGCCCGGTCCGCCGGGCTCGGCCTTTCCCGCCTTGCCGCACCCCGAGCGCACGGGGGCGGCCTCAGCCCACAAGGAGTTTCAATGCGTCACTACGAGATCGTATTCATCGTGCACCCGGACCAGAGCGAGCAGGTGCCCGCCATGGTCGAACGCTACAAGTCCCTGATCGCCTCCAAGAACGGCCACATCCATCGCCTGGAGGACTGGGGCCGCCTGCAACTGGCCTACACCATCCAGAAGATGCACAAGGCCCACTACGTCCTCATGAACATCGAGTGCGACCAGGAAACCCTGGACGAACTGGAGCACGGCTTCCGCTTCAACGACGCCATCCTGCGCCACCTGACCCTGGTGCGCGACGAGGCCGTCACGACGCCGTCGCCGATGATGAAGGGCGAGAAGGCGCGCAACCTGCTGCTGGCCCAGGCCGCCGGCGAGGCCGCCTGAACCGGTTCGAGCTGACGGGCCGCCTGCTGGCGACATCGGGCCCGCGCCGCACCCCGGCTGGTATCGCCACCCTGCGCTGCACGGTGCAACACACCTCGACGCAGGAAGAAGCGAAACGGACCCGGCCGGTGGCGCTGGAGACGGAGCTGGTGGCCTTCGGGCCGGTGGCGGAGGAACTGGGCAGGGTACAGCCCGGCGCCGACCTCCACCTGCAAGGCTTCATCGACCGCAAGGGCGCGCGCGACCCCCGTCTCGAACTGCATGTGACCGAATTTGGAATCCTGGCTCCGGGCTGACCGGAACCGCAACGATCTAGGAGTTGGAAAATGCCTTTCATCAAACGCAAGCCGCGACCCAAGAACCCCAACGGCGCCGCCCTGTTCCGCCGCCGCAAGTTCTGCCGCTTCACCGCCGAGAAGGTCAAGGAAGTGGATTACAAGGACGTCGAAGTCCTGAAGGACTTCATCAACGAGATGGGCAAGATCATTCCCGCCCGCATCACCGGTACCAAGGCACGCTACCAGCGCCAGTTGTCGGTCGCCATCGAGCGCGCCCGCTTCCTGGCCCTGCTGCCCTACACCGACAAGCACAACAACTGATCAGGAGCGCGAACATGGAAATCATCCTGATGGACAAAGTGGTCAACCTGGGCAACCTGGGCGACGTGGTCAAGGTCAAGGACGGCTACGCGCGCAACTTCCTGATTCCCCAGGGCATGGCCAAGCGGGCCACCAAGGTCAACATCGCCGCCTTCGCCGAGCGCAAGGCCGAACTGGAAAAGCTGGCCGGCGAGAAACTGGCCGCCGCGCAGGCGCGCGCCGAGAAGATCGCCGGCATGACCGTCACCATCGCCCAGAAGGCGGGCGTCGACGGCCGCCTGTTCGGCTCCGTGACCAACGTCGACATCGCCCAGGCGCTCTCCGCGCAGGGCGTGGAAATCGCCAAGGCGGAAGTGCGGCTGCCGGGAGGCCCGTTCAAGATGGTGGGCGAATACCCCGTCACCCTGGCCCTGCATTCCGACGTGACCTGCGACATCAGCGTCACCGTGGTGGCGGAAGCCTGAGTCTCGCCTTTCCCGGAAAAAAGGCCGCATGCGCGGCCTTTTTTCTTGACGCGCGCCTCGGCGCCCGCTCAGATAACGCTGCCGAACCCCATGTCCTGGGCGCCCGCCGGCGGCTGCAAGCCGGCCAAACGGCAACCCTGGGCCACGGGCCCCTTGGGGAACAGCCTGTAGAGGTAGCGGATGCCGCCTTCCGGGTGGAAGGATTCATCCAGGGCGTCATGCAGCTCGCGCACGTTGATCGCCATTTCGCTGTGGCGCGCGTAGAACTCCTGTAGCGCGCACAGCACCTGCCAGTGCTCCTCGGTCAGGTTGAGGCCTTCCCGGCGCGCCAGATCGACGGCTTCTTCGCGCGACCAGTCGATAGGGGCATGGGGAAAGTCCGGGTCGGGGCGCGCCTCGTAGCCGGGCCGCTCCAGATGATGGGTAACCAGGTTCATGATCGTCCTCCTTTCGTGCAACCGCACAACGCGCGAAGCGGCGTTCAGGTGCCCCCGCCGCATTCGTAAACCCCCTGGCTGGAACGTTCCAGTTCCTGCGCATAGGTAAAGTGCCGTTCGTCGGCCTCCAGGGCCAAGGCCGCGCGGCTATCCCGCCCGTCGTGATACAGCAGGGCCTTGATGACCGCGTTGGCGTCGTCGATGGGGGGCACCATGAGGCTGCGCAAGCGGTCGTAGACATCCCGTTCGATGGTGATCTGGATTTCTCCTGTCATGTCCGGCTCCTCTCACTTGGAAACGCTACTCTCACCATAGGCGGTATTCTCGACTTTTCCAGTCAAGAATAGGCCCGCGCGGCTCCACGCCGGCGCCGCGCTCAGGCCGGTCGCACCACCACCAGTTCCGGGTCGTCGGCGTGCTCCAGCAGGATGCGCCGCACCCGGTCCTGCCACAGGCGGGCGAACTCGACCTGTTCCCCGGGATCGGCCAAGCCGCCCACCACGCGGGCCATCAACGCGGCCATCTCCGGCGCCGGCGGCACCTGCTCGGGGCGGTAGTCGAGCAGCGTCGCGGCGCCCGTATCCAGCCGCGTGAGGCGCAGCTCGGCGGGCAGCTCGACGGCGAAGCGCAGCAGGTCGCGCCGGCTCTGGCGGCCGCCCAGGCCCTTGAAGCCCTCCTCGCCGGCGGCGCCGGTGATCAGGCCCAGCACGTTGCCGACCACGCCGGCGGCGCCGGCCTCGCGCGCCGCCCGGAAATCCACGCGCAGGCCGCCGCGCTCCGGCAGGTCGTCGCCGTACAGGGCGCGCAGGCCGCGCCGGGCCATGAGCCAGGCGCCCGCCACCGTCGGGCAGGAATGGCCGGCCAGCTTGACCGCGTCGGCATAGCGGTAATCGATGAGGCCGTCTTCGGCGGCGCCCAGGAGCGCGGCCAGGGGATCGCGCAGGGTGATGGGGGGAATGTCCTGGAAGAAAGCGGGAAAGTGCATGCGGTACTCGCGGTCGGATGCGGGAGCGCGGATTCAAGCGCGATCGTTCGGCTGCCGCCTTGATCTTGTGCAAGCCCGCGCGCGCGGATTGCGGCGCGGTGTCCGCCAACCCCGTCCCGAATTACAATGCCGCTTCCCCGCCCGAGCCTGCCCATGTCCGCCGTTTTCGATCCCGAACTGTCCGCCCTCAAGCTGCCGCCCCATTCCGTCGAGGCGGAGCAGTCCGTGCTGGGCGGCCTCATGCTGGAGAACACGGCCTGGGAACGGGTCGCGGACCTCATCAACGAGCAGGATTTCTACCGCGCCGACCACAAGGCCATCTGGAAACAGATCGTCCGCCTCATCGAGGAGAACAAGCCGGCCGACGTGGTGACCGTGGCCGAGGCCCTGGAATCCTTCGAGCAGCTCGATCAGGCCGGCGGCCTCGCCTACCTGGCCGCCCTCGCGCAGAACACCCCCTCCGCCGCCAACATCCGCCGCTACGCCGAGATCGTGCGCGAGCGCTCGGTGCTCAGGAAGCTAGTGGAAGTGGGCGCGCAGATCAGCGATTCCGCCTTGAGCCCCGCCGGCCGCACCGCCGCCCAGATCCTCGACGAGGCGGAAGCCAAGGTGTTCGAGATCAAGGAGGCGGGGGCCAAGACCACGCAGGGCTTCCAGGCCGTCCAGCCATTGCTGATGGAAGTGGTCACCCGCATCGACGAGCTCTACAACCGCGACAACCCCAGCGAGGTCACCGGCGTGCCCACCGGCTTCACCGACCTCGATGCCAAGACCTCCGGCCTGCAGCCGGGCGACCTCATCATCGTCGCCGGCCGGCCATCGATGGGCAAGGCGCAGCCACTCGACGCGAACATCAGAACCCGCACGGGCTGGCGCCGCATGGGCGACCTCAGGGTGGGCGACGCGCTCGCATCCCCGGATGGCCAGCCTTCGCGGGTCAAGGGCATTTATCCCCAGGGCCGGCGCCAGGTATACCGGGTGCGCTTCTCCGACGGTCGTTCGACGGAATGCTGCGCCGAACACCTCTGGCGCGTGCATTACCGCGACTGGCCGGAACCGCGCGTGCTGCGCACCGACCAGATCATCGCCATGCTGCAGCGGGTGCGCTACCGCAACCGCCTCTGGATCGACCCGCACAATGGCGAGTTCGGCCATGACGAGGCCCTGCCCATCGATCCCTGGCTGCTGGGGGCCTTGTTGGGCGACGGCTGCCTGTCCGGCACCGCGTTGCGTTTCTCCACCGCCTCCGAAGAGTTGTTGCGGCGCGTCGGCGCCCGCATCGGCGAGACCATGACGGTGACCCACGCCGGCAATTACGACTATCGCATCGCCCGGAAAAAAATCGCCGACCTGACTGAAGGCAGCCGCCCCGCCGTCAACCCCATCCGCCAGCAGTTGGAACGCATGGGGCTATGGGAGATCGACAGCGCGCATAAATTCATCCCCCGGCCCTATCTGGAAGCGAACCGGGAAAACAGACTGGACCTGCTGCGCGGCTTGCTCGACACCGATGGCTGGGTGGATCGCTGGGGCAGCATCCGCCTGTCCACCGCAAGCCAGCGACTGGCCGAGGATGTCGCCGAGCTGGCGCGCTCACTCGGCGGATGGTGCTCGATCAGCCTGAAACAGCCGCATTTCCGCGGCGCGGCCGATGTGTCGCGCCGGCCGGGACTGCCCGCTCACGTCTGCCACATATTCCACCCGCAACCGCGCACCCTGTTGCTGCAGTCGGAAAAACTCGCGCGCCTGCCGGAAACCTGGCAACGCCAGAAACGCCTGACCTTCGAGCGCATCGAGCCCAGCCGCGTGGCTGAATGCCAGTGCATCGCCGTCAGCCACCCCTCGCGGCTGTACGTGACCGACCAGGACGTGGTCACGCATAACACCGCCTTCAGCCTGAACATCGCCGAGAACGTAGCCCTGGACGCCAACCTGTCGGTGGCGGTATTCAGCATGGAAATGGGCGCCAATCAACTGGTCATGCGCATGCTGGGTTCCGTCGGCCGCCTGGATCAGCACAAGCTGCGCACCGGCCGCATCGGCGAGGACGACTGGCCGCGCCTGACGCACGCCCTGGGGCGTCTGAACGAAACCCCCTTCTTCATCGATGAATCGCCGGGCCTTACCGCCATGGAAGTGCGCGCCCGCGCCCGCCGCCTGGCGCGCCAATGCCAGGGCGACCGTCCCCTGGGCCTGATCGTCATCGACTATCTGCAACTGATGTCCGGCGCCGCCGGCCAGAGCGAGAACCGGGCCACGGAGATTTCCGAGATTTCCCGCTCCCTCAAGGGCCTGGCCAAGGAACTGCACGTGCCGGTGATCGCCCTGTCGCAATTGAACCGCTCGCTGGAACAGCGTCCCAACAAACGGCCGGTGATGTCCGATCTGCGTGAATGTGTGACTGGCGATACTCTGGTGATGCTGGCGGACGGTCGCCGGGTACCCATCGCCGATCTGGTGGGACAGATGCCGGAGGTGTTGTCGGTCGATACGGAAGGCCGCATCCGCCGCTCGCTCAGTGATCAGGTCTGGTCGGTGGGTAGGCGTCAGGTTTTTCGCGTCAGTCTGGCCAGTGGTCGGCACATCCGCTGCACGGGCGCACACCGTCTGCGTGGATTCGAGGACTGGAAGCACGTCCACGAACTGCGACCGGGAGACCGGCTTGCCCTGGCGAGAACCCTGCCCGCCGCATCGCCGGACCGGAACCGCGAAGAGGAATGGCCCGATCATGCGCTGATCCTGCTCGGGCATCTGGTGGGTGACGGCAGCTATGTGCGCCACCAGCCGCTGCGTTATACCACCGCGAGCGAGGCAAACAGCCGCGCCGTGGCCGCCGCGGCAGAGGCGTTCGGTTCCACCGTCGCCCGCCATGCGGGCCGCGGCAACTGGCACCGGTTGGTCATCGCCGGCAACGGCAACCGCTGGCATCCGACCGGAGTCGGCCGCTGGCTCAAGCGGCTTGGCATCTTCGGCCAGCGATCCGCCGACAAGCGTTTGCCGGCGGAACTGTTCACTTGCGCCAACGACCGCATCGCGCTGTTCCTGCGCCACCTCTGGGCCGCCGATGGCAGCATCACCCGCGCCGTCAGCGGCCGCTGGCGAGTGTATTTCTCCAGTGCCAGCCGGGGCCTGGTGTTCGATGTAGCCGCGCTGCTGATGCGCTTCGGCATCGTCGGCCGAATCCGCGAGGTGCGCAGCGGCACGTCGTCCTGGTTCACGCTGGACGTATCCGGTGCGGAACAACAGCGGCTGTTCATCGAACGCGTCGGCGCCTTCGGCCCACGCAGTGCCGCCGCAACGCAATTACTCTTGGAGTTGCGGTCGGCGCAAGCGAACGCCACCCCCAATGTCGATACCGTGCCCCGAGAGGTCTTCGGGATTGTAAAGACCGAGATGCGCGCAGCGGGCATTTCGCAGCGTCGAATGGCGGGAATGCGGGGTACTTCCTACGGCGGCAGCGCGCATTTCCGCTTCGCCCCCTCGCGCGAGACGCTATCCGATTACACAGGCCTGCTCGGCAGCGAAAAGCTGGCCCGCCTTGCCGCGAGAGACCTGTTCTGGGACACGGTGGTGACGGTAGAGCCGGATGGCGAGGACGAAGTCTTCGACCTCACTGTGCCGGGTGACGCCTGCTGGCTGGCCGACGGCATCGTCAGTCATAACTCCGGCGCCATCGAACAGGACGCGGACGTCATCCTGTTCATCTACCGCGACGAGGTCTACAACCCGGACAGCCAGGACAAGGGCACCGCCGAGATCATCATCGGCAAGCAGCGCAACGGCCCCATCGGCATGGTGCGGCTCACCTTCCTGGGCGAGTACACCCGCTTCGAAAGCTTCGCCGGCGGGGGTGGCGGGTATGGCGAGTAAGCATCGCGCAGCCTGATGCCCCGTCCACTGGTCGCCCGCATCGACGCTGCCGCCCTGGCCCACAACCTGGCCGTGGCGCGCCGGGCCGCGCCGAAGGCGAAGATTCTCGCGGTGATCAAGGCCAACGGCTATGGCCATGGCCTGGCCCGGGTGGCCCGCGCTTTCCGGGCGGCGGATGGTTTCGCCGTGCTCTCCATCGACGAGGCGGCCGCCTTGCGCGGCGCCGGCTACACCCATCCCATCGTCCTGCTGGAAGGCTTCTTCCATCCCGACGAACTGCCGGAAATCGCCCGCCTGCGCCTGCGGCCGGTGATCCACCGGCAGGACCAGGCGGAAAGCCTGGCCAAGGCCCGGCTGGAGCACAAGGTGGATGTCTTCCTCAAGCTGGATACCGGCATGCATCGCCTGGGCCTGGCGCCGCAACGCCTGGCGGACGCCCTGGCGGTCCTGCGCGCCGCGCCGCGGGTCGGCGGCATCACGCTGATGACGCATTTCGCCCGCGCCGACGACGACCCGGCCAGCGTCGCCGCCCAGCTCGCGCTGTTCCGCGCAGCCACCGCCGGACTGGACCTGCCCGTCAGCCTGGCCAACTCCGCCGCCCTGCTGCGCCATCCGGAAACCCATGGCGACTGGGTACGGCCCGGCATCATGCTGTACGGCGCCTCGCCCTTCGCCGAGATGACCGGCAGCGAGCTGGGCCTGCTGCCGGCCATGCGCCTGGAAAGCGAGCTCATCGCCATCCAGTTCGTGCGCAAGGGGGAAGGCGTGGGCTACGGCGCCGCCTATGTCGCCGAGCGCGACATGAAGATCGGCGTGGTGGCCTGCGGCTACGCCGACGGCTACCCGCGCCACGCCGGCACCGGCACGCCCATCCTGGTGGCCGGCCGGGAAACCCGCAGCCTGGGCCGGGTGTCCATGGACATGCTGTTCGCCGACCTGTCCGGCGTGCCCGCCGCCCACGTCGGCAGCCCGGTCACCCTGTGGGGCGAGGGCCTGCCCGCGGAACGCGTGGCCGCCGCCGCCGGCACCATCGCCTACGAGCTGTTCACCGCCCTGGCGCCCCGCGTCCGCATCGAGGAAACCTGAGCCACTCGCCACTCGCCACCCATCATGTCCGACATCCTGGAAAAAATCCTCGCCAGCAAGCGCGAGGAGATCGCCGCCGCGAAAAAGACCGAACCCCTGGAAGCCCTGCGCGAGTCCGCCGAATGGATGCCGCCGGCGCGGGATTTCGTCGGCGCCCTGCGCGCAAAGATCGCCGCCGGCGAGCCGGCCGTCATCGCCGAGATCAAGAAGGCCAGCCCCAGCAAGGGCGTGATCCGGCCCGACTTCCGCCCCGCCGAGATCGCCGCCAGCTACGCGGCGGGCGGCGCCGCCTGCCTGTCGGTGCTCACCGACCGCGACTATTTCCAGGGCGCCCCCGAATACCTGAAGGCGGCCCGCGACGCCTGCGACCTGCCGGTGCTGCGCAAGGACTTCTTGATCGACCCCTACCAGGTCTACGAAGCCCGCGCCATGGGCGCCGACTGCATCCTGCTCATCGTCGCCGCCCTGAGCGTGGCGCGGATGCGGGAACTGGAAGACCTGGCCCTGGCGCTGGGCATGGCGGTGCTGGTGGAAAGCCATGACGGCGCCGAACTGGAAGCCGCCCTGCAACTCCGCACCCCGCTCATGGGCGTCAACAACCGCAATCTGCGCACCTTCGAGACCCGGCTCTCCACCACCCTGGACCTGCTGCCGCGCATCCGCGCCGCCGGCGAGCGCATCCCGGTCACCGAGAGCGGCATCCTGACGCCGGCGGACGTGGCCCTGATGCGCGCAAACCGGGTGGATAGCTTCCTGGTCGGCGAGGCCTTCATGCGCGCCGCCGACCCCGGCGCGGAACTCGCCCGCTTGTTCCGGGGGCCGCTCCTGGCCTGACTCTTGCCCCAAACCATGTCCCGACGCCGCGCCTGGTTGCTGTCCCTTCTTCCGCTGCTCGCCGCCGCGGCCCTGCTCTACGCCTGGCAGCCCTGGCAACAGAAGGAAAGCGGGCCCCGCTACCGCCTCGCCAAGCTCGAGCGCGGACCGCTCTTTGCCGCCGTCTCCGCCAGCGGCACCCTGTCCGCCCTGGTCACCGTGCAGGTGGGTTCGCAAATCTCCGGGCAGATCCAGGAAATCCGCGTCGATTTCAACAGCGAGGTGAAGAAGGACCAGATCATCGCCCGCCTCGACCCGGACACCTTCGCATCCCGCGTGGCCCAGGCCGAGGCCGACCTGAGCGCGGCGGAAAGCGCGGCGGAAGTGGCGCGCGGCGCCCTGGTGGCGCGCCAGGCCGAGGTCGGCAAGGCGCAGATCGCCCTGGCCGACGCCGAGCGCAACCTCGAACGCAAGCGCGCCCTGGTAAAGCAAAACTTCATTTCCGCCGCCGAGCTGGACAGCGCGCAGACCGCGCTGGACACCGCGCGGGAACAACTGAACCTGGTCCGCGCCGAGCTGGCGGTGGCCCAGGCCCAGGTGGGCAGCGCCCGCGCCCAGGTCTCGCAGCGTCAGGCGGGACTGCAACAGGCGCGCCTCGACCTGGGCCGCACCCTCATCCGCTCGCCGGTGGACGGCGTCGTCATCAGCCGCAACGTCGACGTCGGCCAGACCGTCGCCGCCTCCTTCCAGGCGCCGGTGCTGTTCACCATCGCCCGCGACCTGCGCCGCATGGAGGTGAACGTGGCGGTGGACGAGGCCGACGTGGGCCGCGTCGCCGCCGGCCAGAAACTGAGCTTCACGGTGGACGCCTTCCCCGGCGAGCGCTTCTCCGGCCAGGTCACGCAGATCCGCAAATCTCCGGTCACCAGCAACAACGTGGTCACCTACAGCGTCATGGCCCGGGTGGACAACCCGGACCTCAAGCTGCTGCCGGGCATGACCGCCAGCGCCCGCATCCTCACCGAGGAACGTCAGGACGTGCTCAAGTTGCCCAACGAGGCCCTGCGCTTCCGCCCGCTGCAGGCCGACGGCGCCCCGGTCAAGCTGGAGGTGCGCGGCCGCGAGGAAGGCCCCGGCATTCCCGGCCGCGTGTGGGTGCTGAAGGAAGGCGAACCAAGCGCGGTCAGCGTGCGCCTGGGCATCAGCGACGGCAAGGCCACCGAGATGCTCAAGGGTGAACTGCAAGCCGGCCAGGAAATCATCCTGGGCCTGGAGGAAGGCAGTGCGCAAAAGACCGTCAAGCCCAGCCGGCCCTTCGGCATGGGGATGTAGCGTGAGGCGTGAGGCGTGAGGCGTGAGGCGATACCCGCCCGCCGCGCATACCTGACTCCTCACGCCTCACGCCTCACGCCTCACGCACCATGCCCCTGATCCAGACCACCGACCTCGCCCGCGACTATCGCATCGGCGAGATCGTCGTGCCCGCCTTGCGGGGGGTGAGCCTCGGCATCGAAGCCGGCGAGTTCGTCGCGGTCATGGGCCCGTCCGGCTCCGGCAAGTCCACCTTCATGAACCTGCTGGGCTGCCTGGATGTGGCCAGCGCCGGGCGCTACAGCCTGGATGGCGAGGAGATCACCGGCCTCGACGCGGATCGGCAGGCGGAACTGCGCAACCGGCGGCTGGGTTTCGTGTTCCAGAACTTCAATCTGCTGCCGCGCGCCACCGCCCAGGAAAACGTCGAACTGCCCCTGCTCTACGCCCGCGTGCCGGCCGCCGAACGCCGCCGCCGCGCCCTGGAAAAACTGGCGCGGGTGGGCCTGGCCGAGCGCGCCGGACATCGCCCCATGCAGCTTTCAGGCGGCCAGCAACAGCGCGTGGCGATCGCCCGCGCCCTGGTCAACGAGCCGCCGCTGATTCTTGCCGACGAGCCCACCGGCGCCCTCGATACGCGCACCAGCCTGGAACTGATGGCCCTGTTCCAGGAACTCAACGAGGCCGGCATCACCCTCGTGCTGGTCACCCACGAAGCGGACATCGCCGCCTTCGCGAAAAGGTTGCTGGTGTTCCGTGACGGGCTGCTGGTGGAAGACCGGCGGGTGGCTGCTCCGCGGCGGGCCGCGGACAGGCTGGCGGAGCTTGCGTGAACCTCCTCGACACCGGCCGTTGCGCCCTGCGCAGCCTGCGCGCCAACAAGCTGCGCAGCCTACTCACCGCGCTGGGCATCATCATCGGCGTCGCCGCCGTCATCGCCATGCTGGCGGTGGGCGAAGGCGCCAAGCGCAGCGTCGCGGAACAGCTCAGGAGCCTGGGCACCAACCTGATGATGGTGATGCCCGGTACCGTCACCAGCAGCGGCGTGCGCATCAGCGCCTGGGGCCGCAACACCCTGACCGAAGCCGACGCCCGCGCCATCCAGGACGAGGTGCCCCACGTGCTGGCTTCGGCGCCGGCGCTGCGCGGCTCCGGCCAGATCATCCACGGCAACCTCAACTGGCCCAGCCAGATCTACGGCGTCACCCCCGACTTTCTGGTCGCGCGCGAATGGCGCATGCGCAGCGGCCGCGCCCTCGACGAGAACGACCTGCGCTCGTCCGCCAAGGTGGCGGTGGTCGGCCAGACCGTGGCGCAGATGCTGTTCGGCGGCACCGATCCGGTCGGCCAGGCCATCCGCGTGCGCTTCGTGCCCTTCACCATCGTCGGCCTGCTCGACGCCAAGGGCCGCAACGCCGAGGGCGTGGACCAGGACGACATCGTCCTCGTCCCCCTGTCCACCGCGCGCGGCCGCATCCTCTGGCAGCCGCCCGGACGCCTGCGCACGGTCGGCCAGATCAGCGTGAAGATGGCCGACGGCGCCGACATGCTCGAGGCGGAGGCGCGGGTGCGCGAACTGCTGCGCCAGCGCCACCGCCTGCAACCCGAGCAGGACGACGACTTCAACATCCGCAACCTGTCCGAGGTGGTGAAGGCGGAACAGGCCGCCTCGCGCGTGCTGTCCGGCCTGCTCGCCGCCGTCGCCTCGGTGTCGCTGCTGGTCGGCGGCATCGGCATCATGAACATCATGCTGGTGTCGGTCACCGAGCGCACCCGCGAGATCGGCATCCGCCTGGCGGTGGGCGCGCGGCGGCGCGACATCCTCACCCAGTTCCTGGCCGAGGCGGTGATCCTCTCCCTCGGCGGCGCCCTCGTCGGCATCGCCTTGGGCGTCGGCGGCAGCCTGGCCCTGGAGCATTTCGCCGGCTGGCAGGTGGTCCTCGGCGGCGAGGCCATCCTGCTGGCGGTGGCTTCCGCCAGCGTGGTGGGGGTATTCTTCGGCTGGTACCCGGCGCGCAAGGCATCCCGCATGGCGCCGATCGAGGCCCTGCGTTATGAATAAGACTCCCATCATCGTCCGCCTGACCCCGGCCCTGCTGGCCGCCGCGCTAACCCTGGCTGCGCCCGCGGCGCTTGCGCAGGCGCCCGCCAACGGCGGCGACAAGGCCGCCGCGGTGCCCACCCTGTCCGACCTCGGCCGCTCACTGCGCAACTACTTCACCGAAGAGGAGCTGAACCTGCTCTTCGAGTACATGCGCGATTCCGTGCTGGCCGCCTTCAAGGGCGAGGAGGCGAGCCTGCCGCCCGACCTGGCGTTCAAGCTGGAAGTCCTGCTGGCGCGCATGAAACGGGAAGGCGGCCACTACATGGACAACCTGATGCGGCAACTGGAGAAGGACCTGGAGCGCAATCTGAAACAGAAGCTCAAGGAGAAGATGGCCGAACCGCCGCAGACCGCGCCGGCCCTCTCGCCGCCGTGGCTCTTTCCGCTGGTCCTGCCGCAATTTCCGTTCCCCTTGCCGCAACTCGCGCCGGCCCAGGCATTCCCCGCCCCCCCGGGCTACGCGCCGCCGGGAGTGCAGCCGCCTCCAGCCCCACCTCCGCCCGCAGCGCCGCCCCAGACTCCGCAATCACAAGGCTATCAACTGCCGCAGTGGCCTTTGCAGCTCCTGCAGTCGCTGCAGCAGCCCTTCCTGCAACTCGACCCCTGAAGCGCGGCATGATTCCTACTGAAATAGGCTCTAAGTCGCGGCTTCGGCGCGGGCGCGCAACACCTTGATCTGGAACAGG
>JBBIPL010000050.1:0-15501 GCA_037442845.1 Hydrogenophilales bacterium | reverse complement strand
CCACAATTTAGGCAACTTACTCGCTTGGAATGGCATTTGTTCAGCGGTTCCCTAAACGTAAGATTTCACTATGGACGCACAAACGCTAACCACTCTCGGAACTTCGTTAATTGTTGCTCTGGCGACGGTGATTGGGTCAGCCATCACTGCGTATTTTGGATTCAAGAGCGTAAAAGCAACTACCGACATGGCGAAAACCAAGGAAGACATGGCATCAGTAAAAAAAGAGCTAATCGCCGCCTATCGACAAATCAGTGACTATTATCAGCTTGAGCAAGAGTTAATCGCGGCAATAAAAACCACGAACGGAGGAACCGAAAAGGCTCTTAAAATCAGCCACCGAGACAAGGTCGTTGATAAAGGCTTTGAAAGGCCAACCGTTACTCACAACCAAGCCGAGAAGCGTATCCGTGAACTTGAAATCTAACACTGCGGTCAAGCGGGACGCGCCAAAAGCTGCGCGCCCCTTACCTTAAACGTTAGGCCCGAACCGCCATGGTCGCCATGCCCTCCGTGTGCCGTCTCGCCAGCGCCGACTTTCGTGCTTCGTATGGGGCGCCGTTGTCCGGCTTCGTTTCACCGTCGGCGGTCGTTTCCACTGGCCGCGCTTCGGGCGGAATAGAAAATAGGGGACAGACCACGGTTTCTCGGTCAATTTGATAGATTACTGAATGTCCACATTGCGTTTTTCTGCCATGCCCAACTTGCCGCTCAACCGGGACGACCGAACAGCCCATCCCATTACACACAACTCATAGCGCATGAGCCTCTCTGGCGAATCTGATCCCCGCGGCAAAGTCGACGACGCGTTGAAGCCCCAGCCGCATGGTCTTCACGCCCGGTTCGCCATCGCCCTTGTGCGCTAGGAAGCCGCCGAGCATGGCCACCAGACGCACCACTTCGTTGAGCTTGGGCGGGGTCTTGGGCAGCTTTTCCCGGTTCAGGATGTAGGCCGCCTGCCATTCATCCCGCTCGAACAGCAAGGCCGCATCCAGATCGGGGCAGGTGCGCCCCAGGCGCATCAGGCGGGCAATGCGCCAGGCCGCCACCATGAACAACGCCAAGGCCCGTTCCAGCCGTTCCACGCTGCTCAACTGCAGGACCTCCACGCGGCATCCGTTCTTGAGGACATGGAAGAACAGTTCGATCTCCCAGCGCGCCCGGTACCAGTCAATCAGTTCGATGGCGGCCTCGAAGGCGTCAATCGGCCGGTTGGTCAGCAAGCGCCATTCCACCGGCTTCACGCCCTCGGGGGCGCCTTCTTCCCGCGCCACCAGACAGCTCACTTCCACCCGGCCCCCGTGGCCGTCGGCCACCGTGACCCGCTTGGCCCAGACCCGTTGCCGCACGTCCCGCGCCTTCTGTCCTTGCCGGGAAGGCATCGTGAAACGGATGCCGCCCAGCGCGTAGCCAGCCGTCACCGTGGCCCACAGCTTGCCCCCTCGGGCAGCGCCCGGTTGTGTTGGGCGCAAATCAGCCAGTCGGCGGGATGCCCCAAGTCGCGGGCTTGCGCCATCAGCGTCACAATGTCGGCCTCCCGGTCCGCCTCATACACCAGCCGGCTATCCGGCAGGCGGGCCGCCAGTTCCGCCACGCGCGCGTAGCCTTCCGTCCAGCGTGTGCTTTCCCGTCAGCATGTTACGGGCAGGTGTTGAAGTTGTGTGTAATGGCATGATGTCGCCCCCCTTGTAATTCGGCAAGCTACGCCCGTTTCGCGCCCATCGGCAAGGGGCGGCTCCACACCGCTTATTTCTTGTACTTGCTGACGCTCTTCGCCTTCATGCGGTAGCTGGAATTGCCCATCTCCGTGGTGGAGAGGGCGATTTCCACGGCGCCTTCCACCCACACCGGGTCCATCGCCTGCATGCCTTTCGCGGGGTTTTCGGCGATCACGTGGATGATCTGGTTGGCGGGCGGCGGCGGGACGTGGATGCAGGCGCCGAAGTAGGGCACCAGCAGGAATTCGCGCAGGGTCTTGTCGCCCCATTCCAGGGGCACCAGGAAGCCGGCGATGCGGATGTTGCGGCCGTGCATGGCTTCGTTGGCGGGGGCGGCGTCCCAGGCCTTGCGCAGTTTGCGCAGGGCCTCGTCGGCGCGGGGGTCGGAATCGCTCAGTTTGGCGACGTCCAGGCCCTTGAAGGCGGCCAGCGGGTCCCAGCCCTTGGGCAGCAGGTCGTCCCAGCTCGTTTCCGGGTAGGCGGTCTTGGCCTTGCCGGCGGCGGCGGGCAGGCGGTCGCCCACCTTGAAGTCCGGCTTGCCCTGGGCGGATACCGCAAGGGAGAAGACGAGCAGGAAGGGCAGGATCCAGATCTTTGGCATGGGAACCTCACAGGCGCGGCGTCATGCCGTCGGCCAGGGATAGACGATAGGCGCGCCAGCCGGGCAGCAGGCTGGCCAGCAGCCCAGCCAGCAAGACCAGGCCGAGCGCGTACAGTTCCTCGCCGCCGGGCCAGGCCAGGCGCAGGACCAGACCGAACTCGGCCTGCACCCAGGGGGCCAGGGCGAGGACGAGCGCGCTCTTCAGGGCCAGGCCGAGCAGGGCGCCGGCCAGGGTGACGGCGCCGCCCTCCAGGGCCAGCAGCAGGAAGATGTCGCGCGGGCGGGCGCCGTTGGCGCGCAGGATGGCGAGTTCGCGCCGGCGCTGGTCCAGGCTGGCCAGCACCACCGCCACCAGGCCGGCCAGGCCGGCGGCGACGGCCAGGGCGGAGACCGCGCGCAGCACCTGTTCGGCCACCGCCAGCAGCTCCCACAACTGCGACAGGGCGACGCCGGGCAGCACGGCCATGAGGGGTTCGTCGCGGTAGTCGGCGACGTGGCGCTGCATGGCGAACACCGCGGCGCGGCTCTTCAGGCCGACCAGCACGGCGGTGACGGATTTCGGGGTGAGGTCGAACTTCTTCACCAGTTCCGGCGGGATGACCAGGCCGGGAATCGGGGCGCCGCCCTGCCAGTCCAGGTGGATGGCCTCCAGGGCTTGCAGGCCGATGTGCAGGCTGCGGTCCACCGGCGTGCCGGTGGGGGCCAGGATGCCGACCACGCTGAAGGGCTTGTCGCCGTGCTCGGCGAGGCCCTCGCCGCCCATGCCGTGGCTGAGGGTGAGGCGATCGCCCGCGCGGTAGCCCAGCTTGCGCGCCACCTCGGCCCCCAGCACCACCTCGAACAGGCCGGCGAAGGGCCGGCCGGCGGCGAAGGCCAGGGGCTGCCTGTCGCCGTGGCGGAAGTGCTCGAAGTAGGCGGACGTTGTGCCCAGCACCGGGTAGCCGCGATGCGAGTCGCCCAGGGAGATGGGGATGGTCCAGGCCACGGCGGGATGCGCGGCGAGGGCGCGGGCGCTGTCCCAGCTCATGTTCTGGCTGGCCTCGCCCATGCGGAACACGGCGTAGAGCAGCAATTGCAGGGCGCTGCCGCGCGCGCCCACCACCAGGTCGGTGCCGGAGACCGCCTGGGCGAAGCCGTCGCGGGCGTCCTGGCGCAGGCGTTCGATGCCCAGCAACAGGGTGACGGAAAGGGCCACGGCGAGCAGGGTGAGGCCCAGACTATAGCGCCGGTTCCAGGCGCTCTTCAGGGCCAGCGGCAGCAGATGCGTCATGCCGCCTCAGCCGCCGCGCGGTTCAGTTCGGCCATCGCCAGGCGGCGCGGGAAACCCTGTTCAAGGCGATGGTCGTGGCTGACGAAGAGCAGGGCGGCGCCGGACTCCGCGCATTCCCGCCGCAGCAACTCCAGGAAAGCCTCCTGGCGGGCGGCGTCGAGGGCCGAGGTGGGCTCGTCGGCGATGAGCAGTTCGGGCCGGCCGATCAGCGCGCGCGCCGCCGCCACGCGCTGTTGCTGGCCGACGGAAAGCTGGGTGGCCGGACGTCGCCAGAGCGCTTCGGCGAGATCCAGATGGCGCAGCAGGGTGGCCGCCGCCGCGCGCGCATCTCCGGCCCGCTCGCGCCGCCGCCGGGAAAAGCGGCAGGGCAGCAGCACGTTGTCGAGCACGGAGAGATAGGGGATGAGGTTGAACTGCTGGAAGATCAGGCCGACGTGATCGACGCGGAAGCGGTCGCGGTCGGCGGAGGAAAGCGCGCCCAGGCGCCGGCCCAGCACCTCCACCCGGCCCCGCATGGGCGCCAGCACGCCGGCCACCAGGTTGAGCAGGGTGCTCTTGCCGGAGCCGGAAGCGCCGTGCAGGAACACCTGCTCGCCCGTCTCCAGGCGCAGGCGGGGGATGTCCAGACAGGCTTCCGCCTGGCCCGGCCAGCGGAATTCCAGGTCTTCCAGGAGGAGGAGGGGGGCGGTCGTCATGGCGACCGCTAGCTTACCAAGACAATAGCCGCATCTTCGGCGTGAGCCGCCGGGCGCTCTGCCCCTTGCCGCTCACCACCTGCGCATCCAGCCGGCGCAACCTGGGGAAGTTGCTGAACAGGCGGGCCTCCAGGCCGGTGAGCTTGTCGGGCTGGGCGCAAGTGAAGCGGTATTCCGCCGCCACGTCGCCGTGGCCGTCCTGGCCGGCGCCGGGCTTGCCGTCGAGCACGTCGGAAATGACGCGGGTTTCCGTGAGCTTGCAGGCGGCCGCCGTGGTGGGCGCGAACAACTGTTCGCCGGCCGCCAGGGTCTTGCGCAGCGCGGCCACCGCCGCCCGCTCCTGGTCGTTGCGCGGCGCATGCTCGAAGCCCAGCACCGCCTCCAGCGGCGATTCCAGGCGCAGGTCGAGGCGGCCGCCGTCCACAGCCACCTGCAGTTCGGCCTGGCCGTGCACGTGGGCGTGCTGGTGCGAGCGCTTGTGGTCGTGCTTGTGGTCGTCGTGGGCCAGGGCGGGCATGGCCAGGGCCAGCGCCAGCCAAAGGGGGGCGGTTCGTTTCATGCATTCACCTCGTTCTCGGTTGGGTTTGCGGAAGGATCATGGTATCCCCGGAAAATCGTGACGGCGGGGCTGCGGCAGGCGGCAAAGCCCCACGCCGGCCGCGAAGACGCGCAACAGGCCGGTCAGATCGGAGGCCTCGACGATCTCCCCGCCGCGCTTGATCGCGGCAACCGTGTTCACGCCGGCTCCTCCGCGCAGTGGGCGAAGGCCGCGCGGAAGGTCGCCTCCGGCAGGTCGCGGCCGATGAACACCATGACGCTCTCGCGCGGCTCGTCGTCGCGCCAGGGCCGGTAGTTCTCGCCACCCATGACCATGTGTACGCCCTGGAAGGCGACCTTGTCGGGGTTGCCGTCCAGACACAGGATGCCCTTGTAGCGCAGCATGTCGGCGCCGTGCCGTTCCACCAGCAGGGCCATGGCGAGTTCCAGCTTGTCGGGGTTGTAGGGCCGGGTTTCGCGGATGACGAAAGATTTCACGCCATCGTCGTGGGTATGCTGATCTTCGCCCAGAAAGTCCGGCGCGATGGCCAGGATGTCGTCCAGGTTGAAGCCGTGGATGTCCAGGATGTCCGCGAGCTCGGCCTGGCCGAAGTGGAGCCGGCGGATGGGCGCGCGCGGGTTGATGGCGCGCAATCGGCGTTCGAGCGCGGCCACATCGGAGGCCGCGCACAGGTCGGTCTTCGACAGCAGCAGGCGGTCGGCGAAGCCCACCTGCTCCTGGGCCTCGTGATGGGCGTCGAGCTGCGCGTCGGCATGGCGGGCGTCCACCACCGTGATGATGGCGTCGAGCCGGTAGGCCGCGCGGATGTCGTCGTCGACGAAGAAGGTCTGCGCCACCGGCGCGGGGTCGGCCAGACCGGTGGTTTCGATGATCACCCGTTCGAAGTCGTGGCTACCGTCGGCCTTGGCGGCCGCCAGTTCGTTCAGGATGCGGATCAGGTCGCCGCGCACCGTGCAGCAGATGCAGCCGTTGTTCATGACCACGATCCGCTCGCCGGGGGTTTCAACCAGCAGGGCGTCGTCGATGCCGGCCTCGCCGAATTCGTTCTCGATCACGGCGATGCGGCGACCGTGTTGCTCGTGCAGGATGCGCTTGAGCAGGGTGGTCTTGCCGGCGCCGAGGAAACCGGTGAGGACGGTGACGGGTATCAGCGCCGACATAGCTGCCTCAGTGGCTGTGGGCGCCCAGCATCACCACCCAGACTCCTGCGGCGAGCAGGGCGAACTGGATGGCGAAGTCGCGCGGTTCGCGTTGTCGCTGCAATAGAGGCACCAGATCGGCGACGGCGATGTAGAGGAAGCTGGCGGCGGCCAGGGCGAGGACGTAGGGGATGGCGCCGCTCACCCCTTGCAGCATGGCCCAGCCCAGCACGCCGCCGAGCACCGCGGCGGCGCCGGACAGCAGGTTCATGGCGAGGGCGCGGGCGCGGCTGTAGCCGGCGGCGAGCAGGACCATGAAGTCGCCCACCTCCTGCGGCACCTCGTGGGCGATGACGGCGCTGGCGGCGGCGATGCCGAGGGTGGTGTCCTGCAGGAAGGCGGCGGCGATGAGCACGCCATCGACGAAATTGTGCAGGCCGTCTCCCACCACGATCATGGCGCCCACCGGCTCGTGCCGGTGACCGATGCCGGTGTGGCCGTGGGCATGGTCATGCCGCCAGAGGGCGGTCTTTTCCAGGGCGAAGAACAGGAAGATGCCGGCCAGAACGGTGAGGCCGGCGGCATGCGGATCGAGCAGTTCCGCCGCCTCCGGCAACAGGTTGAGCAGGGCGGCGGCGAGCAGCACGCCGGTGGAGAAGCCCACCAGGCGCGGCGCCCAGCGACGCAGCACGGTGAGCGACAGCAGCGCCGCCAGCAGCACGGAAAGCACGCCGCCCGCCAGGGTGGCGAGGAGGATGTAGGTCAGGGTCATGCGCGGAGCCGCCGGCGCGGCATGCAATGCAATCGGCTTGCATGGTAGGGCTGCGCATCCCTTGATGCAACTGTGTTGCATTATGGCCGTAACCATCACCCGCCGGCCCCTTGCCGGGACCGTGTCGCCGCCCGGCTCAGGCCGCGCCGCAGGCGTCGCAGGTGCCGCGCAGCGTGAGTTCGGCGCTGTCGCAGTGAAAACCCGGGGGCAATTCCGGCGCCACCTCCGGTTGCGGTAAATCCAGACAGAACACCCGCCCGCAGCGCACGCAATGGAAATGGGCATGGCCGTGGTCTTCGCCGGCGACGGCGTTGTACCGCCAGACCCGGTCGCTGCCCTCGATGCGGTGGGCCAGACCCCGGCCCAGCAGCCAGTCAAGCGCCCGGTAGAGGGTCACCCGGTCGGCGCGCAGACCGAGTTCCCGCGCCGCCGTTTCCACTTCCAGGTGGGTCATGGCGTTGGGCGCGGCCAGCAGGATATCCAGCACCATGCGGCGCGCGGGGGTTAGGCGACCGCCGTCGCCGGCGGCAGGCCCGGGGTCGGGGGAGGAGGGAAACGGATCGAGGTTCATGACGATGGATGCAAGGGCGGGGAGAGTATGCCGCCGGGAGGCGGGCCTGTCCAAGCCGCCCTCGTCCGTCCGCGACTGTGCGCATCCCCGCCACATCCGGCCAGGGCGCAATGCGGGTAGACTTTGCCTGTCTTCCTCCGCTTCCCCAGCCGCCATGCCCCGCCGCGCCACCCACCTGGGCAACCCCGCGACCCGTTTCGCCGACCCCCCTGAAGACGCCGGACGATCTGCGCCGCACCCTGCAAAGCGAGGACTTGCGGGAGGACGTGCGCAAGGTGCTGCGCATGAGCGGCTACACCGGCGACATGGACGACTTCCTGCGCGCGGCGGCGCAAGCCCCGGTGCGGGAATTGCGCATTCCCGTCGGCAGCGTGCTGCCGGCCATGTCCACCCGCCGCAATGGCCAGGCTCACCTGCTGCGCAACGTACTGTGGGCGGGCAAGGCGCCGATCGACGCCTACGAGTTCTCCTTCCTCTCCGGCGAGCGCCGCTACCGCGTGGTCACGCCGAAGGCCTGCGCCAACTTCTGGGTGGAGGAGCAGCTGCCCGCACCCCGGCGCGCCCTCGATCTGAGCTGCGACGCGCCCGCGGATTCCGCCCGGCCCGATCTCATTCCCGTATGCCACACCCTGCGCAACGTGGGCGACCTGAGCGAGCCCCGCGCCGTCCTCACCCTGCCCCTGCCGGCGGGCGCCCGCGTGCGCTGCGTCAGCGGCGGCGCCGATGTGTGCGACCCCAGCCGCCTGTCCTGGACCTTCGACGATTTCACCCCCGGCGCCGCGCGCACGGTCTGCGCGACCTTCGCCCCGGATCAGGCCGACCGGGTCTCGTTCACCGCGTCCGCCTCGGCGCAGCGGGCCGCGGCGGTATCCAGCCGCTGCGATACCCGGGTCGCCCCGGACCCGGCGACGCGGGAATGACAGGGCGCGGGATGCCGACATGAACCTGCGACCCCGCGCATCCTTCCTGTTGCTGTGCTGGAGCCTGGCGGCCTGCGCCCAGGCGGGACAAATCTACAAGTGGGTGGACAGCGCGGGGCAGGTCACCTACTCCTCCTCCCCTCCGCCCCCGAACGCGAAGGGGGAACAACTGGCCATGCCGCCGCCGCCTGCCTCGGAGGAGGTGCTCCAGGCCAAAGACCACGCCAAGCGGGATGAGGAACAGGCACGCGAGCTGGAGCGGCTGCGCCTGGAGCGGGAGGCGGCGCGCAAGGCCGAGGAGGACCGCCTGCGGGCATCGCAACCGCCGCCGCCGGTGGTGATCGAGAAGCCGGTGTATGTCCCCAAGCCGGTTTACGTCCAACCCGTCCACCCTCACCCGGCGGTGAAACCATCCGGCAAACCTCCGGCCCTTGCCGAGCGCGCCGGCTCCGACCAAGATTCGGCACGTACAAGAATGGGGAGTCATGCATGACCCTGGCCGTCGTCAGCAGCCGCGCCCTGGCGGGCATGGAAGCGCCGGAGGTGGTGGTGGAGGCGCATCTGGCCAACGGCCTGCCGTCCTTCACCCTGGTGGGCCTGCCGGATACCGAGGTGAAGGAGGCGCGCGACCGCGTGCGCGCGGCTTTGCTGCAGTCCGGCTTCGAGTTTCCGCAGCGCCGCATCACCGTCAACCTGGCGCCGGCGGACCTGCCCAAGGAATCCGGCCGCTTCGACCTGCCCATCGCCATCGGTCTGCTCGTCGCCTCCGGGCAATTGCCTGGCGGGGCGCTGAAGGACTACGAATTCGCCGGTGAACTGGCGCTGACCGGGCAGTTGCGGCCGATACGCGGCGCCCTGGCGATGATGCTGGGCGCCGCCCGCGACCGGCGCGCCTTCATCCTGCCGCGCGCCAGCGCCGAGGAGGCGGCGCTGGTCGAGGACGCCGAGGTGTACGCTGCCGACAGCCTGCTCGCGGTGTGCGCCCACCTGATGAAGCGGGCGTCGCTGCCGCGCGCGGTTCCACGTGAAACATCGGCGGCGCCGGCCTATCCCGACCTCGCCGACGTGAAGGGCCAGCTGGCCGCGCGGCGGGCGCTGGAGGTGGCCGCGGCGGGGGGGCATTCGCTGCTTATGAGCGGCCCGCCCGGCACCGGCAAGTCCATGCTGGCGGCGCGACTGCCCGGCATCCTGCCGCCGATGACCCAGGCCGAGGCGCTGGAATCCGCCGCCGTGCTGTCCCTGTCCGGCCAGTTCCGACCCGAGGCCTGGCGCGCGCGGCCCTACCGCTCGCCGCACCACACCGCCTCCGGCGTGGCCCTGGTCGGCGGCGGCAATCCTCCGCGGCCGGGCGAGGTCAGCCAGGCCAGCCACGGCGTGCTGTTCCTGGACGAACTGCCGGAATTCTCGCGCGGCGCCCTGGAGGTGCTGCGCGAACCTCTGGAGGCGGGCCACATCACCATCTCGCGGGCGGCGCGGCAGGCGGATTTCCCCGCCCGCTTCCAGCTCGTGGCGGCGATGAACCCCTGCCCCTGCGGCTTCCTCGGCCACCCCTCCGGCCAATGCCGCTGCACGCCGGAACAGGTGGCCCGCTACCGCGGCCGTATCTCCGGCCCCCTGCTGGATCGCATCGACCTGCACATCGAGGTGCCCGCCCTGCCCGAGACCGAGCTGACCGCCGCGGCCGGCGGCGAGGACTCCGCCCGCGTCCGGCAACGGGTGGCCGCCGCCCGCGAACGCCAACTGCTGCGCCAGGGCAAACCCAACGCGCGGCTGGCGGGCAGGGAGATCGATTTGCATTGCGGCCTCGACGACGCCGGCCAGACCCTGCTGAAACAGGCCATCTCCCGTCTCAACCTGTCCGCCCGCGCCTACCACCGCATCCTGCGTGTGGCGCGCACGGTAGCGGACCTAGCCGGGCATACGAACCTGGCCGCGGCGCACGTGGCCGAAGCGGTGCAATACCGGCGCGGCCTCGGCGCCTGAGCCGGCACATAATCTGCTCAACTCCATCATTTTCGCCGCCATGCACGCCCTGGAAAGCTGGATCGAGGAGAAACGTTCCGCCTGGCTTTACCGCGTCGTCTCCGACGCGGAATGCGGTTCCGCGCGCCAGGTGCTGTTCCTCGAGCTGGCCCGGGCCGCCGACCAGCAGGCCGCCCTGTGGGAGGCGGAGTTGAGGAAGGCCGGCGTCGCCGTGCCCGACCGCTTCCGGCCGGACGCGCGTACCCGGCTGGTGGGCTGGCTGATCCCGCGCCTGGGCATACGCCCGCTGCGCGGGGTGCTGTCGGCCATGAAGGTGCGCGGCATGAGCCTTTACCATGCCGCCCAGCCGCCGCACGTCACGCCGGTCAGCCTCGAGCAGATGCGCGCCGAGCGGCACAAGGCGGGCGCCGCCGGCAACCTGCGCGCGGCGGTGTTCGGCGTCAACGACGGCCTCATCTCCAACACCAGCTTGATCCTGGGCGTGGCCGGGGCGGGCGCGGCCGCCGACGTGATCCTGCTCTCCGGCGCCGCCGGCCTGCTCGCCGGGGCGTTTTCCATGGCAGCGGGCGAATATGTGTCGGTACGCTCGCAGCGCGAGTTCCATGAATACCAGATCACCCTGGAACGCGAGGAACTGGACCAGTATCCGCAAGAGGAAGCGGCGGAACTGGCCCTCATCTACCAGGCCAAGGGCGTCGACGGCGAGGCCGCCAGGCGCATGGCCGAGGCCCTGATCCGCGACCCCGACCGGGCTCTGGACACCCTGGCGCGGGAGGAGCTGGGCCTCAATCCGGAAGAGCTGGGCTCGCCCTGGCAGGCGGCGATCTACTCCTTCCTGGCCTTCGCCTTCGGCGCCTTTATTCCCGTGCTGCCCTACCTGCTGCTCTCCGGCCACACCGCCTTCGGCGGCGTGCTGCTGGCCAGCGGCATCAGCCTGTTCGGCGTGGGCGCCGCCATCAGCCTGTTCACCGGCAGGCACGCCCTGCTCGGCGGCCTGCGCATGCTCAGCATCGGCGCCGCCGCCGGAGCCGCCACCTGGCTCATCGGCGGCGCCCTGGGCGTGGCCCTGGGATAGAATCCACAGTCACCCCGCAACCGCATCCCGTCATGGCCGAGCGCACCTTCAGCATCGAATTCTTCCCCCCCAAGACCCCCGAGGGCATGGTCAAGCTGCGCGAAACCCGCCGCCAACTGGCGCAGTTGAAGCCCAAGTTCTTCTCGGTGACCTTCGGCGCCGGCGGCTCGACGCGCGACCGCACCCTGGAAACCGTGCTGGAAATCCAGGCCGAGGGGCTGGCCGCCGCGCCGCATCTGTCGTGCATCGGCTCCACCCGCGACAGCCTGCGGGAAATCCTGGAGACCTACCGCGCGCACGGCATCCGCCACATCGTCGCCCTGCGCGGCGACCTGCCCTCGGGCATGGCCGAGCCCGGCGAATTCCGCTACGCCAACGAACTGGTGGCCTTCATCCGCGAGGAGACCGGCGACTGGTTCGAGATCGAGGTGGCGGCCTATCCGGAAACCCATCCGCAGGCGCGCAATTACCAGGAGGACCTGCGCAACTTCCGGCGCAAGGTGGAAGCCGGCGCCAACGCCGCCATCACCCAGTACTTCTTCAACCCGGACGCCTACTTCAACTTCGTCGACGATTGCGCCGAGTTGGGCGTGACCCTGCCCATCGTGCCCGGCATCATGCCCATCTCCAACTTCAGCCAGCTCTCGCGCTTCTCCGCCGCCTGCGGCGCCGAGATTCCGCGCTGGCTGACGCGCAAGATGGAAGGCTACCTGGACGACACCGCCTCGATCCGCGCCTTCGGCCTGGATTTCATCACCGGCATGTGCGAAAAACTGCTCGACGGCGGCGCCCCGGGTCTGCATTTTTACGCGCTCAACCAGGCCGGCCTGACGAGCACCATCTGGCAGCGTCTGGGCATCGAAAATTAAGCGCCGCGCATGGCCATGTCCGCGAGGGCACGATGAGAATACTGCTGGCCGACGACCACCCCCTGTTCCGCGAGGGCGTGAAACCGCTGCTTCGCCATCTGGAACGGGACCTCGAGGTCTTCGAGGCCGTCGATTTCCCGTCCGCCTTCGAGACCATGCGCCGCCTCGGCGACGTCGATCTGGCGCTGATGGACCTGAACATGCCGGGCATGGACGGCATCGACGGCGTCAGCCGCTTCCGCGCCCTGTTCCCCATCGTGCCGCTGGTGCTGCTGACGGCCTCCGAGGAGGGGGGCCCCATCCGCCAACTGCTGGCGGCCGGCGTGCTCGGCTACATCACCAAATCCACGCCCAGGGACGGCATCCTGGCGGCCCTCCGGCAGGTCATGGCGGGCGGCATCTACACCCCGCCGGGCATGCTGGAGGCCGAGCAAGAAAATGTGAACCTCGCCGCTCACCCCGCCGCGTACCTGGCCATAGCCCGCCGCCATCCCAGCCTGTCGCAACGTCACCTCGAGGTCCTGCGCCATCTGGTGAAAGGCCTCAGCAATCGCCAGATCGGCGAGGCCCTGGACGTCACCGAGGGCACCGTCAAGCTGCACGTGACGGCGATATTGCGCATCCTCAAGGTCGCGAACCGCACCGAGGCCGTCCTCGTGGCCCAGAAGATGGGGCTCGACGCCGACGACTGAGGAACCTCCTGCCCTACCAGTGGCGATCCGCCTACCGGCCATTTCCTGTTTCCATCCGCCCCCATGAAAACCCTCTCCCTGATCCTGCTCATCACCGGCCTCTTGGCCGGTCCCGCCTACTGGGCGTACGCCAAGTTTTTCACCGGCAGCCGCGTCGCGCTGCTCAGCCTCGAGCGCGCCGACGCTGAAGCCGCCGCGCCCTGGCGTTCGGCGCCCTTCACGCTGAGCCCGGAGATGGCGCCGGTAGGCCTGATCCTGCACGCGCAGGGCAGCTTTTCGCCCAACATGATGGAGAACAGCCCGCCCAAGGACCGTTATGCGGCGACGCTGTACAGGGACGAGGAAGCGGCCCAGCCGCTGAACTTCACGCTGGGCGTGAAGAGCGTGGCCGACTCCAACCCGGTGTTCAAGGAACACCTGCTGTTCTTCAAGGTCGTCCAGGCCGGCCAGTACCGCCTGGAAGTCGCGCCCGTCGGCGCAGCCGACATCAAGCTGGAGCGCATGCAACTGGAAGTGCGCCAGCATCTGCACGAGCCCGACAACCGCATCGTCACCGGCGGCATGGTGGTGATGATCCTCGGCCTGCTGGGTTTCTTTATTTGACCGCTTGAGGAGAACGACCATGCGTTCCAGATATTCCGCCGGCATCGCCGCGCTGTTGGCCCTGTCGCTGTCCGTTCCACTCTGGGCCACCCCGCCCGACCATGCCCCGGCGCACGGCTGGCGCAAAAAGCACGATCCCGGCTATCTGGGCTACACCGGCAGGAAATGGGACCAGGACTACGGCATCCTCGCCGGCCGCTGCAACCGCGAAGCGCTGGGCGCGGTGCTCGGCGCGGCGGTCGGCGCCGGCATCGGCAGCCAGATCGGCAAGGGCGACGGCAACAAGGCGGCCATCGTCGTCGGCACCGCCCTCGGCGCCATCCTCGGCGCGCGCGCCGGCCGCGAGGCGGACCGCAATGACGCGGCCTGCATCGGCCATGCCCTGGAGCTGGCGAAGGACGGCCAGAGCGTGGCCTGGAGCGATGACCGGGGCGCCGCCTACCGGCTCAAGCCGCTCAGGGCCAGCAGTGTGAACGGCCTGCCCTGCCGCGTGTTCGAACTGACGGTGGCGGGCAAGACCTCCCGCCAGACCGCCTGCCAGAGCGAACCGGGCGTCTGGGAGCTGCGTTAACCCAAACAGCCCCCAGCGGTAACGCTCAGGAGAACGTGGGCAGCAGGTTCTCCTCGCCCGCCAGCACCTGCTGGGCGCTGCCCACCAGCAAGGGGTCGGGCGCGTGCGCGATGTGCAAGTCCTTGTTCGGGTAGGGCAGGCTGTGCAGGAAGTGGCGCATGCAGTTGAGGCGCGCGCGTTTCTTGTCGTCCGACTTGATCACCACCCAGGGCGCATCCGCCGTGTCGGTGTGGAAGAACATGGCGTTCTTAGCGTCGGTGTACTGGTCCCACATGTCCAGCGACTTGATGTCGATGGGCGACAGCTTCCAGTGCTTGAGCGGATCGTCGCGGCGGGAGATGAAACGGCGCAACTGCTCTTCCCGGCTCACCGAGAACCAGAACTTGTACAGGCGCACGCCGCTGTTTACCAGCATGCGCTCGAACTGGGGGGTCTGGCGCATGAACTCCAGGTATTCGTGGGCAGTACAGAAGCCCATGACCCGCTCGACGCCGGCGCGGTTGTACCAGGAGCGGTCGAAGAACACCATTTCGCCGGCGGTGGGCAGATGCTGGATGTAGCGCTGGAAATACCACTGGCCGCGCTCCCGCTCGGAAGGCTTGTCCAGGGCCACGACGCGGGCGCCGCGCGGATTCAGGTGCTCCATGTAGCGCTTGATGGTTCCGCCCTTGCCGGCGGCGTCGCGGCCCTCGAACAGGATGACTATCTTCTGGCCGGTATCCTTGACCCAGCTTTGCACCTTGAGCAGCTCGATCTGCAACTTTGCCTTTTGCGCCTCGTAATCGCCGCGCCGGAGCCGGGTGCGGTAGGGATAACTGGCGGGCAGGGCGGCGTAATCGCTTTCCTCGGCCGTGCCGTGCGGGGCGTGCGCCACCGCCATGGCCACCGGCTCGTGGCTTACCGCCTCGATCTCGGCGGCCGCGGCCGGGTTGGCCTCGTGGCCGGCGAGCGTCTGCGGCACCTTCACGTCGCCGTCCGGGGTGTGCACTACCACCACGGCTTCGGCCGCGTCGGGGGCGGCGTTCAGCGCCGGGGTTGCGGTCTTGGCTGCGGCGGTCCTGCGGCGACGGGTCGGGGTCGCGGCGGCGGCGGATTTCGCGGCGGGGGGGCGTTTGCTCACGGCCATGTTGTTCTCCTGGATCGCAAAGTCTCAAATTATGACTGCGGCAATCCTTCAACGGCATCACGATTATTTATCCTAAAAACCTCAGTTGAACGCGCCCGAAGGCGGGTTTGTGCGGGTGGGGGGCTCGGCGCGACGAGAGCGGGGCTGTTGCCGCTTCAGCGGCTTTACGAATCCGGCCTGCCCCTTGCGGGTACGCAGCCGGACGCGCGCACAGACCCGAAAGCGGGCGCGTAGCGTGCTCACCCACCGGGTGAGCATGCACGGAGGCGCTGTCTGGTTCCATGCGTCTTTGCGAAGGACAAGGAGCGGTCAACTGAGTCCCTCACCCCCAACCCCT
>JBBIPL010000049.1:0-15701 GCA_037442845.1 Hydrogenophilales bacterium | reverse complement strand
TGGGATTCATGGGATCCTGATTGCGCAACTGGGTGACCAGCAGCTTGAGGAAGCGATCGCTCATTTCCCGCGTGGCGCCGACCTGCGCGGCCGCGCGGGCTCCGCTCAGCGAGGACAGCAGTCCGAGCGAACTGTCCTGGGGGGATACGGCGCTTACCGACATGTTTCAGCTCCTTCAGGACTGGGCGATGCTCAGGGTGCGCTGCAGCAGACCCCTGGTGGTGGCCATCACTTCGACGTTGGTCTGGTAGGACCGGGAGGCTGAAATCATGTTGACCATTTCCTCGACCGGGTCGACGTTCGGATAGCCGACATAGCCCTTGGGATCGGCCAGAGGGTGCTTGGGGTCGTAGACCAAACGGAAGGGACGCTGGTCCTCGACCACCTCCCGCATGCGCACGCCCTGCGCCCAGGGCGTGGCCTTGCCCATGGCCACCGCCTGAAACACCACCTGCTTGGCCTTGTAGCCTTCGCCGGTGGAAGCGTGCGCCGAGTCGGCGTTGGCCAGGTTGGAGGCGACGGCGTTCAGGCGCATGGACTGCGCGGTCAGGGCCGAGGCGGCGATATTGAAGACATTGTGCATGGACATGCGGTGTTCTCCGTCAACGTCCGGATTCGAGCGCCCGGCCCAGGGTGCGGAAGGTGCTGGCGGCGCGGTCGATCAGGAACTGGTAGTGCAGGGCGTTCTCGGTGAATTGCGCGCGCTCCACGTTCGGGTCGACCGTGTTGCCGTCCAGGCTGGGCTGCAAGGCGGCGCGGAACTTGATATGCGCGCCACCCGCCCGGGCGCCGGCTGCGCCGGCATCGAGATGCCGCGCGGAGGTCTTCGCCAGGGCCATCGAGCCCCCGCCGGCGCCGATGGCGCTCGCCAGCGCGGCGCGAAAATCCAAATCGCGCGCCTTGTAGTTCGGGGTATCGGAATTGGCGATGTTGGACGCCAGGATTTCCTGGCGCCGCGCCCGCAGGTTCAGGGCGTTCTGCACAAAAGCCATTTCCTTGTCGATCTTGCTCAGCATGCCGTCTCCTGGGCGCCCGCCGACGGAACGGGACGCTGCGGGATACTTAAGCAACGGGCATGCCAACTCGTATCGGGCGGCGGCAAGCCCTTTATGCATCGAATCCGGTGGGTTGAGACAGCCTCCCGGCAAGCTCCGCCGGGCAGGCGCGGCAATAATTGCCGGCCGGCCGGCGCTGGCCTAGCCCCGCTCCACCCGGTTGCGGCCCAGCGACTTGGCCTGATACATGGCGGCGTCGGCGCGCGCCAGCAGGACGGCGCCGTCCTCGCCGGCCTGGCGCTGGGCGACGCCGGCGCTGAAGGTGATGAGCACGCGCTCGTTGGCGTGCATGAAGAACTGCCGCGTCAGTTCGCGCTGGATGCGTTGCAGGATGCGTTCCGCCTCGGCGACGTCGCTATTCGGCAGCAGGATCAGGAATTCCTCGCCGCCGTAGCGGGCGAGGCTGTCGGTCGGCCGCAGCAGGCCGCGCACGACGCGCGCGAGATGGCGCAGGGCCTCGTCGCCGGCCTGGTGGCCGAGACCGTCGTTGAGCTTCTTGAAATGGTCGATGTCCAGCAGGCCGACGGACAGGGCCTCGCCGAGCCGGTCGGCGCGCGCCAGTTCGCGCGCGAAGGCCTCGTCCATGCCGCGCCGGTTGAGCGCGCCGGTGAGCTGATCCTCGCGCACCAGCACGGAAACCTGGGCAAGTTCCCGTTCCAGTTCGCGCACGCGTTCCTCGGCCCGTTCCGCCTCGGCGCGGGCCGCCGCGAGTTCCCCGTGGTTGCGCCGCAGGGCGTCGCGCAGGCCGCCCACGTCGGCGCTGAGGGCGCCCATGAGGTCGCCCAGTTCGGCAATGTCCCGCGCCTGGCCGATGCGTTCGGAATAGCCCTGCATGCGAACCTGGTAGCCATCGGTGTCGCGGCTGATGTCGCCCACCCGGTCGATGAAGGTGGTGATCAGGGTTTTCAGGCGGTCCCTGGCCTCGTCCAGGCTGCCCTTGAGCACGCCCTGCTTGTGCGCCAGTTCGCGCAGGCCGCGCTCCGCCTCCAGCAAGGCGTCGGCTTGCAGATCTCCGGCCATGAGCTGTTCCATGGCGGCGAACTGGCCCGACAGCCAGGCCTCGTCGCCCACCAGCTCACCGATGTTGAGGAACAGCAGTCCCATCAGGCGCTTGAGGCCGGCGGACAACTCGTGCGCCTCGTCGACGCGGGCCAGCAGGTCCTTCCACAGCGCCGACCACGCCTCGTAGCGGGCGGCGTCGAGTCCGCAGCCAGCATCCAGATCGCGGGCGAGTTCGAAGGCGCGGCCGGCCAGATCGGGCCAGCGCGCGTCGCAGTCGGCGGCCAGGCGGCGCAGGTTGTCGGCCAGGGCGCGCAGGACGCCATTGTCGCCGGTCGCGGCGGCAGGCTCTGGCGCCACCGGCGGCGATGCGCCGGGTGAGTCATCCGCCTCGCCGACCGCGCCTGCCGCCCAGGTCTTCGCCAGGGCCGCCAGTTTTTCCTGGAGTTGGCGGCCGTCCTTGCCGAAGTTGATGAGCACGCGCTCCAGCATTTCCCGCTTCCTCGCCTGGGTGAGGCCGGTCTGATGCGCTTGCCATTGCTTCAGCAGGGGCCGCAGGACCGCCGGCCAGGACGCCTCTTCCGGCGCGTCCTGACCCGACACGTCGGCGTAGGCCTTGCGGAAATTGTCGGGGGTCGGCGGCAACTGTCTGCGCGTGAGCAGGCGGATGGCTTCGCGGGCGATATCGACGGGCTGTTTTGGGGTTTCCATGACGGTGCGCGTGAACTCGGGGAGAATGTCCGGGTCGGTAAACGTCAGCAAACGGACCCGCGCATTGTCATACAAATCCTTCCTGGCCTCCCGCCTGACCGGCGCCGCCCTGCTCTTGCCGGGGCTGGCCGGCGTGGCGCCGCTCCTGGCCGCCGCGCCGCCGCCCGACCAGGACTTCCAGGCCCTGCGCGCGCAGGCCGCCGTATGGCTGGAAGGAGAAATCGGCAGAACCTTTCCCGGCGTGCAGGCGCGCGCCCGCATCGGTCCGATCGATGATCGCCTGCGTCTGCCGGCCTGTGCGCGGCCCGTGTTCTTCCTGCCCGCCGGCGCCCGCCTTTGGGACAAGGGCAGCCTGGGCGCGCGCTGTGCAGGCGAGGTGAACTGGAGCTTGTATCTGAGTTTTGAGAACCGGCTGCGCGGCCCCGCCCTGGTCGCCACCCAGCCTCTGCCCGCCCGCCATGCGCCTACGGCAGCCGAAGTCGAATCGCGCATCATCGACTACGCCCAGGCGCCCGGCCTGCACCCGCGCACCCTGCCCCCCGGGACTCGGCTTTCCCGCCCCGTCGCCGCCGGCCAGGCCATCCTGATCGACATGCTGCTGCTGCCCAACGTCATCCAGGCCGGCCGCAAGGTACGCGTCGAAGCGGGCGGCGCCGGCTTCAGCGTCAGCCAGGAAGGCGCCGCCCTCAACAACGCGGCGGCCGGCGAAAGCGTGAAGGTGAGAATGCCCACCGGCCGCATCGTGCAGGGTATCGCCACGCTGGAGGGGACGGTGGCGGTGGCGCCCTGAACGCCTGTTTCCGCGGAAGGCAACCGCCACGCGGCATTCACGGGGGGCTTGCCCGAGGCTCCCGCCAAGTGTTAAAGACAACGGGCGCGTTGCCGATATAGGCCTGCCATCCGACCAACCCGGCTTCGCCCGTCCCATCGACATGCCCAGCGATATCCCCTCCAAGGAGAACGTCGTGAAAATCGACACCAATGTGAAGAGCGTGGTCCCCGCCCGCAGCCGCGACGTGAAGGCGGATAAGGACTCGCCCGCGGCCTCGCCGAGCGGGCTGGCGGCGGCGGTCAAGGACGAGGTGCGCCTGACCGGGACTTCCGCCAAGCTGCGCCATCTGGAGGCCGAACTCGCGGGGGTGGACGTGGCCGACGCCGGCAAGGTGGAAGCGGTGCGCCAGGCGCTCGCCGACGGCAGCTTCACGGTGGACGAGGAAGTGGTCGCCGAGGGCCTGATCCAGGAATCCATCGACAACATCACCCAGCAGGCGCGCCGATGACTCAGGCGGACGCCAAGCTGGCCGGCCTGACGCGCGAACTGGAGGCCTTCCTCGCCCTGCTCGAGGAGGAAGCCAGCGCCCTCGCCGCCGGCGATTCGGACCGCATCGGCGAACTGGTGCGCCTGCGCCAGGACGCCAGCCTGCGCCTGGCCGGCCATTGGAAAGAACTCGCCGACCTGCTCGGCCTGCCGCCGCAGGCCGGCTTCGCCGCCCTGCGCGATCGCGCCATGGCGGGCGCCCCGCCCGCGCCGGCCTGGCGCAACCTGGAATCGCTGACGCGGGAAGCGGCCCGGCTCAACCAGATCAACGGTCGCCTGATCGAGGAGCAGATGCGCCGCAACCAGGCCGCCATGCAGGTTCTGCAAAGCGCCGTCTCCAGCCGCGGCCTGTACGGCGCCGACGGCCGCGTGAGCGATTTCCCCAACCTCAACCGCAGCATCGATACCGCATGAACACCACCATCCTGACCGTCACCGGCATGAGCTGCATGGGCTGCGTCAACAGCGTGAAAAACCTGGTCTCCGCCCTGCCGGGCGTGGCCGCCGTCGAGGTGGATCTGGCTTCCGGCCGGGTCGAGGTCCGCCACGATCCCGCCCAGGCGGATGCCGCGGCCCTGCGCGGCGCCATCGAGTCCGGCGGCTTCTCGGTCGTCGGCTGAGCGCTCGCGGCTGCGCGGCTACCAGCCCGGCGCTTGCCCGCACTCCTTCGCCAGACCGGCCAGATAGGCGGCGTGCGCGGCCAATTCGCCCGCGCTGGGGCGGATCACCCGCGGCGGGCCGCGCCGCGCGCCGGCCGCGTCGGCCGCCGGAGGCGGCGGCGCCACCTCGATGCCCAGGCTTTCCTGACCGCGCGTCATCGCCAGATAGACCTCGGCCAGCAATTGCGCGTCCAGCAGGGCGCCGTGGAAGGAGCGTTTCGAATTGTCGACGGCATAGCGCTTGCACAAGGCGTCCAGGTTGTTCTTCTGGCCCGGGTGCAACTGCTTGGCCAGCCGCAGGGTATCCACCACCGCACAGTGGCGGCTGATCGGCTTCTCGCCGAGTCTGGCCAGTTCGGCGTCGAGGAAGCCGACATCGAAGGGGGCGTTGTGGATGATCAGTTCGGCGCCCCCCACGAATTCCACGAACTCGCGCGCCACATCGGCGAAACGCGGCTTGTCGGCGAGGAATTCCCGCGTCAGGCCATGCACCTGCACCGCGCCGGCGTCGATGTCGCGTTCCGGGTTGAGGTAGACGTGGTAGGCGGCGCCGCTGACCCGGCGGTTGAGGACTTCCAGGCAGCCGATCTCGATGATGCGGTGCCCCTGCGCCGGATCCAGGCCGGTGGTTTCCGTGTCCAGCACGATCTGCCGCATCAGCGTTTCCCTTCCCGCGCCAGACGCGCGCCCTCGTTGGCCAGGGCATCCGCCCGCTCGTTCTCCGGGTGGCCGGCATGACCCTTCACCCACAACCACTCGACCTGATGGCGCGCGGCTTGCTCGGCCAGCTCGCGCCAGAGGTCCTGATTCTTCACGGCGCCGCCGCCGGCCGTTTTCCAATTGCGCCGGATCCAGTTGGGCAACCACTCGGAAATGCCCTGCTGCACGTAGCGCGAATCGGTGTGCACGCGCACCCGGCAGGGCCGGTTGAGGGCCTTCAGGCCCTGGATGACGGCGCGGAGTTCCATGCGGTTGTTGGTGGTGTCCGCCTCGCCGCCGCAGAGAGTTTTCTCCACCTCGCCGAAGCGCAGCAGCACCCCCCAGCCGCCCCAGCCGGGATTCCCCTTGCAGGCGCCGTCGCTGTAGAGGTCGACGATCTTCGCCGACTCGTTTATGCCCTTCAGGGTATTCACGGCTCACTCCTTTCCCGCCGCAAGTCGGTGCGCTGCGAGGCGTTGCGCGTGGGCTGGGCCCAGGCCGGCCGCGCCCGCCAGCGGCCCTCCCATTTCGGCGCGATCAGGCGCATGCCATGCACCCGCTTGACGGCGTGGATCAGATAGATGCCGCCGCCCAGGGCCCACCAGCGATCACCGGCCGCCTCCAGACAGCCGAAGCGGTTCAGCCAGATCTGCCGGTTGAGGGGCGGGGCGTAGCAGGCCATGCGTCCGCCCGCCAGCTCGAAGCCGAGCAGCGCCAGCCAGTCCTTGATGCGGTTGAGGGCGATGAAGTGGCCGTGCCAGGGGCCCACCGTCTCGGGCCGCGCGAAACGGCGGCGCAGCCCCCACAGGCTGCGGGGGTTGAAGCCGGCCAGCAGCAAGCGCCCTTCCGGCCGCAAGACCCGCTCGGCCTCGCGCAGCACCTCGTGCGGATGCGTGGAGAATTCCAGGACATGCGGCAGCGACAGCAGATCCAGGCTTTGCGTGGCGAAAGGCAGTTGTTCCGGACGGCAGCGCGGCGATCCCGCCTCGATGCCCGCGCAGTAACGCTGCGGCATGCGGTTGGCGCGCAGGAAATCGATGCCGCACTCGCCCACCTGCAAGGCATGAAAGCCGAACAGGTCGCTGCTCACCGCGTCGAACCAGTCCAGTTCCCGCGCGAGCACGTAGCGTCCGAGATCACTTTCGTACCAACCCTGCATAATGATCGTCCGCGACGGACCTCAGGTCACCCAAGCCATGATCGAAGTGGAAGCCATCCCGACCCTGCGGGACAACTACGTCTGGGCCCTCCATGACGGCAACCATGCCGTGCTGGTGGATCCCGGTGAAAGCGCGCCGATTGTAACGTGGCTGTCCGCGCGCGCACTTCATCTCGCCGCCATCCTGGTCACCCACCACCATGCCGATCATGTCGGCGGCATCGCCGGCCTTCTCGCGCGCCACGACGCGCCGGTATTCGGGCCGACGCGCGGCGCCGCGCCGGCGCGCGCGGTGGCCGACGGCGAGAGCATCGAACTGCCCGGCCTGAACACGCGCATGACGGTTCTCTCCACGCCGGGCCACACCCTGGATCATGTCTGTTATGTCGGCGAAGGCCGGCTGTTCTGCGGCGACACCCTGTTCTCCTGCGGCTGCGGCCGCCTGTTCGAGGGCTCGCCGGCGCAGATGCACGCCTCCCTCGAAGGTTTGGCCGCCCTGCCCGGCGACACCCGGGTGTACTGCGCGCACGAGTACACCCTGGCCAACATCGCTTTCGCCCTGGAGGTGGAGCCGGACAACGCGGCCCTGCGAAAACGTCGGCGCGAGGCCCTGGCGCTGCGCAAGGCCGGACTCCCCACCCTGCCGGTCAGCCTGGCGCAGGAGCGCGACAGCAACCCCTTCCTGCGCTGCGGCGAGGCAAGCGTCCGCGTTGCTGCGTCGCAGCATGCGGGATATCCCGTCACGGCGGGCGTGGAGACCTTCGCTGTCATCCGCGCATGGAAGGACGAGGCGTAAGGCGTCCGCGCGCCCCTCGCCAAACTTGACCCTTCCCCAGCGTTACGCATAAAATCGACGCCGCATCAATAAGTTGCGTGTGGCCACCGGCCCCGCGGCCGAGGACGGTATGTTCGCTTTCCCTTCTTTTTTCCGCGCAGGTCTGTTGGTTTTGGCCTGTCTTGCACTGAGTGGCCCCGCCCGCGCAACCGGGATGGCTCCGGCACTCAAGATCAGCTATTCGCTGGCCACCCTGTCCGAAGCCCAGGGCCGGGAAGACTCCCAGGCCGACCTCTGGGCGCGTATCCGCGCCGGCTTCAGCTTGCCGGAATCCGACCCCCGCCTCACCCGCGTCCACGAGCAGTGGTATGGCAAGAATCCGCGCCACCTGGAACGCGCCATCCAGCGCAGCCGCCTGTATCTGTTCCACATCGTCGAGGAAGTGGAAAAACGCGGCATGCCCATGGAGATCGCCCTGCTGCCGATGATCGAGTCGGCCTTCAACCCGCAGGCGCTCTCCCCCATGAAGGCTTCCGGCATCTGGCAGTTCATCCCCTCCACCGGCCGCGTCTACGGACTCGAGCAAAACGCCTGGTACGACGGTCGCCGCGACGTTTTGAAAGCCACCAGCGCCGCCCTCGACTACCTGCAGACCCTCTACCGCATGTTCGGCGATTGGGAACTGGCCCTGGCCGCCTACAACTGCGGCGAAGGTTGCGTCGCCCGCGCGCTCGGCCGCGGGCACGGCAAGAACTACGCCAGCCTGCGCCTGCCCAACGAGACCCGCAATTACGTGCCCAAGCTGGTGGCCGTGCGCAACGTCATCCGGGATCCGGGTCGTTTCGGCATCAGCCTGCAAGCCATCGCCAACGAGGCGTATTTCATGCAGGTCGCCCTGGACCACCCGATGACCGCGCAGAAAGCGGCGAAACTGGCGGAAATGAACTTAGACGAATTTCTCGCCCTCAACCCGGCCTTCCAGCGCCGGGTGATCTACGCCGACAGCCAGAGCACCCTGCTGCTGCCCGTCGACCGGGTGGAAACCTTCCAGTTCAACGCCAGCCGCCAGGCAGAAGACAAACGTCTGCAAACCTATCAGGCGCGGCGCGGCGAAAGTGTCGGCTCCATCGCGCAGCGCTTCGGCGTATCCCTGGACTGGATGAAGGAACATAACCCCATCAAGCTGCACGGCGGCAAGTTGGCCAGCGCCCAGACGCTGGTGGTGCCGTCCGCCGGCAAGCCGGAGAGTCGCGTGGCCTCGGCGGAAAGCATCCCATTCAGGACGCAACAGACCAGGACTCCGGCCAGACCGGTCATGCGCACCCACACCGTGCGCAAGGGCGATACCCTGTCGCGGGTGGCCAAGCGTTACAACGTGAAGGTGGCCGACATCCGCCGCTGGAACGAAAACGCCGAGCCGCTGATGCCCGGCAGCACCCTGGAAATTCCTGCCCAGCCGAGCTGACAGGCGGTTTCGGCAGGCGCGGCTCAGCGCCGGCCGGGCGCCGAGTCGAGCAGCAACCGCGTGTAATCGTTTTCGGGCCGGTTGAAGATCCGCTCGGCGCTGCCGCTTTCCAGAATCCTGCCCTCCCGCATCACCGCCACCCGGTCCGCCAGATAGCCGACCACCGACAGGTTGTGGCTGATGAACAGATAGGCCAGGCCGTGCTCGCGGCGTAAATCGGCGAGCAGGTTGAGGATTTGCGCCTGCACCGAGACGTCGAGGGCGCTGGTGGGCTCGTCGAGGATCAACAGCTTCGGGTTTACCGCCAGGGCGCGGGCGATGGCGATGCGCTGACGCTGGCCGCCGGAGAACTCGTGCGGGTAGCGGCCGGCGGCGTCGGTGGGCAGGCCGACCTGGTCGAGCAGATCGATGGCGCGCCGAGCCCGGGCGCCGCGGTCCAGCTCCGGCAGCAGGGCCGCCATGCCCTCCTCGAGAATGTCGCCCACCCGCATGCGCGGATTCAGCGAGGAGAAGGGATCCTGGAAAACGATCTGCATCCGCGCCCGCTTGCGGCGCAAGGCCTCGCCCGTCAGGCCGGCCAGGGATTCCCCGAACAGGCTGACCGTGCCGGCACTGGGCTCGATGAGGCGCAGCACCGCCCGCGCCAGCGTGGTCTTGCCGCAACCGGACTCGCCCACCAAAGCCAGGGTCTCGCCGGCGGCCAGCGCAAGGCTGACGCCGTCCACCGCCTTGACGTGGCCTACGGTGCGTTTCAGCAGGCCCTTGCGGATGGGGAAGTGGACGGCGAGATCGGAGATTTCGAGAACCGGTTGCTCACCCTTGCCTTGTCCATCCCCCCCTTTGGGCAAGCCCCCGTGCGGGGATAAAGGGGGCTGGGGGGGATTCGCGGCGGCATCGGCCAGGTGGCAGCGCGCGAAGTGACCGGGCGCCACTTCATGGAAACCGGGGATTTCCACCCGGCAGCGCTGGAACACTGCCGGGCAGCGCTCGGCGA
This sequence comes from Hydrogenophilales bacterium, assembly GCA_037442845.1. Lineage (GTDB taxonomy): Bacteria > Pseudomonadota > Gammaproteobacteria > Burkholderiales > Thiobacillaceae > PFJX01. The sequence goes on along the minus strand of JBBIPL010000049.1, from coordinate 5,867 downwards.
AGCGGCAGCCGGCGAACACCGCGTCGGGCGCCGGCACCTTGCCCGGCAGGCTGTCCAGGCGCTCGCCGCGCCGGTCCGGGCGGGGCAGCACGGCGAACAGCTTTTGCGTGTAGGGATGGCGCGGCGCGGCATACAGGCCGGCGCTGGGCGCCCATTCGACGATCTGCCCGGCGTACATCACCGCCACCCGGTCGTTCGTGCCCAGGGTCATTTCACGCGCCACGTCCAGATCGTGGGTGATGAGCAGCAGGCCCATGCCGCGCGTCGACCGCAGGTCCTTCAACAGATCGAGGATCTGCGCCTGCACGGTGACGTCGAGGGCGGTGGTGGGTTCGTCGGCGATCAGCACCTCCGGCTCGCCCGCCAGCATCATGGCGATCAGCGCGCGCTGGCGCTGGCCGCCGGAGAGCTGGAAGGGATAGGCATCGAGCCGCTCCGTCGACAGGCCCACCGCCTCCAGCAGGCGGCCGGCCTCGGCGCGGGCCGCCGCGCCGGCCAGGCCGCGATGCGCGGCGAGGGCTTCGCCGATCTGCTCGGCGACGCTCATGACCGGGTTCAGGCTGGTCTGCGGCTCCTGGAAAATCATGGCCAAGCGGCCGCCGCGCACGCCGCCCATGGCCGACTCGGCCAGAGCGAAGAGGTCATCGCCTTGCAGGCTGACCGCGCCGGCCGTCACCCGTCCGCCTTCCGGCAACAGGCGCATGAGGGCCAGCGCGGTCATCGACTTGCCGCAGCCCGATTCCCCCAGCAGGGCGACGCACTGGTCGGCGCCGACCGTGAAGTCCACCCCGTCTACCGGCACGAAACGGCGATCGCCGGTGCCGGTGATTTCGACTCTCAGATTTTCGACGCTGAGACCCTTCATGCTCGCCCCTTGGCTTTTGGGTCCAGCGCATCGCGCACCTGGTCGGCGAACAGGTTGGCCGCCAGCACCAGGACGAACATGAACAGGAAGGCGGCCGCCAGTTGCCACCACACCACCGGCTCCCGCGCCAGTTCCAGGCGGGCGCCGTTGATCATGTTGCCGAAGCTGATCATGGCCGGATCGACGCCGACGCCGACGTAGGACAGCACCGCCTCCGCCAGCACCAGGCCGGAAAAGTCGATGACCACGGTGATGAGCACCAGGTGCATGACGTTGGGCAGCAGGTGGCGCGCGAGGATGCGCGTCCGCGACACGCCGAAGGCGCGCGCCGCCTGCACGAACTCCAGTTCGCGCAGCTTCAGGGTCTCGGCGCGCAGCAGCCGGGCCAGGCCGGTCCAGCCGGTGAGGCCGAGAATGCCGCACAAGGCGAGCAGGCGCATGTCGGCGCGGGCGGCGGAGGTGTCGAACAGTTCCGGATGCGCCTCGATCTGCACCTGCACCACCAGCACCGCGGCGGCGATGAGCAGCACGCCCGGGATGGAGTTGAGGGTGGTGTAGAGATACTGGATGACGTCGTCCACAAAGCCGCCGAAATAGCCTGCGGCGATGCCCAGGCCGATGGCCAGCGGCAGCACCACCAGGGTGGTGAGGGTGCCGATGAGCAGGCCGGTGCGCACGGATTTGAGGGAGAGATAGAGCACGTCCTGGCCCACCTTGTCGGTGCCGAGCACATGGTAGTGAGGAGCCAGGGCGACGAGCAGGCCGCTGACGACGAGGATGCAAAGCAGGGTCCAGGCAAGCGCGCCGTGCGATCTCCCCCTCTGCCAAAGTGAAAAGACAAGCAAAACCCAACAAACCATGCCGCCAAGCACCCCCAGCCCGCCCCGCTTCAGCACATCCGGCCAGAACTCCGTGTCGGGATCCGCCAGATGCGCGCCGCCATGCTTCAGCCGCGGGTAGTCGCGCAGTTCGCGGCCGTCCGGCCCGATCATCGTCTCCTTGGCGTAGAGATGAGTGGCGAAAGGCGCCGAATAGGTCTTCTCGACATTCTCCCGCAGCGGCGCCAGCAGCTTGTCGAGCACCGACTTCACCTCGCCGCTGTACTGCGCCTCCCTGCCCGGCTCGTCCGGCAGGCGCTCGACGTAATGCAGGGAATCCAAGAGGCCGATGCCGACATAGACCGCCAGGATCAGCGCCGTGGCGGAACCCATGCGGCTGGCCAGGACCTGGCGCAGGGGCGCGCGGAAGGTCTCGTTGTGGCGCAGCAGCCAGACGCCCGCCGCCGCCGCCGCCAGCAGCAGCAGGATGAGGGCGTCGGACCAGAGCAGGACGGGCTTGAAGTTCATTCCAGCCTCACCCGCGGGTCCACCAGCGTGTAGGAAATGTCCGTCAGCACCAGGCCGATGATGTACAGCAGCGAACCGAGGAACACCATGGAACGGACGATGGCGAAGTCCTGCGCCTGGATGGCGTCGATGGTGTAGCTGCCGAGACCGGGGATGCCGAAGAAGGACTCGATGATGAGGCTGCCCAGGAACAGGCGCGGGATCACCACCACCACGCCGGTGAGGATGGGGATCATCGCGTTGCCGAGCACGTGGCGGAATAGCACGCGCAGTTCCGACAGCCCCTTGGCGCGGGCGGTGCGCACGTAGTCCTTGCCGATCTCCTCGATGAACAGGGCGCGGTAGAAGCGGGCCGAATCGCCGATGCCGGCCGCCAGGCTGACCAGCACCGGCATGAGCAGGAACTTCCAGGCGTCGAGGCCGGGCTGGTAGCCGGAAATGGGGAACCAGTGCCAGAGCTTGCCCATGAGATACTGGCCGGCGATGACGTAGAACAGGCCGGAGATGGACATCAGGGCGACGCACAGGATGACCCCGGCGGTGTCCAGCCGGGTGCCGCGGAAGAACACCAGCAGCAGGGCGAAACTGATGTAGGCGAGCAGCCCCACCAGGAAGGTCGGCAGGGCGATGGCCAGGGACGGCCACATGCGCGTCTTGATCTCGCGGGCGATGTCGCGGCCGTCGTCGGCAGGGCCGAAATCGAGCACGAACAGCTTCAGCGACTTCTCCACGAACAGGGTATCGCTGACCTTCGCCGCGCCCTCCGCGGCGGCGTTGAAGAACAGGGGCTTGTCGTAACCGTGCTCGCGCTTCCAGCCTTCGATGGCCTCCGGGGTGACGTGCTTGGCGCCCAGATGGATGCGCGCCATGTCTTCCGGCGTGTTGACCATGAAGAACAGGGCGAAGGTCAGCAGGTTCACCCCCAGCAGGATGGGGATGGCGTAGAGCAGGCGGCGGACGATGTAGTTAAGCATTGGCCGTCGCCTTCTGCCGCCGTCGGTAGGCGGCCACCGCCGGCCAGATCATGCCGGCCAGCAGCGCCGCCGTCACCGCCAGCGGCCACAGCGCCGGACGGTTCCATTTCGCCTGGTAGGCGGCGCGGGCGGCGGGATCCACGCGCCGGTACTTGAGCAGGTTGTGGCTCATCAGGTTGGGCTTGACGTTCTTCACCCAGCCGTGGCGCAGGCCGAAGCTCTTGGGATGGAAGGCGAAGATCCAGGGCGCGTCCTCCCGGGCGATGTGCACCATCTGGTCGATCACCGCCTGCCGCTCAGGGCCGTTGTCCATGTCCTTCATGCGCTCGAACAGGCGGTCGAACTCCGGGTTCTGGTAATTGGCCGCGTTCTCGCCACCCGTGCCTACCTTCCTGTGGGGCCCGTAGAGCAGGAACAGGAAATTCTCCGGATCGGGATAGTCGGCGTTCCAGCCCCATTCGAAAATCTGCGCGCTGCCCTTGCGCATCTTGTCCTGGAAGCGGTTGTAGTCGGTGGCGCGCACCACCAGCTGGATGTCCAGCTTGGCGAACTGCTTGCGGAACCAGTCCATGCGGCTCTTCGCCTCGGGACCGCTGGCGGCGGTGTCGAAATACAGGGTGAGGTGCTGGCCGGTCCTGGCGTCGCGGCCGTTGGGGTAACCGGCCTCGGCCAGGAGTTTTTTCGCCTCCTCCAGCGGGCGCCGCTTGAACTTGGCGCAGTCGCCCGCCGCCCGTGACTCCCCCCTTTCATAAAGGGGGGTTGGGGGGGATTTCAATGCCGCCTGCGCGACTGCCGTCGTTGCTGAACCCCCCCTGCCCCCCTTTGCTAAAGGGGGGGAAACCCCGGTCCCGCAATCCACCCTGAATACCACTGGATTGATCCCCGCCACCCCTTCCCTATGCCCAAAGATCCCCGGCGGGATCGGTCCCTGCCCGAGCAGCCCGCGGCCGTTGAGAAAGATGGAAATGAACTCCTCGTAGTCGATGGCGATGGACAGGGCCTGGCGCAACTTGCGGGCGGGCTCGGAGAGGCCGCCGACCACCGGATCCAGCATGTTGAAGCCCATGTAGCTCAAGGTGGGCCGCGCCGCGGTGGCCAACTGGATGCCGCGTTCGCGCATGTCCGGCGTGAGGTCCGGCTCGCCGTCGGCGTTCATGCGGATGGCCTGGTCGAAACTGTCGGAGGTGATGCCGGAGGCGTCGTAATAGCCTTGCAGGAATTTGTTCCAGTAGGGCACGTCCTCCTTTTCCAGGGAGTAGACGACGGTATCCACCATCGGCAGGCGCTGGCCGGCGTCTGCCAGCAGGCCGGCCTCGCGGTCGCCGGGCGCGCCTTCGGCGGGATAGAAATCCTCGCGGTAATGCGGGTTGCGTTGCAGACGCATGACGCGGTTGGGTTCGTTCTCGGCCAGGTAGTAAGCGCCGGTGCCCACCGGCTGCCAGTCCAGGCTGAAATTCTTCGCCGCCATACCGGGCTGGCGGTAGAAACGCTCCGCCTCCTCCGGCACCGGCGCGAAGAAGGGCATCGCCAGCCAGTAGACGAACTGGGGATATTTGCCCTTGATTCTCACCCGATAGGTGTAGCGGTCGACCACGTAGGCGCCCTCGAAATCGAAGGCATTGATGTCCAGGTAGTCCTCCTTGGACTGCGCCTTGGCGGCCTCGGCGAGGGCCTTGGCCAGATCCTTCAAGCCCACGATGTAGTCCGACATCAGCCCCAGGATGGGTGACTGCACGCGCGGATGGGCGAGCCGGCGGATCTGGTAAACGTAATCGTCGGCAGTCAGCTCGCGGCTGCCGGTTTCGCTGAAATCCTGGAAGTGGTCGATGTCCGCCAGCTCCTCCGGCCGCATGGGGATGTAGCGCGGCTTTCCGGCGGCATCGCGGGCGAAGCAGGGATGCGGCTGATAGCGGATGCCCGGCTTGATGCGGATCTCATACTCGGAGAGGGCGATCGCCGCGCTGTCCGCGTCCGCCGGCAGCTCGCGCCCGGCCGCGTCGAAATAGCGCACCGTCGGCATGACGGCGGCGGTCTGCGGCTCCAGCACATAGGGTCGCTTCAGGTAGTGATATTGCAGCGGCGGTTCGTAGATGTTGCCGAGGAATACGTACTCGTTCTCGCTGTAGGAGCGCGCCGGGTCCAGATGCTTGGGACGCTCGCCGAAGGCGGAATAGAGCACGGACTTGCCGGCCTCGGCGGCGGGATAGGGGCTGTTGACCGGCTGCGAGCAGGCGGTGAGGACACAGGCGGCAAGGATGGCGAAAGCCATCTTCGCCACCTTATCCTGCTCGGGAAGCGGACCTTCAGCCATTCCCGGATCGGACCTGCCCGGCGACTGGATATGCGCCCTTCACGCGACCGCTTCCATCACCTGGTCGTGGAGGATGCGGTTGCGGTACAAATCCATGACCGGGAAGCACAACTCATAGTCGCCCCAGAGCAGTTCCCCATGCTCGACGCGGAACTGGGAGAAACGTTCCCGAGACGCCCAGGCGCGGATATCCGGGTGCAAAGAGGCGGTCAGAAAGGGCCGGAAATCGACGGTCTGCTCGGCGCCATCGTCGAAGCGAATGCGCAACTGGAGGTCTCCGACGATTTCCGCGGCAACCACGTTGATCACGGCAGGCATCATTTCAGTCTCCTGGTGATGCGCTCCGGCCGCACGGGTTTGTGCAGCACGAA
>JBBIPL010000048.1:0-17154 GCA_037442845.1 Hydrogenophilales bacterium | reverse complement strand
AGCACGGGGAAAGTCAGAACGCGCTGGCGCAGAAAGGCGTTGGCCTTGAGGCGGGATTGCGCGAGGATCTCGTCGGAATGGAGATAGTCAATAAATTAAACAACAACACTCTGGCATTGAGGTCGTCATGGTGAATAACCTTCAATATCAATTAGTTACGAAACATATTTTACCACAGAGAGTCGGCGGAATGGGGGGCGAAAACGCTAAGTTGAGAGGATTGCGTCCTGGACCTCGGCCTGCGCCGGGGTGACGGGTTGCTCAGGGTTTTCTTAACAGGATTGCCCTGCAATGCGGCCTTGCATAATTTCACTGCTCGTCATTATGATTCGGCGTGCGTTTGGGCACTGACATTCATTGGAGAACACGTATGGCTTCATATCAGGAAATCCTTTCACAAATCGAAGAGCTGAAACTGAAAGCGAAGGAAGCCCGCAAGCAGGAAATGTCCGCCACCATCAGCGAAATCAAGCGCATGATGGCGGAATACGGCATTACCCTGGAGGACCTGGGTGGCAAGAGCGGCAAGGGCCGTGCCCGTGGCGGCAATGCCAAGTATCGCGATCCCGCCAGTGGCAAGACCTGGTCCGGCCGCGGCCGTCGCCCGGGTTGGGTCGTGGATTTGGAGAAACAGGGCGGCAGCCTGGATTCCTGCAGAATCTGAATGCCGCTCGTGCAATAAAAAAGCCCCGCGTGACGGGGCTTTTTTATTCGCTGCCGGATCAGTCCAATGCGATTGCCAGGATCTCTTCCAACTGTTTCTTGTGCAGGCTAGCGATACCCGTTGCGGGCGCTGAAGATTCCGGTCGACCGGCATAAATCAGGGGAGTCTTGCAAAAGCGCGCCAGATGATGCGCCATGAAACGCCAGGGGCCCTGATTTCTGGGCTCATCCTGAGCCCAGACGATCTTTGCGGCTTTTGCATAACGCGCAAGTAATGCCTGCAATTCCAGGTCTGCCACCGGGTAAAGCTGTTCCACCCGAATCAGTGCGATATGCGACAACTGCTTGTCCCTGCGCGCTTTCGCCAAATCGTAATAAACCCGGCCACTGCAGAATACGAGGCGACTAACCTTGGCCGGATCCGGCGCGTCCGGGTCATCCAGGATCGGCTGGAAAGCGCCCTGGGCGAGTTCCTGCAAGGCCGAAGTCGCATCGGCATGCCGCAGCAGGCTCTTCGGCGTGAACACGATCAAAGGCCGCCGGTAAGGCCGCACCACCTGACGCCGCAGCAGATGGAAGATCTGTGCCGGCGTGCTGGGCTGGGCGATCTGGATATTGTCGTGTGCGGTGAGTTGCAGGAAGCGCTCGATGCGCCCGGAAGAGTGCTCGGGCCCCTGCCCTTCGTAGCCATGCGGCAGGAACAGGGTCAGGCCGTTCAGGCGGTCCCACTTGGTCTCGCCGGAGGCGATGAACTGGTCGATGACCACCTGGGCGCCGTTGACGAAGTCGCCGAACTGGGCTTCCCAGATCACCAGTTGGTCGGGCGCCGAGCCGGCGTAGCCATATTCGAATGCCAGTACCGCCTCCTCCGACAGCAGGGAATCGATCACCAGGAAGTTGGCCTGGCCGGGAATCAGATGTTGCAGCGGAATGTAGGCGCCGGAATCCCACTTCTCCCGGTTCTGGTCGTGCAGCACGGCATGGCGGTGGAAGAAGGTGCCGCGGCCGGAGTCCTGGCCGGACAGACGCACCGGCGTGCCGTCGGCGAGCAGGCTGGCATAGGCCAGACTTTCCGCCATGCCCCAGTCCAGGGGCAGGGCGCCCTCCCCCATCCGCCGGCGGTCGTCGATGATTTTCTTCACCCGCGGATGCAGGGTGAAGCTGGCCGGTACGTCCACCAGTCGCTTGGCCAGGGCCTGCAGCCGGTGCATGGGGATGGCGGTGCGGGTAGCGACGCGCCAATGGGTGTACTTGTAGAGGTTCCAGTCCGCGGCGAATTCGCTCTTGCCGCCCCCAGCCTGACGGCACGCCGGCGTATCCAGACATTTCTTGTAGTCCTGGATGAGGACATCGGCGCCGCCTTCCTCGACCACGCCCTGCCTCACCAGTTTTTCCGCGTACAGCGCGCGGGTACTGGGCAGGGCATGGATGCGCCGGTACATCAGCGGCTGGGTGGCCATGGGTTCGTCCTGCTCGTTGTGGCCCAGGCGGCGGTAGCAGATGAGGTCGATGGCGATGTCCCGCTTCCAGAACATGCGGTACTCGATGGCGATGCGGGCGGCGCGGATCACCGCCTCCGGATCGTCCCCGTTCACGTGCAGGACCGGGCCTTCCACCATCTTCATGACATCGGTGCAGTACAGGCTGGAGCGCGAATCGCGCGGATCGGAAGTGGTGAAGCCGATCTGGTTGTTGATGACGACGTGGATGCTGCCGCCGGTTTTGAAACCGCGCGTCGCCGCCATGTTCAGGGTTTCCATGACCACGCCCTGGCCGGCGAAGGCCGCGTCGCCGTGGATGAGGATGGGCATGACCTGGCTGCCGTCGCGGTCGCCGCGGCGCTGCTGCTGGGCGCGCACCCAGCCCTCCACTACCGGGTTGACGATCTCCAGATGGGAGGGGTTGAAGGCCAATGCCACGCGGATGGGACCGCCCGGCGGGGTCAGGTCGGCGGCGAAACCCTGGTGGTACTTCACGTCGCCGGTCTTGTGCGCCTCCACCTCGTCGTGGTGGGCGTGCTCGAACAACTCGATGACCGAACGACCCAGCACGTTGTGCAGCACGTTGAGGCGGCCCCGGTGCGCCATGCCCAGGCCGATTTCCTGGATGCCGGCGCGGGCCGCCTGGTCGATGAGATCGTTGAGCAGGGGAATCAGGGATTCGCCGCCTTCCAGAGAGAACCGCTTCTGCCCGACGAAGCGGGTGTGCAGGGTCTTCTCCAGGGTCTCGGCAGCGGTGAGCTGGGTCAGCAGCCAGCGGCGCAGTGCGTCGTCGAACCTGGGCGCGAGATCCTCGCTCTCCAAGCGTTTTTGCAGCCAGCGCTTCTGCTGGGTGTCCGTCAGATGCATGTACTCGGCGGACAGGGTGCCGCAATAGGCGGTCTTCACCCGGGCGATGATGTTCCTCAGGGTGTCCCGCTGGGGACCGGCCAGGGAACCGGTTTCAAACTCGGCGTCCAGGTCGGCGGGGGTCAGGCCGTGGTTGCCGGGATCGAGCTCGGGAATATGGGGCGGCGGCAGCCGGTTCAGGGGATCCAGGTTGGCGGCGCGGAAACCGTGGAAGCGGTAGGCGTTGATGAGTTGCAGCACGCCCACCTGCGTGGCCTCGCATTTCAGCAAGGGCAGGTCGGAGACCGTGACCGCTTCCTTCTTCTCGAAGCGGACCGGCGCCGGAGCCGGCAGCCACTCCGGTTTTTCCGCCTCCAGGGCCGCGAGGTAGTCGGCGCTGCCGGAAAACAAGGCGGTGGCGGGTAGTGAATCGCGCTGCATGTCTGCCCCTTGTAAATCACGCTGGTTCAAGCTCGCGCGTGGATTGCTGCGCTGCAAGATCAATTTACGAGTAATTCACTCGGAAATTGACGCCGGTCATGCCCCCCTGAGCGCGATGGGCACGAACTCCCGCCGCCGCGGTCCGGTGTAAAGCTGCCTGGGCCGGGCGATCTTGTGGCCGGGAGAGGCCACCATCTCGTTCCACTGGGCGATCCAGCCGGCGGTGCGGGCCAGGGCGAAGATGGCGGTGAACATGGAGGTAGGAATGCCCAGGGCGCGCAGCACGATGCCCGAATAGAAATCCACGTTGGGATACAGCTTCTTCTGGACGAAGTACTCGTCCTCCAGGGCGATCTGCTCCAGCTTGAGGGCGATCCTGAACATCGGGTCGTCGTGCAGGCCGAGTTCGTCCAGCACCTCGTGGCAGGTCTGGCGCATGATCGCGGCGCGCGGGTCCATGTGCTTGTAGACGCGGTGGCCGAAGCCCATGAGCTTGAAGCCGGAGGACTTGTCCTTGGCCTTGTTGATGTATTCGCCGATGCGGGAGACGTCGCCGATGTCCGCCAGCATCTTCAGCACCGCCTCGTTGGCGCCGCCGTGCAGGGGGCCCCACAGGCAGGCGGTACCGGCGGCGATGCAGGCGAAGGGATTGGCGTAGCTGGAGCCGGCGATGCGCACGGTGGAGGTGGAGGCGTTCTGCTCGTGGTCCGCGTGCAGGATGAAGATGCGGTCCAGGGCGCGCGACAGCACGGGGCTGGGTTCATAGCGCTCGCAGGGCGTGGCATGCAGCATGTACAGGAAGTTCTCGGTGTAGCCCAGGTCGTTCTGCGGGTATACGAAAGGCTCACCCTTGTTGTACTTGTAGGACCAGGCCGCCACCGTGGGCACCTTGGCGAGCAGGCGGAACATGGAAATCTCCCGCTGCTTGGCGTCGGCCACGTCGCTGCTTTCCGGGTAGAAGGCCGCCATGGCGCCGATGATGGAGACCATCACCGCCATGGGATGGGCATCGCGGCGGAAACCCTTGTACAGCGACTGCATCTGGTCATGCAGCATGGTGTGGCGGCTGACAATGAAGTCGAACTCCTTCTTCTGCTCGGCGGTGGGCAGTTCGCCGTGCCAGAGCAGGTAGGCGATCTCCAGGAAATCCGAACGCTCGGCCAGTTGCTCGATGGGATAGCCCCGGTAATAAAGCAGTCCCTGGTCGCCATCGATAAAGGTAATGCTGGAGGAACAGCTCGCCGTGGAGAGGAAGCCCGGGTCGTAGGTGAAGTAGCCCTGGTTGCCCAGGGCGCGGGTATCGATCACATCCGGCCCGAGGGTGCCGCCCATGCTGGGCAGGTCGATGGCGTGCTCGCCGATTTTCAGGGTGGCATTGGGCTTGTTCATGGTTTCGGATATCGGGTTGATCGGATCAATGCCACCACGTCGAGAAACTCGTCGGGCGGCGCCTGCTCCCCGGTGAACCAGTCGAACAGCATCATGTCGTCCTGTTCGAGGAGTCGCGCGAAGGCCGCCTGCTGCTGCACGGAAAGTTCGCCATGGCGGGTGTCGAGGAACAGGGTCAGCCACGCATCCAGTTCGAGCATGCCGCGCCGGCAAAGCCAGCGCAGGCGGCCAGGACTGGGAAGCTGTGGATGCGGCACGGAGCCGGCGGGGCTATAGCGCCCGTTTCACGAGGAGCGACTTGATTTTGCCGATGGCCTCGGCGGGGTTCAAGCCCTTGGGACAGACTTCCACGCAGTTCATGATGCCGTGGCAGCGGAACAGGCGGTAGGGATCTTCCAGGAAGTCGAGGCGCTCATCGGTGGCCTGGTCGCGGCTGTCGGCGATGAAGCGGTAGCCCTGCAACAGCGCGGCCGGACCGAGGAACTTGTCCGGGTTCCACCAGAACGACGGGCAGGAAGTGGTGCAGCAGCCGCACAGGATGCATTCCCAAAGGCCGTCCAGTTCGCCCCGCTCCTCGGGGCTTTGCAGGCGCTCGTTCTCCGGTTCCGGGTCGAGGTTGACGAGGTAGGGCTTGACCGCCTTGTAATGCTGGTAGAACTGGGCCATGTCGACGATCAGGTCGCGAATCACGCCGAGCCGCGGCAGCGGCCGGATGGTGATGGGTTCCTTGAGACCTTCGAGGTCGGTGATGCAGGCCAGCACGTTGCTGCCGTTGACGTTGACGCCGTCGGAGCCGCACACGCCCTCCCGGCAGGAACGGCGGAAGGACAGGCTCTCGTCCAGGCTGTCCTTGATGGCGATGAGGGCGTCCAGCACCTTCTTGCCCTTGGCATCGAAATCGAGCTCGTAATCCTGCATGCGCGGCGCCGCGCCGAGTTCGGGGTCGTAGCGGTAGATGCGGAATTTCATCGGGCTTCCTCTATTGCCATGGCCATCAATACGTCCTTTCCTTCGGCTGGAAGGTCTCGACGGTCAGGGGCTTGAGCCGCACCGGCTTGTAGTCGAGCTGGTCGTTCTGCCTGAAATAGAGCGTGTGGCGCAGCCAGTGGTCGTCGTCCCGCTGGGGATGGTCTTCCCGCGTGTGGGCGCCGCGACTTTCCGTGCGCGCCAGGGCGGACACCAGGGTGGCGCGGGCGATGAGCAGGAGGTTTTCCAGTTCCAGGGCTTCCAGACGGGCGGTGTTGAACATCCGGCTGCGGTCCGCCAGCGCCGCGTCCGGCAGGCGGGCCTGCACCTTGTCCAGAAGTTCCAGGCCTTCCTTGAGCAGCGCCTCGGTACGGTAGACGCCGCAGTGGTCCTGCATGATCTTCTGCATTTCCCCGCGCAGGCCGGCCACGGTTTCCGCGCCCTTGGGCTTTTCCCAGCGGGCCAGACGGTGCAGGGCGAGGTTCAGCCTTTCCTGGGACAGGCCGCGCGGGAAAGGATTCTCGCGCAGGTACTCGATGACATGCTGGCCGGCGGCGCGGCCGAACACCACCAGGTCGAGCAGGGAATTGCCGCCCAGGCGGTTGGCGCCATGCACCGAGACGCAGGCGCACTCGCCGACGGCGTAGAGGCCGGGTACCGCCTCCTCGGGACCGGTGCGCACCGGCGAAACCACCTGGCCGTGCAGGTTGGTGGGAATGCCGCCCATCATGTAGTGCGCCGTGGGCGTCACCGGAATGGGCGCGTCGATGGGATCGACGCCGGCGAACCGCATGGATAGCTCGCGGATGCCCGGCAGCCGGGCCTTGATCTTTTCCGCGCCGAGTTTGCGGATGTCCAGGTGCACGTAGTCGCCGTGCTCGCCGCAGCCGCGCCCGGCGCGAATTTCCTGGGCGATGGCGCGCGCCACCACGTCGCGCGAGGCCAGGTCCTTGGCGTTGGGCGCATAGCGGGGCATGAAGGCCTCGCCCTCCTTGTTGTAGAGGATGCCGCCCTCGCCGCGCACGCCCTCGGTGATCAGGCTGCCGACCTCGGGAATGCCGGTGGGATGGAATTGCCAGAACTCCATGTCTTCCAACGGCAGGCCGGCGCGCAACACCATGCCGAGACCGTCGCCGGTGTTGATGTGGGCGTTGGTGGAATGGCGGAAGATGCGGCAGGCGCCGCCGGTGGCCAGCAGCGTCGCGCGGGCTTCGAAGAAGATGGCCGCGCCGGTTTCGATCTCCATGGCCACCACGCCGAGCACATAGCCTTCGTCGTCGCGGATCAGGTCGAGGGCGAAGAACTCATCGAAGAACTGGGTGCGGGCGGCGATGTTGCGCTGGTAGAGGGTATGCAGCAGGGCATGGCCGGTGCGGTCGGCGGCGGCGCAGGTGCGGATGGCCTGTTCGCCGCCGTAGTTCTTGGACTGGCCGCCGAACGGGCGCTGGTAGATCTTGCCGTTGTCCAGGCGGGAGAACGGCAGGCCCATGTGCTCCAGTTCGTACACGGCCGACAGGGCGTTGCGACACATGAACTCGATGGCATCCTGGTCGCCCAGGTAATCGGAGCCCTTCACCGTGTCGTACATGTGCCAGTGCCAGTTGTCCTCGGAGACGTTGGCGAGCGCGGCGGTGATGCCGCCCTGGGCGGACACGGTATGCGAACGGGTGGGAAAGACCTTGGACAGCAGGGCCACCTTCAGGTTGGCCTGCGACAGTTGCAGGGCGGCGCGCAGGCCGGCGCCCCCGCCGCCGACAATCACGGCATCAAACGTACGTTTCGGAATCCGGGTTTGAGTCACTTCACGCTCCACAGGATGTCCACGCTCCAGACCAGGCAACCCAGGTACAGGATGGCGAAAGCCAGGTACAGACCCAGGCGCAACACCAGGCCATGCACGTAGTCGATGAAAATCTCGCGCAGGCCGATCCAGGCATGCGCCAGCAGGGCGGTGACGAAAAGCAGCCCGCCCACCTTCATGTACATGGGCGCGAACAGTCCGCGCCAGGTCTCGTAGCCCATGGGGCCGGCGGCGAGCAGCAGCACCAGGAAGACGACCAGAAAACCCGCCATGTACAACGCGCTGGCGCGCTGCAGCAGCCACATGTCGAGGCCGCGATGGGCGCCGCCGACGTGTCTCATGCGCCGCCTCCGGACAGGGTCGACAGAGCGATCAAGCCAGTCAGGGCGATGGCCAAGGCGAGGCTGAGCCAGGCGGTCTGACGGGCGAGATCCCTACCCTCCCCCAGACCGAAGTCCAGGCCCAGATGGCGTAGACCGGCAAGGAAATGGTGCAGCAGCGCCCACAGCAGGCCGATACCGACGAGCCAGCCGAAGCCGTCGGAGAAAAACCCCGCCACCGCGGCGTAGTCCGCCGGCGAGCGCAGGGAACGCCAGAGCAGGTAAAGCAGGATGGGAACCAGCAGGGAAAGGGCGGCGCCGCTGACGCGGTGCAGAATCGACACCACGCCGCCGATGGGCAAGCGGATGGCGAGCAAATTGAGGAAAAACGGTCGTTTGCGGTGCATCTGCCGGTTCATGTCTGATCCTCGCGTGCGACGCACCCGATCGCTCCGGGGCTTCACAATGGCGCAACATTTAACGCCTATTGCGACGCACAATCAACCGCGAAACAAGCCCTGTTTATCGGGGTATAGAAAAAATCAGGCCTGTCCATGAGCGCGCTCAAACCGCTGAAAACCGTGGATAAATACAGATAGAACAGGAAGATGCGCAGAGTTCCTCACCCTTATCCGAGGAATCGCGCACCGATCCCGAATGTTTCATAAACCACCTGCCCACACCACCCCCCACGCGCTGCTGTCCATTTTTTCAGCACTTCGGCCTGACCAACGCCAGGAAACGGCCTATAAGTTTGGCGACATACATGTCTTGCACGTCAAGACAACAGTGATTATACTAAAATATAACTTCACTCCATTGGAGGTGCATCATGCACACAACCAATCTTCGCAAGGTCGGCGGCTCAATCATGTTGGCCGTGCCGCCTGCGTTCCTTGACCAACTGCACCTGCAAGCCGGTGCGACAGTCGGCCTCGCTGTTGATCACGGCTGCTTGGTGGTCAATCCCAGTCCTCGGCCACGCTACACGCTCGCGGAGTTGCTGGCCGCGTCGGACTATTCGCAGCCCCAACCGACCGAGGAACGCGAATGGGTCGATGCGCCGGCCGCGGGTGGCGAGTTGCTATGAAGCGAGGCGACATCTATCTTGTGTCGCTCGATCCGACCGCCGGGCATGAGCAAAGTGGTAGTCGTCCCGTTCTGGTCGTGTCGCCCGCCGAGTTCAACGACGCCACCAAATTGCCGGTGATCCTGCCCATCACCAACGGCGGTGAGTTCGCGCGTCGCCTTGGCTTTGCCGTGCCCGTAACCGGCATCAAGACGACCGGCGTCGTGCGCTGTGACCAACCGCGCGTGATTGATCTGACCGCGCGCCATGCTCGCAAGGTGGACACGCTGCCAGCGCCGCTCATGGATGAAGTGCTGGCGAAGGTCGCCACACTCTTCGAGTAAAGGCGGCAAGGAGCATGAATGGATTCCGCCGGCTGGCCGCGAAGATCGATCAGCACATGCGGCATCGTTGCCGTCGGCATGGCTGCGGGCGTTCGCCCTGATGCGCCTCACCCTGCTCCACGCCCCAGCCCTCCAGCTCGACACCGGCACCCCGGTTCGCCTGGATCGCAAGGCGGCGGCTCTGCTGGCCTATCTGGCCCTGGCCGGGGAGACCCCCCGCGGCCGCCTGGCCTCTTTGCTCTGGCCGGAAACCGAGGAATCGGCGGCGCGCAACAATCTGGCCCAGAAGCTGAGCCGCCTGAAGGCCGCCGTCCCCCTCACGCCGGTGGATGGAAAAGAAGTCCTGCGCCTGCGCGGGGAGGTGGGCGTGGATGTTCTCGACATCCAGCAGGCCTGGGGCCGGGGCGAGCTCATGGCCGTGGCGGACGCACGCGGAGAGCTGCTGGCCGGCTGGGAATTCGATGATTGCCCCGATTTCGGCCGCTGGCTGGAAAACCAGCGCGAGTCCCTGGACCGGCTGCGCCGGGAGGCGCTGGCCACGCTGGCCCACCAGGCCGAGGCGTCGGGCCAGCGTCGCGCCGCCCTGGGTTTCGCGCGGCGCCTGGTGGACAGCGATCCGCTCAGCGAAACCGCGCATAGGCGCCTGATATGCCTCCATGCCCTGATGGGCGACCAGGCCGCCGCCATGGAAGCCTATGAGCGCTGCCGCCGGCTGCTATGGGAGGAACTGTGCATCCGTCCGGGCGCCGAGACCCGCGCCTTGATCAAGGAGATCGAGACCGGCGCCGTGGCCACGCGGCCGCCGACACCTGTGCCGCGGAAGAAACGTCCTCCCTTTCAACTGATGCATCCGCCCCGTTTCAGCGGCCGCCGCCAACACCTGGAACGCATGGAAGCGGCCTGGGCCCAGGGCCGGGCAATCTTCGTCGCCGGCGAGGCGGGCATCGGCAAGACCCGGTTGATGCAGGAATTCATCGCCGACAAGGGGCGCTGTTTCCTGTTCGAGGGTTTTCCGGAGGATGCCGAATCCCCCTATGCCACCTACAGCCGCACCTTCCGCGAGGTGATGCGCGCCTTTCCGCATCTGAGCTATCCCGAGTGGGTGCGGCGGGAAGCGGCGCGCATCCTGCCCGAACTGGGCGATGCCGGGGGACCGCCGGCGGACGACAACGATCGCCTGCGCTTCCACCTGGCCCTGGCCGAAGCCAACGACCTGGCCGTCCACGCCGGCATGCGTCGGGTGGTGGTGGACGATCTCCACCTGGTCGACCTGCCCAGCCTGATGGCCGGGCATTTCGTCTATGCCCGGCATTGGGGCCGTGCCGAAGGCATGCAGACCCTGATGCTCCTGCGGCCCGAGTCCTTCGCCGCGGCAGGGCGCGAGGCCATGGCCTGGGTGCTGGACCGGGGCTTCGGCGAGCTCATCCTGCTCGACCCCCTGGATGTCGAGGAAGTCGCCGAATTGCTCGCCGGCATCCATGAGGCCTGGCGCGACTGGGCGCCGAGCCTGCACGAACACAGCGGCGGCAACCCCAGGTTCATGTTGGAAACGCTCAAGGTGCTGCACGCGGAAGCGGGGGACGACCCGTGGCCCGCCGACCGGCTTGCGCACAGCCTGCCCGTGCCGGAGGGCGCGAGAGCCCTGATCCTCAGGCGCCTGGAAGGGCTGGCGCCGGATGCCTTGCTGCTGGCCCGGCTCGCGGCCTTGTCCCGCCGGGAGCTGGACATTGCCACCGCCGCCCGCGTGCTGGAACGCCCCGCCGCCGGCCTCATGGAGCCCTGGGCGCACCTGGAATCCCAAGGCGTGCTGCGCGGCGGCAGGCCGGCCCACGGCATTCTGCGCGCCGTGCTGCGGCAGGCCATTCCCGCCCCCCTGCGCCAGCATCTGGAAGCGCAACTGGAACAGGTGTAAGAATTTTCGACATCGCCGGTCACGGGCGTGTCATTCCGGTTGGCTTAAAGTGCGCTCGCCAAGCTCGGGCTCTCGTCTTGTCCACCCAGCCCATCAGGCTCGCAAGCTGCGACGTGAAGCACACCCATTCATTGGAGGGTAATGATGAAGACAAGCACGCCATCCCGGCCCAGCCGCCACATTTCCGCTTGCGGCCTGACCGCCATGTTGTCCGCTCTGGCCCTCGTCACCGGGGCAGCCTCAGTCCATGCGTCGCCGATCCCGGCGGGCCAGAAATCCTTGAATTTGTTTGCCGGCGGCATCTATAACAATAATCACGATCCCCAGCACAGGTTCTGGGTTGAACACGTTCCGTACGATGTGAGCCACAGCGTTTCCTGGCTGGACACTACCGGGGGTAGGACGGACCAAGCCTGGGCGGGAGGAAGCGTGACCGCCACCACCATCAGCCTCTACAGCCGCAGCTACGCCCACCACCCCGCGTACTCGCCGACGAGCAATTGGGCCTTTGGCCAAGCGTATGCCGCGGCCGACGTGCGGACCCCGTTCCGGGTGCAGAGCGGCGCCGCCACCGGTCAGGGGACACTGGTCGTACCCCTGCATGTCAGCGGCTCGGTGGAGCTTGGCCCGGCCATCCTCGACCAGACCAACTGGGCACAAGCCGAAGGTGCCGCCTACATGTATTTCTGGGCCACCGGGCTCAACGCGAGCGGTTGCAGTTATCACACGACCGCGGGATGTTGGGCTATCGACCATGTCGTTAAGTCGACTCCGGGCGGCGGCGTCTACTTCGACACGGTGACCGACAGCAACAACCCCATTCGCACCTGGACCCTGCACATCCCCTTCGATTTCGGTAGCTGGAATGACTTCTATTTGCAAATGTGGACAGGTGCCGAATCCAAAGTGCAGCCCGGTTACAACGCGCAGGTAGGGATAAGTCACTACGCGGAATCGGACTTCGCGCACACGCTGAGATGGGGTGGCGTCAGCGCGGTGCTGGACGCCAACGGACAGCCTGTGAGCGACTGGAACATCGAGTCGCTGCCGGGCGTGAACTTGCGCGTCTCCGCCCTGCCCGCCGGCGCCGTGCCCGAACCGGGAACCTTTGCCCTGCTGCTGGCCGGCCTGGGCGTCATGGGATGGCTGCTGGCCCGGCGGCGGCATCAGGCCGGCTAACTTTCATGGCACTGTGCGACACCCCTGAGGATGAAATGTTTCACGCGTTTGTTTCACGGTTATCCACAAGGTAAGCAATTGATGGATAGGCGTAATGTGCCATTTTTCGAAAGTTATTTCACGTTAAATACAGATAAAACAGGAAGATGCACAGAGTTCCTCATCCTTATCCGAGGAATCGCGCGCCGATCTACAAGACGATTTCCCCGTGCCAGCCCAGGGGTGACAGCCCCCTGGCCAGGGCGCCGGCCTCCAGTGCCTTGAGGAAGGCGGCCGGGCCGGCGGCATAGATGTCGATGTGGGAGAGATCCGGATGATGGGCGAGGATGCCTTCCGCCACCATCGCCGCCCCTGGCTCGATGGAGAGAGCCTGATAGGTGAAGTTGTCAAGGGCGTCGGCCCAGGCCCGGCACAGGTTGTCCTGGTAATGCCCGGTTTTGCCGGCCACCCAGTAGAGATGCATGGAATCAGCGGTTTCCAGGGACATGGCGTGCTGCACGAGGCTCTTGATGGGGGCGAAGCCCTCCTCCCAGGCGACGAAGATCAGCGACCGGCGTGAATCCAGCTTCATGACGAACTGGCCGCGCGGCCCCAGCAGGCTGACGCCGTCCTCCTTGCGCAGGCCGTCGAACACCTTGCGGGAAAACCCCCGGTTGTCGCGGCGCACGTGCACTTCGATGTGGCGGTCCTCGCAGGGGCAGCTGGCGACGTAGTACTCCCCCTCGGCGCCGTCCGCCGACAGGGTGACGCGCTGGCCCGCCAGGAAACGCAGGCGCTTGCTGCGCGGCGCCGTCAGATGCAGGGCGGCGAGCTGGTCGTTGAGCCGTTCCACCGCCTTCACCTTGGTGGGGATTTCCTGTTCCGGGATGTCAGCGGCGCCGGCCACATGGGCCTCCAGCACCACATCGGTGATGGGCGTGTAGGAGCAAAGCAGGAGGGCGCCGTTCTCCTTTTCGACATCCTTGAGGACGAAGTCGTGCGGATGCACCTTCTTGACCTGGCCGGACAGCAGCCTGGCCTTGCACTCCCCGCAATTGCCGTTGCTGCAGCCGTAATCGAGGGGAATGCCGGCGCGCAGGGCGGCCTCCAGCAGGGTGTCGTTGCCTTCCACGAAGAACTCGTGGCCGGAGGGTTGCACGGTCACTTGCACGGACATGATGCGCATCACGCTTTCCTGGGCGAGCAGCGCCTCGGCCCGTTCGGCCTCGCTGGGGGCCGCTTCGAGCTCGCGCTTGAGCCATTGTTTGAGTGCGGCCACGGCATCCACGGTCGCCGCGCCCCCCGTTTCCGTCACGTCGTCGAGCTTGTCGCCGAGGAAGCGGAACACCTCGTCGTAATGCAGCAGCAGGCTTTTCGCGGCGGCGAATTCCTTGCCCAGCTCGAACAGCCGCTCCGCCAGCACCGCCTTGTCCGGCAGGGTGCGTTCGAACACCCGCTTGCCGAAGGCCTTGGCCTTGATCTCCTCCACCCGCTTGTATTCGCCGTCGTCCTCCCATTGCACGCCGGGAAAGACGCGCAGCAGTTCATTCATGTCGACCATGCCGTCGAAGGTGGACAGTTCGCCGTCGTGGATCATGCGCTGGATCGCCGAGCGGGACTGCCCGACCAGGCGGGCGACACGGGAAACGGGGAGGTAATGGGCCATGGCCGGCATAATAGCCAGCGACATTGCCCGCACAAAACAGAGACTGCGAATATTTGAAGATGCTGAATCTGGCCGTCCGTCCCTACCCGCAAGCCGCCTGCGAGAGCCTCCGCCTGGCCGGCCTGCCGCCTTTGCTGGCGCGGCTCTTTGCTGCGCGCGGCATCGACGCGGCGGATGCGCTGAAATACCGGCTTGGCGAACTCCTGCCCTACTCCACCCTGAAGAATGCCGAGGCCGCCGCCTGCCGTCTGGCGGACGCCATCGCCGGCGGCGAAAAGCTGCGGGTGGTGGCCGACTACGACGCCGATGGCGCCACCGCCTGCGCCGTCGCCCTGGCCGGTCTGTCCGCCCTGGGGGCCAGGGTGGACTACCTGGTACCCAACCGCTTCGAGTACGGCTACGGCTTGTCGCCGGAAATCGCCCGTCTGGCCGCCGAGGGCAAACCCGACCTGCTCATCACCGTCGACAACGGCATCGCCGCGAATGCCGGCGTGGAGGAGGCGCGGCGGCTGGGCATGGCAGTCCTGGTCACCGACCACCACCTGCCCGGCCAGACCCTGCCGGACGCCCTCATCGTCAATCCCAACCAGCCCGGCTGTTCCTTTCCCAGCAAGCATCTGGCCGGCGTCGGCGTCATGTTCTACGTGCTCATGGCCCTGCGCGCAGAGCTGCGCCGGCGCGGCGCCTTCGCCGCCCGCACCGAACCCAACCTGGCCGACCTGCTCGACCTGGTGGCCCTGGGCACCGTGGCCGACGTGGTGCGGCTGGATGCCAACAACCGCCTGCTGGTGGCCCAGGGCCTGGCCCGCATCCGCCAGGGCAAGGCCCGGCCCGGCATCCAGGCCTTGTTCGCGGTGGCCGGGAAATCCGCCGAACGGGCCTGCTCCGAGGATCTGGGCTATGCCATCGGCCCCCGCCTCAACGCCGCCGGACGGCTCTCCGACATGGGCCTGGGCATCGAATGCCTGCTAGCCGCCGATCGCGCCCGCGCCTTCGCCCTGGCCGGAGAGCTGGACCAGCTCAACCGCGAACGGCGCGGCATCGAAGCCGAGATGCAGGACCAGGCCATCGCCCTGCTGGATGGCATCGAAGTCGCCGACGGCGCCAGCCTGGTGCTCTACGACCCGGCCTGGCACCAGGGCGTGGTGGGCCTGCTCGCCTCCCGCCTGAAGGAACGCCACCACCGTCCCACCCTCATCTTCGCCGACGCCGGAGAAGGCCTGCTGCGCGGCTCAGGCCGGGCGATTCCGGGGCTACACCTGCGCGACGCCCTGGATCGGGTGGACCGCCGCCTGCCCGGCGTCATCCTGAAATTTGGCGGCCACGCCGCCGCCGCCGGCCTCACCTTGCGGCGGCAACACCTGGACGCCTTCACCCACGCCTTCGAGGCCGTCGCCCGGGAAAGCCTGAGCGAGGCCGACCTGACCCGCACCATCGAAACCGACGGCGAACTCGCCGCCGCGGAGTTCACCCTGGAAAACGCCGAGGCCCTGCGCAATGCGGTCTGGGGCCAGGGCTTTCCCACCCCCTGCTTCCAGGGCGAGTTCTCGGTACAAAGCCAGCGGCTGGTCGGGGAGAAGCACCTGAAACTGCGTCTGGCCGGCCCCGGTTTCAGCGCCGAGGCGATGCGCTTCTTTCAGGACGCCCCCCTGCCGGAGCGCATTCAGGCGGTGTACCGGCTGGAGGTGAACGAGTGGAACGGCAACCGTTCCCTGCAACTCAATCTGGCCCATTGGGCCACGGCGTAGCTTCGCTTTACAACGCCGTGGCAAGGGCCTCCGAGCGAGGCTACTTCACCATTCCCCAGCCCTGCAGCCGGCTGTAGGCGTGTTTGGCCTGGTTGCCCTGGCGGGTCATCTGCAGGTAGCGGTAATACTCGTCCGCGGCGCCGCGGCGGTTCTGCATCTGCTCCAGGGAAAAGCCCTTGAGGAAGGTGGTGTTGGGGTTGCCCGGCAGCAGGCGCTCGTACTCCTGGAAGGCGGCCAGGGCCTGGTCGGGCTGCCTGAGTTGCAGGTAGCTGACACCGGCGAGCTGGCTGGCCTGGGCCTCGGCGGGATAGATCGCCTTGGCGCGGGCCAGGTAGGGCTGGGCTTCCTGCGGTTTCTTCATGGCCATCTGCGTCTTCGCCATCAGGACCAGGCCGGGGTAGTCGTCCGGGGCCAAGGCCAGGGCCTGGCGCAAATGCCCTTCGGCGGTCTCGAATTTCTTCTGGTTGAGCATGGCCTCGCCCTTCTGCTGCTCGGCGATGGCCGGCCGCAGGGCGCGCACGCGCGCGGTGTGGTCCATGTAGCGCTCCTTCTGGCGCGGTTTGCCGACGACATCCTTGTAGGTGGTTTGCAGGGCCTGGCGCGTATTCGCGGCCCGCTCGGAACTCATGGGGTGGGTGGCGAACATCAGTTCCAGGGCGTTCGGTTTGGACTTCGACTGGCTGTTGAGCATGTCCATCAAGTCGGCCATGCCCGCCGGGTTGTAGCCGGCCTTGTTCATGTATTCCAGCCCCAGGGCATCGGCTTCGCGCTCGTTCTCGCGGCTGTAGTGGGCCAGCAGGGCGCCGCCGCCGACGCTGCCGATGAGCTGTGCCAATTCGCCGTACTGGGGTTTTTTCGACGCGGCGGCGACGGTGGCGGTGGCGGCGACGATCTCCAGCAGCGTGCCCTGGGCCTGGCGCTCGGCGAAATGGCGCGCGTTGACGTGACCGATCTCGTGGCCCATGAGGGCGGCCAGTTCGTCCTCGCTCTCCACCTCCAGCAGGATGCCGCGGGTGGCGGCGATGCTGCCGCCGGGAAAGGCGTAGGCGTTGACGTAGTTGGCGTTGACGGCCTGGAAGCGGTAGGGCATGTCCGGCCGGTGGGAGCGGCCCGCCATGCGGTTGCCAACATCCGCCAGGTAGCGATTGAGGGCGGCGTCCTGGCTGACGCCATAGTCCTCGGAGAACTGGTGCGGCGAATGTTTCTTGTCGAGGGCGATCTCCTGCTCCTTGCCCATCATCACCATGCTCTTCTTGCCGGTGACCGGATCGGTGGCGCAGCCGCTCAGCCAGATGGAGGCGCCGAGGCCGGGAAGAGTCCAAATGAAGTCACGTCTGTTCATAGTGTTAG
>JBBIPL010000047.1:0-17440 GCA_037442845.1 Hydrogenophilales bacterium | reverse complement strand
TAATTGGGCGCATCGACCGAACAGGGGTCGTCTCAGAAAACGGAAAAAAATCGTACGCCAAGCCGGTTGTAGAGGTCGTGGCGGCCTGAACTTTCCCCCCGCCGATGGTCGTCCGCAGTCCGGGTTTTCAAGTGGAGAGGGGGTCAACGTCCCCATGCCGGCGGGGACCACATCGCCGTTCAAGATCCGCCCGCTGCCTGCCGATAAGCGTGTACCTACGGCCTGGACGGGCAATGAACCTACGCAACAAACTCTGGCTCGGCATGGGCGCCGCGTTTCTGGCGCTGTTCGCGTTGTTCGCATGGAACGACTACCGGGAAAGCCGCGCCAACATCCTCAGCGAGCTGCGCGAGCAGGCGCGGATCCTGCACGGTGCGCTGGTGGCCACCCGGCTCACCTATCAGCATGTCTTCCTGGAAAGCGGTGTGCCGCTCAACGAACAGACGCTGCCCCTCCTGCCGGCCCATGCCATGGCCAAGATATCGAAAAATTTCCGCGCGTGGATGGGTAACGGCATCAGCTTCAACAATGTTTCCGACCGGCCGCGCAATCCCGCCAACCAGGCGGATGCCGTCGAGCTGGAGGCGATGGCCTATTTCCGCGCGTCACCGCAAAGCACGCAGCGTTTCGTGCCCTTCACCGCCGCCGACGGCGTTGCCTACTACCATTACTCCGCGCCGCTGTGGATGGAGCCGCATTGCGTGAAATGCCATGGCGACCCGGCCGACGCGCCGCGGGTGGTCCGCGAGCGCTATGCCGATGCTTTCGGCTACCGGACCGGCGAGCTGCGCGGCCTGATCAGCATCAAGGTGCCGGTCTCGACAGTGGAAGAACGGGTCATGCGCGTGTGGCGCAAGCAGATGCTGCAAAACCTCGGGCTCATGCTGGCGGCCTTTGCCTCCGTGGCCCTGCTCACCCAGCTGTTTGTCATCCGCAAGCTCAAGCGCATTCGCCGCGCCGCCGACCGGCTGGCGGCGGGAGACCTGAACGCGCGCGCCGAACTGCCCGGCGGTGATGAATTGGCCGATCTGGGCCAGGCCTTCGATGGCATGGCCCAGGCCATCGGGGGGCGCGAACACGCGCTGCAGGAACGCGAAGAACTGGTGCGGCTGTTGCTCGAATCCACCGCCGAGGCGATCTACGGCATCGATCCGGAGGGTCGCTGCATCTTCGCGAATCCCGCAAGCGCGCGCCTGCTGGGGTATGCCGGCAGCGAGGAACTGCTGGGCAGGAACATGCACGCGCTCATCCACCATCACCATGCGGACGGCCGGGCATACGAGGAACGGGACTGTCCGATCCGAAGTTCCTTCCTGGAAGCGCGCCCGGTCCACGTCGATCACGATGTGTTCTGGCGCGCCGACGGCGCCGGCGTGCCGGTCGAGTACTGGGCCTATCCCATGCGCCGCAAGGGCCGGGTGGTGGGCTCGGTGGTGACCTTCTTCGACATCGGCGAGCGGGTGCGGAACGAGGCCAAGTCCCGGCTCGCGGCGACGGTGTTCGAGAGCTCCCACGAGGGCATCATGGTCACCGATCCGGGCGGCCGCATCCTGGCCGTCAACCAGGCCTTCACGCGGGTCACCGGCTACGAGGAAGAAGAAGCGGTCGGCCGCACCCCGGCGATGTTGCGCTCCGGGCGCCACGCTCCGGATTTCTATGCCGCGATCTGGCGCGCCCTGGCCGACGCCGGACACTGGCAGGGCGAGATCTGGAACCGGCGCAAGTCGGGCGAGATATACCCGGAACTGCTGTCCATCAGCGCGGTGCGCGATTCGCAGGGCGGCGTCAGTCACTACGTGGGCATCTTCGCCGACATCGGCAAGATCAAGGAATCCGAGGCCCGGCTCGATCACCTGGCCCACTATGATCCCCTCACCGATCTGCCCAACCGCCTGCTGCTGCGCTCCCGCCTCAAGCACGCCATCGAGCAGGCCCAGCGCCAGCAGTCCAGGCTGGCGGTGCTGTTCCTGGACCTGGACCGTTTCAAGAACGTCAACGACAGCCTCGGCCAC
Organism: Hydrogenophilales bacterium; assembly: GCA_037442845.1. Lineage (GTDB taxonomy): Bacteria > Pseudomonadota > Gammaproteobacteria > Burkholderiales > Thiobacillaceae > PFJX01. Next base: position 15,428 of record JBBIPL010000047.1, on the reverse strand, counting down.
CAGACCGGCGACGAGCTGCTGCGCGCCGTCGCCGAACGCTTGGCGCAGAGGCTGCGCGCCGAGGACACGCTGGCCAGGCTGGGCGGGGACGAGTTCGTGGTTTTGCTGGAACACCTGCGCGAGCCCAGCGACGCGGCCATGGTGGCGCGCAGCCTGCTCGATGCGCTGGCTGAGCCCTTTGCCCTGCCCCAGGGACATGAGGTCTACATCGGCGCCAGCATCGGCATCAGCCTCTACCCCGACGACGGCCTCTGCGACAGTGAACTCATCATGCACAGCGATGTGGCCATGTACCAGGCCAAGGAGCAGGGGCGCAACACCTTCGGCTTCTATACAAAGTCGCTGACGGACAACGCCAACCAGCGCCTGGAGATGGAGACCAGCCTGCGCCGCGCCCTCGAGCGCGGGGAGTTCGAGCTGCACTACCAGCCCCAGCTCGGCCTGCCGGGAGGGCAAGTGATCGGCGCCGAGGCCCTGATACGCTGGCGGCATCCCCTGCGCGGATTGATCCCGCCCAACCAGTTCATCCCGCTGGCCGAGGAAACCGGCCTCATCGTTCCTCTGGGCGAATGGGTGCTGCGCCAGGCCTGCATGCAATGGACGCGCTGGCGCCAGGCGGGGCTGCCGGCCATCACCCTGGCGGTGAACATCTCGCCCCGGCAGTTCCGGCAGCAGGATCTGGCCGAGGTGGTCCGACGCATCCTCGCCGAGACCGGTACGCCGGCCGCGGCCCTGGAACTGGAACTCACCGAGGGCGCCCTGATGCATCAGGGCGAAGCGGCGGAAGCCACCCTGCGCAAGCTGAAGCAACTGGGCTTCGCTCTGGCCATCGACGACTTCGGCACGGGCTATTCCTCGCTGGCCTACCTCAAGCGTTTCCCGCTGGACCGGCTGAAGATCGACCAGAGCTTCGTGCGGGATATTTCCGCCGACAACGGTGATGGCGAACTGGTGTCCACCATCATCGCCATGGCCCGCAAACTGCGCCTGAGCGTGCTGGCGGAGGGTGTGGAGACGCCGGCGCAGCATGCTTATCTGCTGGAGCAGGGCTGCGATGCCTGCCAGGGCTATCTCTACAGTCGCCCGGTGCCGGCGGAGGACTTCGAGGCGCTGCTGCGTGGGCGGAGCGGGTAGGCGGAGGCGGAAGAAAAGAAAAAAGGCCCCGAGGGGCCTGTGGATAGGGGGGGGACGAGGTCAGTTCTTGCGCACCAGGTTCTGGTCTACCCAGCCCGACGCGTCATTGCCCTCCACGGCGAGGAAGCCATTCTTGATGTCGCCGGTGAACACCAGTTCATCCCCCCGCTTGAGATTGGCCACCACCTTGGCCGACTTGTTCGGTTCCGCGTACACCTTCAGACCACCGATCTTGCCGGTGATGACATCGCCGCTCTGAAAGCCGCCACCCGCCTGGGTAGGTTTCCCCGAAGGACCCTTGAGGCTGATTTGCTGGCGCTGCATGTCCGGGTTGTCGCGGATGGCGCGCACGATGTTGTTCCAGTTATCCATGAAGCCGGATGCCACCACCTTGCCCTCGGCGGTGTTCTCGTAGGCGCCGAGGGCGCCCACGGCGCCGCCGCCGAAGCCGATGCCGCCGAGGCTGAAGTCACTCGATTTCGCCATGCCCGTGGCGGAAGCGACTTGCAGGCTGGTGCGGGAATCGGCCAGCAGCATGCTGGTCTGCGCCTCCTTGAACTTCAAGCCCGCGGCCAACAGGGCGCCGCCAACGCCGAACAGGCCGCCCAGGGCCGCCCCCACGCCGCCCGCGTCCTTGTTGGTGAAGGCCACGTCCGGGGTCAGCACGTAGTCGGCGGTGACCATTTGGCCACCGCCCATGTTGGAGCCGCTGCGCAATTCGCCGCTCTTGGCCAGATCCCGCTCCTGCATCAGATTCCGCATGGCGCGGCCGCGCTCCACCACCACGAAACAATTGGACTGCTGGATCATCATGCGGATGAGGCCGACGGGGGAGGGCAGACCGTACTGCATGAGGGCCTGGCCCACATAATCCTGCGGCTCGGAAACGGCCAGGGTACCGTAGGGCTTGTCGCACTTTTCCAGGGCGGTCGGGGCGTTCTTGGCGCCATCGGGGCCGGCGGAACCCGACACCGTGTTCTTGTCGTCGCCGCCTCCAAGCTTGATGCCGAGGAAAGCGTGGGCGGTGAGGGGAGCCTGGGTGAGGAACAGGCCGGTGAGCAGAGCGGACAAGGTCTTGTGCATGGTCTCTCCAAGTTCGGGTTATAACGGGGGCTGCCAGCGGGCTGGGCGGAATGTAGCGGGACCCGGACATTCCGGCAACTACTCCATCCTCACGATTCGGTGGAACGCCTCCGGATTCCGCGCGGGTTCAGCCCCGGACCGGTCCGTCGCGTGGCCGAAGCGGTGATGCGGCGACGCCGGGAGGCGAATCACATCCCCGGCATCATGCCCTTCATGCCGCGCATCATTTTCGCCAGGCCGCCCTTGCCCATCGACTTCATCATCTTCTGCGCCTGCTCGAACTGATTCAGCAGGCGATTGACGTCCTGCACCTGCACGCCGGCGCCGGCGGCGATGCGGCGCTTGCGGCTGGCCTTGAGAATTTCCGGCTTGCGCCTTTCCTCGGGGGTCATGGAATTGATGATGCCCTCGATGCGCTGCATCTGTTTCTCGCCCTGCGCCAGTTCGCCGGCGCCGAGCTTGCCGGCGCCGGGCAGCTTGTCCACCAGCGAGGAGAGGCCGCCGAGTTTCTTCATCTGCTGCATCTGCGCCTTGAAGTCCTCCAGGTCGAAGCCCTTGCCGCTCTTTAGCTTTTGCACCGTCTTCAGGGCCTCGGCATGGTCCACCGAGCGCTGCGCCTCCTCGATCAGGGAGAGCACGTCGCCCATGCCCAGCACGCGGCTGGCCATGCGCTCCGGGTGGAACACCTCGATGCCGGAAAGTTTTTCGCCGACGCCCACCAGCTTGATCGGCTTGCCGGTGATGTGCCGCACCGACAGGGCGGCGCCGCCGCGGGCGTCGCCGTCCAGCTTGGTGAGAATGACGCCGGTAAGCGGCAGAGCGTCGTTGAAGGCCTTGGCGGTGTTGACCGCGTCCTGGCCCTGCATGGCGTCCACCACGAACAGGGTCTCGATGGGCTTGAGCAGGGCGTGCAGGTCCTTGATCTCGTCCATCATCGCCGCGTCGACGTGCAGGCGGCCGGCGGTGTCGACGATGAGCACGTCGTAGAGATGCTTCCTGGCATGGTCCAGGGCGGCGGCGGCGATGGCGGCCGGCTTCTGCTCGCCGGAGGAGGGGAAGAAATCGACGCCGGCCTGGCCGGCCACGGTCTTCAACTGCTCGATGGCGGCGGGACGGTAGACGTCGCAGCTCACCACCAGGATCTTCTTCTTGCCGGCCTCGCGGATGATGCGACAGAGCTTGCCCGTGGATGTGGTCTTGCCGGCGCCCTGCAGGCCGGACATGAGGAACACCGCCGGCGGCTGGGTGGCGAAGTTGAGCGGCGCGGCCTGCTCGCCCATGAGGGCGGTGAGTTCCTTGTGCACCACGCCGATGAGCTGCTGGCCGGGAGTGAGGCTTTGCAGCACCTCCTGGCCCATGGCCTTTTCCTTCACCCTGGCGATGAAATCGCGCACCACCGGCAGGGCCACGTCGGCCTCCAGCAGGGCCACGCGCACTTCGCGCAGGGCGTCTTGGATGTTGGTTTCGGTCAGACGGCCCTGGCCGCGCAGGTTCTTGACGACTTTGGAAAGGCGATCGCTGAGATTCTCGAACATGATTAACGTGAAAGTCGCACGGCGACTTCTCGAAGCTCCCCTCTCCCGCAGGCGGGAGAGGGGCTGGGGGTGAGGGAAACGGGCATGACTTTTATGCCCTTCAGGGTATTCATGCTTCGGGGCGTCTTCTCAAAGTCATGTTCGTTAGGGGGATCAATCGGGATGCGCTAGACTTCGGCCACAAGTCTAACAGTCCTGACCCGTTATGCCGGACTCCCTGCTTTTCCTGCTCAGCATTCTCGGCTATTTCGCCCTGGCGGCCTGGTACTGGCCGGGCCGGCCGGGTTGTTGCCGCACGGACTGGCTGCCGCGCCTGTTGCCCGTGCTGCCGCTGGGCCTGCATCTCTACCTGCTGTACGGCGGCGTGCATGGCGGCGGCGGCATCCACATCGGCTTTTCCACCTCCCTGTCCGCGGTCGCCGCCCTCACCGTGCTGGTCTACGCGGTGGCGGCCTGGCGCTATCACCTGGGCGGCCTGCAGGCCTTCGTCATGATCTTCGCCGGCGTCGCGGTGGCCGCCGAGGCGATCTCGCCCGTGCCCCAGGCCGTGCAGCACAGCACCTCGACGCTGTTCAAGGTGCACCTGGCCATGGCCTTCGCCGCCTACAGCCTGTTCACCATCGCCGCCCTGCACGCGATGCTCATCGCCCTGGCGGAAAGGCACCTGCACAAGGCGGTGCCGCCCACCATCGTCGCCGGGCTGCCGCCGTTGCTTACCCTGGAGAAACTGCTGTTCCGCATGATCCAGGCCGGTTTCGCCCTGCTCACCCTGACCCTGCTCACCGGCGTGTTGTTCGCCGAGGAGATCTTCGGCAAGGCTCTGCCCTTCAACCACAAGACCGTGTTCGGCATGGCCGCCTGGCTGATCTTCGCCGCCCTGCTGCTGGGCCGGCGCATCTACGGCTGGCGCGGGCGCACCGCCATCTCCTGGACCCTGGCCGGCTTCATGAGCCTGTTGCTGGCCTATGTCGGGGTGAAGTTCGTGCTGGAAGTGGTGCTGGGGCGCTGAACCCGGCGGCCGCTCAGTCTTTCGGCTTCTCGTCCTCGGGCGGCGTTTCCCGCGCCGTCTTCTCCACGTCCTCCAGCTTCGTTTTCCAGCGCTTGTCCGGCGCCACCCGCTGCCTGAAGGCGGGCGTGCGCACCGCCTTCGCCACCGGGTTGCGGGGACGACGGGGCGGGCCGGAGGCGCGCTTGTTCATTTGTCCAGGCACAAGCGCAGCGCTTCCCGCCACTCGGGCAGGCGCAGGCCGAATGCCCGCTCCAGCTTGCCGTTGTCCAGGCGGGAATTGAGGGGGCGCTTCGCCGGCGTCGGGTAGTCGCCGCTGGGGATGGGCAGCAGCCGGGCGGGCGTGGCCGGCGCGTCGAGTGCCTGGATGGCGGCGGCGAAGCCGTGCCAGGAAGTCTCGCCGGCGTTGGTCATGTGGTACACGCCCCAGGGTTCGGGCTTGTCGGCCCCGCGCAAGGGGGACTGGACCTGGGCCAGGACCTGCGCGGCGGTTTCCGCCAGGTGGCGGCACCAGGTCGGCGCGCCGATCTGGTCGGCGACGATCTTCAGTTCCGGGCGTTCGCGCATGAGCCGGCGCATGGTCAGCAGGAAGTTGGCGCCGCGCAGGCCGTAGACCCAGGAGGTGCGGAAGATCAGGTGGCGTCGGCAGTGCGCGCGGATGGCCTGTTCGCCGGCCAGCTTGCTGGCGCCGTAGACGTTGAGGGGGCCGGCGGCGTCATCCTCGCGCCAGGGCGTTTCGCCGGAGCCGTCGAAGACGTAGTCGGTGGAGTAGTGCACCAGCAGGGCGCCCAGCTTTTCCGCTTCCTCCGCCAGGATGCCCGGAGCGACGGCGTTGATGGCATAAGCCCGCTCCGGCTCGCTTTCCGCCTTGTCCACGGCGGTGTGGGCGGCCGGGTTGACGATGACGCGGGGACGCAGCTCGGCCATGAGGCGGCGGATGGCGTCCGCGTCGGCGAGGTCCAGGGTCTTGCTGTCCGTGGCCACCACCTCGCCCAGGCTGGACAAGGTGCGGGCCAGCTCCCAGCCCACCTGGCCGTTGCAGCCGGTGAGCAGGATGCGAGGCGCGGGATTCACGGGTACACCTCGGCGTCCTTCAGCAGGGGCGCAACTTGGTCTTTGGCGGACAGTTGCGGCTCGCCATCGAGCGGCCATTGCACGCCGATGTCCGGGTCGTTCCAGCGCACCCCCCGGTCCCACTGCGGCGCGTACTGGGCCGTGGTCTTGTAGAGGAAGTCTGCGGCTTCCGACAGCACCAGGAAGCCGTGGGCGAAGCCGGGGGGAATCCACATCATGCGCCGGTTCTCGGCGGAGAGCTCGAAGCCCACCCATTTGCCGAAGTGCGGCGAGGACTTGCGCAGGTCCACCGCCACGTCGAACACCGCACCGCTGACCACCCGCACCAGCTTGCCCTGGGGCTCGTGCAACTGGTAATGCAGGCCGCGCAGTACACCCTGCGCCGAGCGCGAGTGGTTGTCCTGCACGAAGTCCAGGTCCAGGCCCAGGCCGGCGAAGGTCTGCCGGTTCCAGCTTTCCAGGAAGAAGCCGCGGGCATCGCCGAACACCTTGGGTTCGATGAGCAGCACGCCGGGCAGGGCGGTTTCGATGCAGTTCATCAAAACACCCGTTCGGTGAGCATGGCCAGCAGGTACTGGCCGTAGGCGTTCTTCTTCAGCGGCTCGGCCAGCCGCGCCACCTGTTCGGCGTCGATGTAACCCTGGCGGTAGGCGATCTCTTCCGGGCAGGCGATCTTCAGGCCCTGGCGTCTCTCGATGGTCTCGATGAACAGGCCGGCCTCCAGCAGCGATTCGTGGGTGCCGGTGTCGAGCCAGGCATGGCCGCGGCCCATGATGGAGACGTTGAGATCGCCCCACTCCAGATAGCGCCGGTTGACGTCGGTGATTTCCAGTTCGCCGCGCGGCGAGGGCTGCAGGTTTTTCGCCACTTCCACCACCCGCGGGTCGTAGAAGTACAGGCCGGTGACGGCGTAGTTGGATTTGGGCTGCTTCGGTTTTTCCTCGAGGCTGATGGCGCGGCCCTGGGCGTCGAACTCCACCACGCCGTAGCGCTCCGGATCGTGCACCCGGTAGGCGAACACCGTGGCGCCCGCTTCCTGGGCGCTGGCGGCCTGCAAATCCCGGGCCATCGCGTGGCCGTAGAAGATGTTGTCGCCCAGCACCAGGGCGCTGGGGTGATCGCCGACGAACTCGGCGCCGATGATGAAGGCCTGCGCCAATCCGTCCGGGCTGGGCTGCACGGCGTACTCGAGATGGATGCCCCACTGCCCGCCATCGCCCAGCAACTGCGCGAAGCGCGGCGTGTCCTGCGGCGTCGAGATGATCAGGATGTCGCGGATGCCCGCCAGCATGAGGGTGGTGAGCGGGTGGTAGATCATGGGCTTGTCGTAGATCGGCAGCAGTTGCTTCGACACCGCCAGGGTGGCCGGGTAGAGGCGGGTGCCGGAGCCGCCGGCCAATATGATTCCCTTGCGCATGCTCATCACCTCGTCGTGTAGTTGGTGTCCAGCCACTTGCGATAGGCGCCGCTGGCGACGTTCTCGACCCATTGCATGTTGTCCAGATACCACCGCACCGTCTTGCGGATGCCGGTCTCGAACGTTTCGGCGGGCTTCCAGCCCAGTTCGCGGTGGATCTTGCTGGCGTCGATGGCGTAGCGGCGGTCGTGGCCGGGGCGGTCCTTGACGAAGGTGAGGCGTGAGGCGTGAGGCGTAAGGGGTGAGGTGGGCAGCATCTCATCCAGCAAGGCGCAGAGGGTTTTGACAATGACCAGATTGGGCATCTCGTTCCAGCCGCCCACGTTGTAGGTCTCGCCCGGGCGGCCCTGATCCAGCACCGCGCGGATGGCGGAGCAGTGGTCCGTCACGTACAGCCAGTCGCGCACGTTCATGCCGTCGCCGTAGATCGGCAGCGGCTTGCCCTTGGTCGCGTTGAGGATCATCAGCGGGATCAGCTTCTCCGGGAACTGGTAGGGGCCGTAGTTGTTCGAGCAGTTGGTGGTCAGCGTGGGCAGGCCGTAGGTGTGGTGGTAGGCGCGCACCAGATGGTCGGACGAAGCCTTGCTGGCGGAGTAGGGGCTGTTCGGGGCGAACGGCGTCTTTTCGGTGAAGGGCGCGTCGTCCGGGCCCAGGGAGCCGTACACCTCGTCGGTGGAGACGTGCAGGAAGCGGAAGCCGGCCTTGTCCGCATCGGACAGGCTCATCCAGTAGCCGCGGGCTTCTTCCAGCAGGTGGAAGGCGCCGACGATGTTGGTCTGGATGAAGTCCTCCGGGCCGTGGATGGAGCGGTCCACGTGCGACTCGGCGGCGAAGTTGACGATGGCGCGCGGCCGCTGCTCGGCCAGCAGCCGGCCCACCAGGGCGCGGTCGCCGATGTCGCCTTGCACGAAGACATGGCGGGGGTCGCCTTGCAGGCTGGCCAGGTTCTCCAGGTTGCCGGCGTAGGTGAGCTTGTCCAGGTTGAGGATGGGCTCGTCGTTCAGGCGCAGCCAGTCGAGAACGAAATTGGCGCCGATGAAGCCGGCGCCGCCAGTGACCAGAATCATGCTACGTTCCTTTCATATCCGTTGGGGTTCATGGATTGCCAGCGCCAGGTGTCGGCGCACATGTCCTCCAGGCCGAAGCGAGCCTTCCAGCCCAGTTCGCGCTCGGCCTTGGCGGGGTCGGCCCAGCATTGGGCGATGTCGCCGGCGCGGCGCGGCGCGAAACGGTAGGGCACCGGCCGGCCGCTGGCCTGTGCGAAGGCCTTGACCATTTCCACCACGCTGTAGCCGCGTCCGGCGCCCAGGTTCCAGATGCGCACGCCGGGACCTTCCGCCAGTTTCTCCACCGCCTTGACGTGGCCCTGCGCCAGGTCCACCACGTGGATGTAGTCGCGCACGCCGGTGCCGTCCGGGGTCGGGTAATCGTCGCCGAACACGTTCAGGTGTTCGCGCCGGCCCACCGCCACCTGGGAGATGTAGGGCATCAGGTTGTTGGGGATGCCGCGCGGGTCCTCGCCGATGCGGCCGCTCCTGTGGGCGCCCACCGGGTTGAAGTAGCGCAGCAGGGCGATGGACCAGGCCGAATCGGCGATGGCCACGTCCTGCAGGATCCTTTCGATGAACAGCTTGCTGGCGCCGTAGGGGTTGGTGGTGCCGCCCACCGGGAAATCCTCGCGGATGGGCACGCTGGCCGGATCGCCGTAGACCGTGGCGGAGGAGCTGAAGACGATGGTTTTCACGCCCGCCGCCTGCATGGCATCGAACAGGGTGACGCTGCCGGCGATGTTGTTGCCGTAATAGAGCAGGGGCTTCTCCACCGACTCCCCCACCGCCTTCAGACCGGCGAAATGAATCACCGCGTCGATGTCGTGGTCGCAAAAGAGCCTGTCGAGCAGGGCGCGGTCGCGGATGTCGCCTTCGACGAAGGGGAAGTCCAGGCCGGTCAACTCGCGCACCCGGCGCAGGGATTCCGGGCTGCTGTTGCACAGGTTGTCGAGCACGACGACGTCGTAGCCGGCCTGCAGGAATTCGACGCAGGCGTGCGAGCCGATGTAGCCGGCGCCGCCGGTGATGAGGATGGTTTTCATGGGCGCTCCGGGATTTTTCCTGTTATCGGATTATTTCGCGTCGTCTTGAACTTTCGATGACGCTCAGTCGAACACCACCGTCTTGTTGCCGTATACCAGGATGCGGTTGTCGATGTGCCACTTCACCGCCCGCGACAGCACCACCTTCTCCAGGTCGGCGCCCTTCTGCACCAGGTTTTCGAGGTCGTCGCGGTGGCTGATGCGGGTCACGTCCTGCTCGATGATGGGGCCGTCGTCCAGCACTTCCGTGACGTAATGGCTGGTCGCGCCGATCAGCTTCACGCCCCGCTCGAAGGCGCGCTGGTAGGGCTTGGCGCCGTGGAAGGCGGGCAGGAAGGAGTGGTGGATGTTGATGATGCGGTTGGGGTAGTGGGCGATGAAATCCGGGGAAAGCACCTGCATGTAGCGGGCCAGGACGATGAAATCCACGTGGTGGGCTTCGAGCAGGGCGCGCTGCTGGGCTTCCGCCTCCGGTTTGTTGTCCTTGCTCACCTGGATGTGCTGGAAAGGGATTTTGTAGGTCTCCGCCAGCCAGTGGGTGTCCGGGTGGTTGCTAAGGATCAGCGGAATGTCGCAGTAGAGCTCGCCGGCGTGGTGACGGTAGAGCAGGTCGGCCAGGCAGTGGTCGAACTTGGAAACGAAGATGGCCATGCGCGGCTTCACGCTGGACAGGGACAGGCGCCAGTCCATGCGGTGTTCGGCGGCGATGGGGCAAAAGGCCTGGTCGAACTTGTGCAGGCCCAGGTCGAAGCCTGCCAGCGCCCATTCCACGCGCATCAGGAACAGGCCGGCCTCGCTGTCCTGGTGCTGGTCGGCGTGCAGGATGTTGGCGTTGTGCTTGAGCAGGAAGTTGGCGATGGCGGCCACCAGGCCCTTCTTGTCGGGGCAGGCGATGAGCAGGACGGCGGTATTGCGCATGGGGGGCGGGGCGCTGCGCGGTGCAAAAAAATGTCCGCAATGATACTCCGTGGCGCTCTGTGAACGTTGTGGATAAGTCGGAAAAGGGGAATGAAATCGGGGGGGTCGAGCGCGCCGGCTTTGTCGATAAGGCGGTGGACAAATTGTGCATAAAAAAAGTGTTGACGATGTGGAGTCGGACACTAGAATTAGTGCCTACAAAGCAGCAAGACACTATATTTAGTGCTTTCTAATACACCAACGGCTGCCGGGCCGCGACCGGCGCCACACCGAAGGAGACGCTCCGATGCAATCCGCCGCCGATTTCCAGCCCGCTTCCGGCCTCGCCCCGATCCCTCCCCTGTCCCTCGACGAAACCCCCGCCGCCTCGCCCTATGCCGGCCACAAGATCATCCGCCGCAACGGCGCCGTGGTGGCCTTCGAGCCGTCCAAGATCTCCATCGCCCTGACCAAGGCCTTTATCGCCGTCAACGGCGGCCAGGCCGCCGCCAGCGCCCGCATCCGCGACCTGGTGGAGAACCTGACCGGCAACGTGGTGAACGCCCTGATCCGGCGCCAGCCGGAAGGCGGCACCTTCCACATCGAGGACATCCAGGATCAGGTGGAACTGGCCCTGATGCGCTCCGGCGAGCACGAAGTGGCGCGCGCCTACGTGCTCTACCGCGAGAAGCGCAACGAGGAGCGGGCCAAGCAGAAGCGCCAGCAGGCCCAGGAGGGTACGCAAATGCACGCCCTGTTCTGCACCGAGAACGGCGAGCGCCTGCCCCTCAACCTCGACCACCTCGCCGCCATCGTCGCCGCCGCCTGCGAGGGCCTGCCGGAGACCCATCCGCAGGCCATCCTGCAGGCCACCCTGCGCGACATCTATGACGGCGTGCCCATGGACGAGGTGCGCAAGTCCCTCATCCTGTCCGCCCGCTCCCTCATCGAGAAGGAGCCGGACTACACCTACGTCACCTCCCGCCTGCTCATGCATTCCATCCGCCGCGAGGTGCTGGGCGAGGAAGTGGACCAGGCCGACATGGCCGCCCGCTATGCCGACTACTTCCCCGCCTATATCAAGCGGGGCATCGAGGCAGAACTGCTGGACGAGCGCCTGCTGCACTTCGACCTGGATCGTCTCGCCGCCGTGCTCGACGCCAAGCGCGATCTGCAATTCCAGTATCTGGGCCTGCAAACCCTGTACGACCGCTACTTCCTGCACATCGACGAGCGCCGCATCGAGCTGCCGCAGGCCTTCTTCATGCGCGTCGCCATGGGTTTGAGCCTCAACGAGATCGACCGGGAAGCCCGTGCCATCGAGTTCTACGAAGTGCTGTCGAAGTTCGACTACATGAGCAGCACGCCCACCCTGTTCAACGCCGGCACCCGCCATAGCCAGCTCTCCTCCTGCTACCTCACCACCATCCCCGACGACCTCGACGGCATCTACCAGGGCATCAAGGAGAACGCCCTGTTGCAGAAGTATGCCGGCGGTCTGGGCAACGACTGGACGCGGGTGCGCAGCCTGGGCGCCTACATCAAGGGCACCAACGGCAAGTCGCAGGGCGTCGTGCCCTTCCTGAAAGTGGCCAACGACACCGCCGTGGCGGTGAACCAGGGCGGCAAGCGCAAGGGCGCGGTGTGCGCCTTCCTGGAAACCTGGCACCTGGACATCGAGGAATTCCTCGAACTGCGCAAGAACACCGGCGACGACCGCCGCCGCACCCACGACATGAACACCGCCAACTGGGTGCCTGACCTGTTCATGAAGCGGGTGATGGACAACGCCGAGTGGACCCTGTTCTCCCCGTCCGACTGCCCGGACCTGCACGACCTCTACGGCAAGGCGTTTGAAGTCGCCTACACCCGCTACGAGGAGAAGGCCGCGCGGGGCGAGATCAAGGTATTCAAGAAGGTTTCCGCCGTCGGCCTGTGGCGCAAGATGCTGTCCATGCTGTTCGAGACCGGGCATCCCTGGATCACCTTCAAGGATGCCTGCAACGTGCGCTACACCAACCAGCACGTCGGCGTGGTGCACAGCTCCAACCTGTGCACCGAGATCACCCTGCACACCAACGACCAAGAGATCGCCGTGTGCAACCTGGGCTCGGTGAATCTGGCCAACCACCTGAAGGACGGCGGCCTCGACCACGACAAGCTGAGGCAGACCATCCGCACCGCCATGCGCATGCTGGACAACGTCATCGACATCAACTTCTACAACGTCGGCAAGGCGCGCAACTCCAACCTCAAGCACCGTCCCGTCGGCCTGGGCGCCATGGCCTTCCAGGACGCCCTGCACATCCTGCGCATCCCCTACGCCAGCGCCGAAGCCGTCGAATTCGCCGACCGCGTCCAGGAAGCCGTCGCCTACTTCGCCTACTGGGCCTCGACCGAACTGGCCGAGGAACGCGGCCGCTATTCCAGCTTCAACGGCTCGCTGTGGAGCCGCGGCATCCTGCCGCAGGACTCGCTGAAGCTGCTGGCCGAGGAGCGCGGCGGTTACCTGGAAGCCGACCTGACCGAGCGTCTGGACTGGGCCGCGCTGCGGCAGCGGATCATGAGCGTGGGCATGCGCAACTCCAACTGCCTGGCCATCGCCCCCACCGCCACCATCGCCAACATCGTCGGCGTCTCCGCCAGCATCGAGCCCACCTACCAGAACCTGTTCGTCAAATCCAACCTGTCCGGCGAGTTCACCGTGGTCAACCAGTACCTGGTGCGCGACCTCAAGGCCCTGAACCTGTGGGACGAGGTCATGGTGGGCGACATCAAGTATTTCGACGGCAGCCTGGCCAAGATCGACCGCATCCCGGCCGAACTGCGCGCCCTCTACGCCACCGCCTTCGAAGTCGATCCGGTGTGGCTGATCGAAGCCGGCGCCCGCCGTCAGAAGTGGATCGACCAGGCGCAGAGCCTCAACCTCTACTTCCACGGCGCTTCCGGCAAGAAGCTGGACGAGACCTACAAGCTGGCATGGATTCGCGGCCTGAAGACCACCTACTACCTGCGCTCCATGGGCGCCACCGCCGCCGAGAAATCCACCGGCCGGGGCGGCGAGCTCAACGCCGTCTCCAGCGGTGGCGGCATGGCCGCCTCCGGCCTGGGGGCGGCGGGCGGCGCCGGGCAGGGCGGCTATGTCGCCACGCCCGCCCTGCCGGAGCCGGAGATCGTCGGCCGCGCCTGCACCCTGCGCCCCGGCGATCCCGGCTTCGAGGAATGCGAGGCTTGCCAGTAAGGCGCCGGCCATGACCCCTCGCGACCCGGCCGCCGAGGTTTCCAGCCTCTTCAGCCTGCCCGGACTGGCGCTGGCCGCCGCTGCGGTGAACACCTGCCGCGATGTCCCGGAAGGGGTCGCGGCCATGGCGCCTTTTGGGACAATGGCGTCACCCTGGCCGCCAGCCTGGAAGCCATCGAAATCATCCATCCCGCCCCGCATCACCTACTGACCCGAGCCGCCCCCAGAAGGAGCCCGCCATGCTGAACTTCGAAGACGACATCCCCGCCGCCCGCCCCGCCATGCCCCCCATGGGCCTGCCCGCCATGCCTCGCCTGCAACCCCGCCAGCCCGAGCGAGCCCCGGCCTGGACTGCCCCCGCTCCTGTGCCTGGAATAGGCCCCCGTACGGGGATAAAGGAGCCAGGGGGAATTCCACGTGAGTCGAATAGGCCCGCCGCCGACCTTGACATCGCCCGCCGCCGCGTCCGCGTCGAGGACAAGCTCATCATCAACGCCAAGACCGACGTCAACCAGCTGGTGCCCTTCAAGTACAAATGGGCCTGGGAAAAGTACATCGCCGCATGCGCCAACCACTGGATGCCGCAGGAAGTGAACATGAACCGCGACATCGCCACCTGGAAAGACCCCAACGGCCTGTCCGAAGACGAGCGCCTCATCGTCAAGCGCAACCTGGGCTTCTTCGTCACCGCCGACTCCCTGGCCGCCAACAACATCGTGCTCGGCACCTACCGCCAGATCACCGCCCCCGAGTGCCGCCAATACCTGCTGCGCCAGGCCTTCGAGGAGGCCATCCACACCCACGCCTACCAGTACATCGTGGAAAGCCTGGGCCTCGACGAAGGCGAAATCTTCAACGCCTACCACGAGGTCGACAGCATCAAGGCCAAGGACGAATTCCTGCTGCCCTTCATCGACGTGCTCTCCGATCCCAAGTTCAAGACCGGCGCCCCCGAAGCCGACCAGACCTTCCTGAAGAGCCTCATCGCCTTCGCCTGCATCATGGAAGGCCTGTTCTTCTATGTCGGCTTCGTGCAGATCCTGGCCATGGGCCGCCAGAACAAGATGACCGGCGCCGCCGAGCAGTACCAGTACATCCTGCGCGACGAGTCCATGCACTGCAATTTCGGCATCGACATGATCAACCAGATCAAGCTGGAGGAGCCCTACCTCTGGACCCCCGAGTTCAAGGCCGAGCTCAAGGCCATGTTCCAGAAGGCCGTGGAGCTGGAATACCAGTACGCCGAGGACACCATGCCGCGCGGCGTGCTGGGCCTCAACGCGCCCATGTTCAAGGAATACCTGCGCTTCATCGCCAACCGCCGCGCCACCCAGATCGGCCTGGACGAACTCTTCCCCGGCGCCAGCAACCCCTTCCCCTGGATGGCCGAGATGATCGACCTGAAGAAGGAGAAAAACTTCTTCGAGACCCGCGTCACCGAGTACCAGACCGGCGGCGCCCTGGCCTGGGATTGAAGCCGAGCTATAAGCCAATGAACGAACGCATCACCTACTGCATGCCCTCCCGCTGCCCCCTGAGCGCTGATTGCCGGCGCTATGAGGACGATGCCGCCCGCCACAGCCTGCAACGCACCTACGCCGACTTCAGCGAGGAACTGGTGCGGCCGGCCGGCGGCCCGGTGAACTGCCCGTTCTTCGTGGAGAAGGCGGGCGCCAGCGTAATAAGGTACAGGTCCACATTTCCCGGCCATGACAATCCACCCCCATGAACAAACCCGATCGCCTCCTCCACCCCGATCTCGCAGACTGGCTCCCCGCCAGCCTGCGCGGGCTCGAACACGACCAGACCGCCATCCCCCGCATCGCCAAGGATGCCATTCTGGTCCGGGATATCGAGGCGACCTTGCCCGGCATTCCCACCAGCCATGAGCTGTGGCGCCGGGATGGGCGAGGACTGGATTTCATCCCGGACAACAGCGTCCATCTGGT
>JBBIPL010000046.1:0-17516 GCA_037442845.1 Hydrogenophilales bacterium | reverse complement strand
TTAGGCGGGGTCAGAAAAGCATGCTGGCGCCGCAATTCGCCTCGTTCTCGGCCGCGCCCCAGAGTCCGCTGCGGGGATCGTAGCAGCGCGCCTCGATGGGCGCGCCGCCGCCGCCGTCATGGGCGCTGAAACGGAACTGGCCGGAATTGGCGCGGCCGTCGTCGATCTTGCGGTCGATCTCGGCCAGGATGCGCGCCGGGACCCGGTTGCCGGTCTTCAGATTGAGGCGGGGCGAGCCGCCGGAACCGGCGAACTGCGCGTCATACTGCATGTGCAGGGCGGCGCCGTAGGGGTTGCGCGGCCACTCGCCGCGCGCGTCGGGCTGGCTGCCGCTGGCCTGGTAATTGCCGGAAATCAGGTTGGCGCGCGACAGGTGTACCCAGACCAGAAGGCTTTCCCTAGCCAGCGGCGTGTCGCGGATGACGCCGTCGCCGTTGCCGCCCACCGAGGCGTTGGCCATGCCGGGCAGATTGGCCTGGGCCAGGGCGCCGGGGTAGTCGCCCGGCTGCGCCTGGTATTTGTCCTGGAAGGCGTAATAGGCGGCGCGGATGCTGTCGAGCTGGGAGATCAGGTTGCGCGCCCGCGCGCTCTCGATGAGTTCCTGACCCTTGAGGATGCCGCCCAGCAGCAGGCCGATCACCACCAGCACGATGGCGAGTTCGATCAGGGTGAAACCGCGTGTTGCTTCGCTCATGCGAGGATGACAAGCTACAAACGGGCCGGGTCGGACACGGGATGGGCGGACGGATGCGCGCAGGGACATGGTCGCGGGTGACGGAATGCCGACATACTTGCCGAATTGGCGAGCGGGTGGAAGTGTAACCGAGGCGCCATGCAGGCAAGGTTCAATTTAGGCTTTTTCTGGCCGATATCCGGAGCATGTCCGAACCGAACGCGGGCTCTTTCGCCCCTCCCTCGACGCAGCCGCCGCGCGGTCTGGTCGCCGCCATCGGCGGCCATCTGCGCCGGCATGGCCAGGGCAACCGCGTCCTCGCCCTGCTGCTGATCTGCCTGCACGCGGCCATGGTCTGGGGCCAGGGCCAGGCCTGGGGCCAGGGCATGATATTGGCCCACTACGGCCTGTTCCTGATCTGGCAGCCGTTCTTCAGCGGCCAACTGCATCTGCCCTGGCCGCGGGCGCTGGGGGTTCTCGCCGTGGGTATGGGACTGGCTTTCCTCGGCAACATCTGGGCCTCCGTCCTCTGGGCGGTGTTGCTGGCGGGGCTGCTGGGCGGGGTGGCGGTGGGGGTGAAGTCCCTGCGCGAGCGCCTGGGCCTCTGGCTGGGCGCGCTCTACCTGCTGTTGCTGCTGTTCACCTGGATGCTGCCGCAGGGCTTCGGTCTGCCCTTGCCGCACGGCGGCCAGCCCTCCCTGCTGCGCGACGGCCTGCTGTTGCTTCCCCTCTCTCTGGCCTTGCTGCCGCCGCCCCGTTACGAGCAGAGGGCCGGCGTGCTGGACCTGCTCTATACCCTGCTGTTCGTGCTGGTCATCGGCGTGCTCGCCCTGGGCGGCTATACCGCCATGCAGTTGACCCACACCAGCTACGCGCAAGGGGTGGCGATCAGCGTCGGCGCCCTGCTGCTCTCCCTGTTGATCGTCGCCTGGCTGTGGCAGCCGCGCGGCGAGATGCCCGGCCTGCGCCACATGTTTTCCAGCTATGTGCTGTCGCTCGGCCTGCCCCTGGAGCAATGGCTGAAGGAGCTTTCCGACGCGGCGGAGCGGGAGGCCGACCCGGATCTCTTCCTGCGCGCGGCCATGGCGGGCTTCACGCATCTGCCCTGGTCCACCGGTGTCACCTGGCATACCCCGCACACGCGCGGCGAGTTCGGCAGCGTCAGTCGGCACGCGGTGGCGTTTTCCCACCTGGGGGTGGAGGTGACCTTCTACACCGACGCGCCGGTGAACCCGGCCTTCGCCCTGCATCTGCGCCTGCTCACCGAAATCATCGGCTACTTCCATGCCGCCAAGACGCGCGAGCGGGCGCTGCAGGCCAACGCCTATACGCAGGCCATCTACGAAACCGGTTCGCGCCTCACGCACGACGTGAAGAACCTGCTGCAATCCCTCAAGACCCTGTGCTCGGCCGCCGAGCACAGCCTGCCCTCACAGGCCATGTCCCTGCAGACCCTCATGCAGCGGCAGTTGCCGCAGATCGCCAAGCGCCTGGAAATCACCCTGGACAAGCTGAAGTCACCGGAGAAGACGGCGGATCGGCGCGAAATCCTGGCGCGCGAGTGGTGGCACAACCTGAAACTGCGCTATGCCCGCGACAACCTGAATTTCCGCATCGACGAGGCGGACACCCTGCTGTGGCTGCCGCAGGAACTGTTCGAGAGCGTCGCCGATAACCTCATCCAGAACGCCCTGCGCAAGCGTGTCGGCCAGCCGGAAGTGGGCATCCGCGTGGAACTGCGCACCGAGCCGGTGCCCAGCCTGATCGTCTGCGACAGCGGCGAGGCGGCGCCGCCCGAGGTGGTGGAGAAACTGTTTCATGCACCGGTCTCCACCCACGACGGCTTGGGCATCGGCCTCTACCAGGCCGCGAAGCAGGCCGGGGAGCTGGGCTACGGCCTGGAATTGTCGCGCAACAACGACGGCGAGGTGTGTTTCACGCTCTGGCAGGAACAGCTCTGAGCGCCATGCGGGGGCCGCCCGCGCTTCAGGGCGCCGCCGCCAGCATCAGGTTCTTCATTTCCCGCACCGCGTTCTCCCAACCCGAGAAGATCGCGCGGGCGACGATGGCGTGGCCGATGTTGAGTTCCTCGATGCCGGGAATCCCGGCGACCGCCTGGACGTTGTGATAGTGCAGACCATGCCCGGCGTTGACCGCCAGACCGAGGGCGCGGCCCTTTTCCACGGCGGCGCGGATGCGCGCCAGTTCCCTGGCCGCTTGCCGTGGATCCTCCGCGTCGGCGAAGCGGCCGGTGTGGACTTCCACCACCGGCGCGCCGGCCGATTTCGCCGCTTCCAGTTGCTCGATCTCCGGGTCGATGAACAAGGAAACGCGGATGCCGGCCTCGCCCAGGATGTCGCAGGCGGCGCGGGTCTTGTCGAGTTGTCCGGCCACGTCGAGGCCGCCCTCGGTGGTGAGTTCCTCGCGCCGCTCGGGTACCAGGCAGACGTCCTCGGGCGCCAGCTCGCGGGCGATGTTGAGCATCTCGTCGGTGATGGCCATCTCCAGGTTCATCCTGGTTTGCAGGATGTGGCGCAGGATGTAGACGTCGGCGTCCTGGATGTGGCGGCGGTCCTCGCGCAGGTGCAGGGTGATGGAGTCGGCGCCGGCACCCTCCGCCATCAGCGCGGCCTGCACCGGACTGGGATAGGGGGTGCCGCGGGCCTGGCGCAGGGTGGCCACGTGGTCGATGTTGACGCCGAGTTTGATCATAGTTTCTGCAGGTCGATGAGCAGTTGTCGGGTGGCGAGGGGCTTGTCGCCCAGGTAGTGGGCAAGCAGGCCGCGCATGAGGAGTTTACCTTCGGCCAGGGTGGCCGGGTCGGACAAATCGCCGCGGGCAAGATCGAGCAGGGTCTTGCCCTGGTAGCCGGCCTCGTCCCGGCCCAGGGGCACGACGCCCTCGCCGACGCGGTAGCCGTAGCGGCGGCCGGGTTCGAGTGCGCCGCCGTCGGCGAGGCGGCCCAGGGGCTGGGCGTAGCCGAGTTCCGACAGCAGATCCAGTTCGAAGCGGCGCAGGATGGGCTCGACGTCGCCGCCGCCATCCAGGGCATCCAGGGTGTGCACATAGCGGTCGAACAGCGCCTCATGGGCATCCGCTTCCGGCAGCAGGCGCAGCAGCAGTTCGTTGAGATAGAAGCCGCACATCAGGGCGTGGCCGCGCAGCATGAGGCCGCCGCCCTGCCATTCCGCCGCGTGCAGGGTGCGCAACGGACCCTTGCCGAACCAGGACAGGGACAGGGGCTGGAAGGGGATCAGACGGGCCTTCAGGCCCGAGTTCTGGCGCCGGGCGCCGCGCGCCACCAGTCCCTGGCGGCCATGCTGGCGGGAGAGGACATCGACGATGAGGCTGGTTTCGCGCCAGGGCCGGCTATGCAGGACGAAGGCGGCTTCGTCGTCGATCCGCTCACTCATAGCCGAACTGCTTGATGAGCCGCTCATCGTCGGCCCAGCCGCCCTTCACCTTGACCCACAGGTTGAGGAAGACCTTGCGGCCGAACAGCTTTTCCATGTCCTGGCGAGCTTCCGAGGCGATGCGTTTGATGTGCTTGCCGCCCTTGCCGAGGACGATGGGTTTGTGGGTGTCGCGTTCCACCCAGATGACGGCGCCGATGCGGATCAGCGCGGCGTCCTCCGCGAAGCTTTCCACCGTCACCGCCACGGCGTAGGGGATCTCGTCGCCGGTGAGGCGGAACACCTTCTCGCGCACGATTTCGGCGGCGAGGAAGCGGGAACTGCGGTCGGTGACGTCGTCCTCGGTGAACCAGGCCTCGCCCTCGGGCAGGTAGGGCTTGAGGATGGGCGGCAGGCGGGCGGCATCCTTCTCGCTTTCGGCGCTGAGGGGCACGATCTCGGCGAAAGCGAAGCGGCCGGAGACGGATTGCAGATAGGGCAGCAGGGCGCTCTTTTCGGCCACCGTATCGACCTTGTTCACCACCAGGATCACCGGCTTGTCCCGCGGCAGCAGGGGCAGCACGCGGGCGTCGGCGGCGGTGAACTTCATCGCCTCGACGAGCCAGAGCACCACATCCACCTCGGCCAGAGCCTGCGTCACCGTCCGGTTCATGGCCTGGTTGAGGGCATTCTTGTACTGGGTCTGGAAGCCGGGGGTGTCGGCGAAGATGAACTGGGCGTCGGCTTGCGTGCGCACCCCCAGGATGCGGTGGCGGGTGGTCTGCGGCTTGCTGGAGACGATGCTGACCTTGGCCCCCGCCAGGGTGTTGACCAGGGTGGACTTGCCCACGTTGGGTCGGCCCACCACGGCGATCAGGCCGGCGCGGAAAGACGGGTTCACGCCTTGTTGTCCGGAGTTCTGCGGCGCCCGGCCGATTCCTCGAGGGCGCGCAGGGCCGCCTCCGCGGCCATCTGCTCGGCCGCCTTGCGACTCGCGCCCTGGCCGCGGGTGACCAGCTTGAGCGGATCGATGCGGCATTCCACGTGGAAGGTCTGGGCGTGGGCCTGGCCGGCGGTGTCCGTCAGCGTGTAGGCGGGCAGGCCCAGGCGGCGCGGCTGCAGCCATTCCTGCAGGCGGGTTTTCGCATCCTTGCCCTGCTGTTCGGGATCGATGGCGTCGATCGCGTCGTCGAACAGGCGCTCGACCATGCCCTGCGCCGCGGCGAAGCCCGCGTCCAGCAAGGCGGCGCCAAGCAGGGCCTCGAGGGCGTCGGCGAGGATCGAGGGGCGCTGGGCGCCGCCGCTCTTCAGTTCGCCCTCGCCCAGGCGCAGATGGCGCCCCAGGTCGAGGTCATGGGCGATGGCGTAGAGGGAATCCTGGTTCACCAGGTTCGCGCGCAGGCGCGACAGGCGGCCTTCGGGCAGATCGGGAAAACGCCGGTAGAGCATCAGCCCCACCACGCAGTTCAGCACGCCGTCGCCCAGGAACTCCAGACGCTCGTAATTGCGAGCGCCGAAACTGCGGTGGGTGAGGGCCTGCAGCAGAAGCTCGCGCTTCGCCCAGGAGTGCCCGAGTCGGGCTTCCAGGCCCTCGATATCCGCCGGCATGTTTACTGGGAACTGACCTCGGCGCGGAAATCCATGCACAGGCTGACCGGGCCCATGAAGGCTTCCTTGACGGAGTAGCTGGCAGATAGCCGCAGACCGTTCGGAATGGGATCGATGACCAGATCGTCGACGCTGACCACCTTGACGTTGTTGAGGTTGAGCTCCTTGGCGAACTTCAGGCGCAGATCGCCCTCCTTGAGGTTCGCGAGGTCGGGCTGCTCCAGCACGTTGCGCATGATGCGCTTGACCACCCAGTAATCCATGTACGCCGGTACCACGCGGGCGGCCGCGTAGGCGGCGAAGCCCAGCAGGAACATGAGGAAAAAGACGCCGCTCAGGGTGATGCCGCGCTGTCGCTTCATGGTTTGCCTCACTCGATGGATGACCCGATGCGGGCCGGTTTGGAGAAGGATTTCAGCATGTTGAGGAAATCGTCGAAATTCCACCAGATGAAAAAGGCCCGGCCGACGATGTTCTCGTCCGGGACGAAGCCCCAGTAACGGGAGTCGTTGGAGGCGTCGCGGTTGTCGCCCAGCGTGAAGTAATGCCCGGCGGGCACGGTGCATTTGAAGCCGGATTCGCTGTAGGCGCAATGGTCGCGGAACGGGAAGTCGCCTTCGACCTGATGCGGGATGACCGGCGGCATGTCGGCCTGCACCATGGCGATGTGACTGTGCTCGCCCAGTTGTTCCCGCCAGGTCTCGCCCTGCACGAAATTGAGGCCCTGGGCGGTGTACTCGTACTTGCCCTCGCGGGTGTAACTCACCGGCTCGCCGTTGATGATCAGGCGCTTGTCGACATACTCGACGACGTCGCCGGGCACGCCCACCACCCGCTTGATGTAGTCCAGCGAAGGATCGCTGGGGAAGCGGAAGACCATGACGTCGCCGCGTTGCGGGCTGGACAGCTCGATGACCTTCTTGTTGAGCACCGGCAGGCGGATGCCGTACTCGTACTTGTTGACCAGGATGAAGTCGCCGATGAGCAGGGTTGGCAGCATGGAGCCGGAGGGAATCTTGAAGGGCTCCACCAGGAAGGAGCGCAGCAGGAAGACGATGAGGATGACCGGGAAAAAACTCTTGGAGTAGTCCACCAGCACCGGCAGCTTGGCTTCGGCGGGCCGCTTCTTCGCGAACAACAGATGGTCGAGCAGCCAGATGGCGCCGGTGATGACCAGGGCCAGGAAGAGGATGAGGGCGAAGTTCATTGTCGTTCTGTCGAATGTTGAGGGTTATTTGTCGCTGACCTGGAGGATGGCGAGGAAGGCTTCCTGGGGGATTTCCACGTTGCCCACCTGCTTCATGCGCTTCTTGCCTTCCTTCTGCTTTTCGAGCAGCTTCTTCTTGCGGGTGATGTCGCCGCCGTAACATTTCGCCAGCACGTTCTTGCGCAGCGCCTTCACCGTCTCGCGGGCGATGATGTGGGAACCGATGGCGGCCTGCACCGCCACGTCGAACATCTGCCGCGGGATCAGTTGCCGCATCTTCTCCGCCAGTTGCCGCCCCCGGTATTGGGAAGTGGAGCGGTGCACGATGAGGGAGAGGGCGTCCACCTTCTCGCCGTTCACCAGCACGTCCAGCTTGACCAGGTCGTCGGCGCGGAATTCCTTGAAGTCGTAGTCCAGGGAGGCGTAGCCACGGCTGGTGGATTTCAGCCTGTCGAAGAAATCGAGCACCACCTCGTTCAGCGGCAGGTCGTACTTGAGCAGCACCTGGCGGCCCAGGTACTTCATGTCCACCTGGGCGCCGCGCTTCTGGTTGCACAGGGTCATGACGTTGCCGAGAAATTCCTCCGGCACCAGGATGGTGGCGGTGATGATGGGTTCGCGGATCTCCTCGATCTTCGAGGGGTCGGGCAGACGCGACGGATTCTCGATGTCGAGCAGGCTGCCGTCCTTCATGACCACCCGGTATTCCACCGAAGGCGCGGTGGTGATCAGGTGCTGGCCATATTCGCGCTCCAGGCGTTCCTGCACGATGTCCATGTGCAGTAGGCCGAGGAAGCCGCAGCGGAAGCCGAAGCCCAGGGCTTGTGAAGTCTCTGGCTCGAAGTGCAGGGCGGAGTCATTGAGCTGCAGCTTGGTCAATGCGTCGCGCAGGCTGTCGTATTCGTGCGATTCCACCGGATACAGGCCGGCGAACACCTGCGGCTTGATCTCCTTGAAGCCGGGCAGGGGTTCGGCGGCCGGCTTGGCGGCCAGGGTCAGGGTGTCGCCCACCTTGGCGTGCTTGAGTTCCTTGATGCCGGCGATGACGAAGCCCACCTGGCCGGCGCGCAATTCGCCGCGGGGCAGCGACTTGGGCGTGAACACCCCGACGCTTTCCACCAGGTAGTCGGCGCCGATGGACATCAGCCGGATCTTTTCCTTCTGCTTCAAGACGCCGTCGACGACGCGCACCAGCATGACCACGCCGACGTAGTTGTCGAACCAGGAATCGATGACCAGGGCCTTCAGCGGCGCGTTCTCGTCGCCGCGCGGCGGCGGCACGTGGGCCACCACGGCCTCCAGCACGTCCGCCACGCCCAGGCCGGTCTTCGCCGAGCAGCGCACGGCATGGTCGGCGGGAATGCCGACGATGTCCTCGATCTCGTGGATGACCCGCTCCGGGTCCGCCGAAGGCAGGTCGATCTTGTTCAGCACCGGGAACACTTCGACGCCCAGCTCGATGGCGGTGTAGCAGTTGGCCACGGTCTGCGCCTCCACGCCCTGCGAGGCGTCCACCACCAGGAGCGCCCCCTCGCAGGCCGAGAGCGAACGCGACACCTCGTAGGAAAAGTCGACGTGGCCGGGGGTGTCGATGAGGTTGATCTGGTATTCCTTGCCGTCGCGCGCCTTGTACAAGAGGGCGGCGGTCTGCGCCTTGATGGTGATGCCCCGCTCCCGCTCCAGGGCCATCGAGTCGAGCACCTGTTCCTCCATCTCCCTTTCTTCCAGGCCGCCGCAGCTATGGATGATGCGGTCCGCCAGGGTGGACTTGCCGTGGTCGATGTGGGCGATGATGGAAAAGTTGCGGATGTGGGCTTGCATCAAAAAACACGAGGCACGAAAACGTGCCTCTGAAAGAAGAATGGGCGCGGATTTTACCTGAAACGACAGGGGCTTAGCCGTTTCCCTCGGGCCGGTCCAGAAAGGCGCGCAGGGCGGCCGGGTCGAGGAAGGCCCGGCAGATTGCCCGATCCGCGTCGGCCAGAACGGGAATCAGCAGACCGTAGCGTTCGGCCAGGGCGGCATCCGAGTCGATGTCGATTTCGGTCAGGATGAAGTTGAAGCCGGCGCGGTATTCCTCCAGGGCCGCCCGCATGTCCTCGCACAGGTGACATTCGGGACGGCCATAAAGGGTCAGGTGCTTCACCGGTCCAGGCGCAGGGAGACGTAATGCGCGCTTTCGCCGCGCTTGACCAGCAGGGCGACGCTCTTGCGCGCGGGGTCGTCGAGCAGTTTGGCGAGTTCCTCGACGCTGTTCACTTCCTGGTTGTTCACCGCGACGATGACGTCGCCCGACTGGATGCCGGCGCGGGCGGCAGGGCCGGTGGTGTCCTCCACCAGCACGCCGGCGGTGATCTTGAGGATGGCCTTCTGCTCCTTGCTCAGGTTGGTGGCGGCAATGCCGGCCCGGTTCGGCAGCCGGCTTTCCTTCGCCTTGGCAACGGCCGTCTTTTCCTCGCTCAGTTCGCCGACGACCACTGTCAATTCACGCTGCGCGCCCTTGCGCCAGACGGTCAGGCTGGAACGGGTGCCGGGCTTGGTGGCGCCGACCAGACGGGGCAGGTCGATGGAAACGTTGACCGGCTTGCCGTCGAACTTGAGGACGATGTCGGAGACCTGCACGCCGGCCTTGTCCGCCGGGCTGCCGGCTTCCACGTCGGAGACCAGGGCGCCCCGCGGGGGCTTGAGGCCGAAGGTCTCGGCCAGGTCGGCGGTGACGTCCTGGATGACGATGCCCAGACGGCCGCGGCTGACCTTGCCGCGTGACTTGAGTTGTTCGGCCACGTCCATGGCGACGTCGATGGGGATGGCGAAGGCCAGACCCATGTTGCCGCCGCTGCGCGAGATGATCTGGGAGTTCATGCCCACCACCTCGCCCTTCAGGTTGAACAGCGGGCCGCCCGAGTTGCCGGGATTGATCGCCGCGTCGGTCTGGATGAAGGGCACGTAGTTCTCCTGCGGCAGGCTGCGCCCCTTGGCGGAAACGATGCCGGCGGTGACCGAGTTTTCGAAGCCGAAGGGGGCGCCGATGGCCAGCACCCATTCCCCCACCTTGAGCCGGTTCGGGTCGCCGATGGTCACGCGCGGCAGCTTGTCGGCGTTGATCTTGATGAGGGCGACGTCGGTGCGCGCGTCGCTGCCGATCACCTTGGCGCGGAATTCGCGCTTGTCGTGCAGCTTGACCACCACCTCGTCGACGTCGTCCACCACGTGGGCGTTGGTCATGATGTAACCGTCCGCGGAGATGAGGAAGCCGGAGCCGTTGCCTCTGCGCGGCGGCATGAAACGTTCGCCCTCCGGCGGCATGAAACGGCGGAAGAAGTCCATCATGTCGTCCGGGTCGGGCATGCGGTGCGGGCGCCTGGCCTGCTTCCCTTCCTGGGTGGTGGTGATGTTGACCAC
Source organism: Hydrogenophilales bacterium (assembly GCA_037442845.1). Lineage (GTDB taxonomy): Bacteria > Pseudomonadota > Gammaproteobacteria > Burkholderiales > Thiobacillaceae > PFJX01. The sequence goes on along the minus strand of JBBIPL010000046.1, from coordinate 7,234 downwards.
GGCGGGTGAATGCTGCTCCGCCAGTTCGCTGAAGTCCGGCAACTGGGCCAAGGCGCCGCCCGCCAAGAAGCCGATTGCAATGCCCAGGAGGGCCAGCCATTTCTTCATGTCATACCTCGATTGGTGAAATCCATAATCATGTCCGGACGATGTCCGGATGCCTCACGCGCCAGCGTCGCCAGCGCGCGCGCCGCAGACCCGAGCCTCCGCATCGCGCCGCAGAATGACCGGCACGCCGCGAGGATCGCGTCGACGCGCCAGCCAGACGGCGGCCAGCGCCAGCCCCGAGAGACCGCCGGCGATGGCGCCGGGTTCCCCGGCCGCGAAACCGCCGAGGATGGCGCAGAGCAACAGCAAGGCAAGCGGCGCGATGTAGCTGGCCAGGGCGGCGCGCCAGATGGCGCCATCCGGCACGCCGATGACGACCCGCTCGCCCGGGCCGGCGCCGATGGGGTTGTCGACCTGATATTCGGGCTCATCGGGGCGCCAGAAGCGGCTGAACACCGATGAACCGCAGCCGCGGCCGCCGCAGGCGCCGCAACTGGAAGGGGCGGCGCTGGTGACCCAGGCGATGTCGCCGCGCACGCGGGTGACGCGGGCGGGCGTCTCGGTCAACGCGGAGCCCCGGCGGGACGCGCTTCCAGGCTCATGGCGATGGCCTCGACGGCGGGCCAGGGGGCATCCCCCAGCACCGTGGTCCGCATGGGCCCGACCTGGCGCGTCAGCATGTTGATCATGCCCAGCTTGCTCTGGCCGCGCACGGATTCCACCGGCTGCCGGGCGGGTTCGATGAACAGCGAGATATGGGTAAGGCCATCGCTGAACACCCAATGCTCGACCTCGTCGCCGCGGTTCGGCAGTTTGCGTTTGACCGCGGTGATGCGCGTGTAGCCGGGCGGCAGGCTGCGCACGCCGACGCTCTCGCCGGCCACCGGCCGGGCGGCGGCCGGCATCTCGGGCAGGGGCGCGGCGACGTTCTTCGGCGGTGCGCCCAGGCGGATTTCGGCGAAGCGGTATTGCATCAGGGTGCGGCCGGCTTCGTTGACCATGCTGGCCTTGAGCGGCAGAGCGGTGTCCTTCTCGGCGCAGAGCAGATAGCCCCAGCGGTAGGCGTCGCGCGGTTCGAGCTGGATTTCCCGGCAATCGAGGCCGGCAACCCGGCTGGCCTCGCCCAGGCGCACGGAATACCAGTTGGCCAGCGCGGCGGCATTGGCGGGCAGCAGATCGGGGAAATGCCGGCTGTTGAGGCGGCGTTCCGCGCGCACCTGGCCGCCCTCGGTGAGCAGGCTCAGGGAGCCGTCCTGGGTGCAGCGTATCTCCCGCCGCGGGCCATCCATGGCGGTCAGGCGGCTGTCCTTGCCTGAAGCCAGCGGGCGGTTGGAGACACGCAACGACTGCATGGCGGAGTCGCCGTGCTGAAACACGAACACGCCTTCATACGCCAGGCGCCGCGAGGCGTCCGCCATGCGTTGCAACCAGGCGGCGGCCTCGGCGGGCGGCAACGGCTCGGCGGCCTGCGCGCCCAGGCTGGCCAGGCACAGCAGCCAGGCGGCTTTCGCAAGAAACTCGCCAGGGGCGGCGCTCACCGATCGGCCCCCGCCAGCGTGACCCGCGTGAAGCGCATCTCCGAGGGCGCCACCACGGCCTGAGCGAAGTCCTGGTGCGCGGCCAGATAAGGCAGCATCCTGCCGTCATCGTGGGCCGCCTGGGGCAGACGCGCCTGCTCGTTGGCGGCCATGCGGGCATGGTCTTCCTGGCGCGGCGCCATGCTCCAGAGCCCCCAGGTAATGGCGGCGACGGCGGCGGCCGCGAGCCAAAGCGCGGGTAGTCGCGCGGCGGCCTTGGGCATGGGGGCAAGCAGCGTGGGTTCCTCCCGCAGGGCGGCCATCACGCGCCCGCGCAGTCGGGCCGAGTCGTGGCCGTCGCCGCGCAAGGCGTCGCCGATGCGGCAATACTCGCTGAATCGCTTGCGTTGCGCCGCGTCCGCGACCACTTCGCGCAGCACCGCGCGCGCCGCGGCATCGTCGAGCTCGCCATCGAGCAGGGCGGACAAGCGGCTTTCGCGCGGTGAGGTGTCGGCTTGCGCCGCCAGATTTTTCAGGGCTGTCATCTTCACCACCTTCTTTCTTCCGGAGTGTCCAGGATGGGCCGCAGCTTCGCGGCGATGGCCTCGCGCGCCCGGAATATCCGGGACCGCACGGTACCGATGGGACAATCCATGGCCTCGGCGATTTCCTCGTAACGCATGCCTTCCATCTCGCGCAGGGTGATGGCCTGACGCAATTCCTCGGGCAGCGCATCCACCGCCTCGTTCACCGCAATGACCATTTGTTTCGACAGCAGTTCCGATTCCGGTGTACCGATGTCCTTGACGACCAGGCGATCGTCGGGTTCGTCGTCCTCGTCCAGGGCCTGCTCCGACAGCGTCGGCATGGCTTTGCCGCGGCTGGCCAGGTAGTTCTTCGCGGTATTCACGCCGATGCGGTAGAGCCAGGTGTAGAAAGCCGCGTCTCCGCGGAACTGGGGCAGCGCCCGGTAGGCCTTGATGAAGGTTTCCTGGGCGATGTCCTCGACCTCGTCGGGGTCGCGCACCATGCGCGACAGCAGGCGCAGCAGCTTGCGCTGATACTTCTCCACCAGCAGGCCGAAAGCCTGTTTGTCGCCGGCGCGCACGCGCTCCACCAACTGGAGGTCGATTTCGCGGTCGCTCATGGGGTCGCTCGCATCCTGGTCACGTTGTTCTGCTTGCCCTGCTAGGCATTGTTCGCCGCGGCGAGTATAACTTCCCGTGCCGGGACCCGCCGCGAGAGCGTGGCGCGTTCGCGCGCGTTTCCCTCGAGTTTGCGTTCATGCCCCATCACGACGTCCTCATCATCGGTTCCGGTCTTGCCGCCGCCACCCTCGCCCTGTCGCTGCCGGAGTCCCTGCGCGTGGCTGTGGCGACCAAGAAGCGGGCCGAGGACAGTTCCAGTTTCTGGGCGCAGGGCGGCATCGCCGCGGTCATGGGGCAGGACGACAGCTTCGACGAGCATGTGCGCGACACCCTGGTGGCCGGCGCCGGCCTGTGCGACGAAGCCGTGGTGCGCCACGTGGTGGAGTCGGCGCCGGCGGCGGTGCGTTGGCTGGTCGAGCAGGGCGCGCCGTTCGACATGGAGGGGGCGGCGTATCACCTGACGCGGGAGGGCGGGCATTCGCATCGCCGCGTCCTGCACGCCGCCGACGCCACCGGACGGGCGGTGCAGGAGAGCCTGCTGTCGCGCATGGCCGCGCGCCCCAACATCAGCCTGCTGCGCCAGCACATCGCCGTCGATCTCATCACCGACCGGCGCCTGGGGCGGGATGGACTGGCCGTGCACGGCGCCTATGTGCTGGATACCACCTCGGGCCGCGTGGAGACCTTCCAGGCCGGGGCCACGGTGCTGGCCACCGGCGGCGCCGGCAAGGCCTTCCTGTACACCACCAATCCGGACACCGCCACCGGCGACGGTGTCGCCATGGCCTGGCGGGCGGGCTGCCGGGTGGCCAACCTGGAATTCATCCAGTTTCATCCCACCTGCCTGTATCACCCGCACGCGAAATCCTTCCTCATCACCGAGGCGATGCGCGGCGAAGGCGCCATCCTGCGCCTGCCGGACGGCAGCCGCTTCATGTCCGAGCACGACGAACGCGGGGAACTCGCGCCCAGGGACGTGGTGGCCCGCGCCATCGACTTCGAGATGAAGAAGCGCGGCCTGGATTGCGTCTATCTCGACATCACGCACAAGCCCGCCAAATTCATCGTCGGCCATTTCCCCACTATCCACGCGCGCTGCCTGGAACTGGGCATCGACATCACGCGCGAGTGGATTCCGGTGGCGCCGGCTGCCCATTACACCTGCGGCGGCGTGCGCGTGGACCGGCATGGCCGCACCGACGCGGAACGTCTCTACGCCATCGGCGAGACCGCCTGCACCGGCCTGCACGGCGCCAATCGCCTGGCCAGCAACTCGCTGCTTGAATGCCTGGTATACGGCCGCGCCGCGGCGGCGCACATCGCCGAACTGCCGAACCGGCCGGCGGAAGCGCTGCCGGACTGGGACGAGAGCCGGGTGACGGACGCCGACGAGGAAATCGTCATCGCCCACAACTGGCATGAACTGCGCCGCTTCATGTGGGACTATGTCGGCATCGTGCGCACCACCAAGCGCCTGGAGCGGGCCGCGCACCGCTTGCGGCTGCTCAACGAGGAAATATCCGAGTACTACAGCAATTTCCGGGTGAGCAACGACCTCGTCGAATTGCGCAACCTGGTGCTCACCGCTGACCTCATCGTGCGCTGCGCCCGCGCCCGCCACGAGAGCCGCGGCCTGCACAGCTCGCGCGACTACCCGGACTTGCTGCCCGAGGCGCGCGACACGCTGCTGAGTCCGGGCTAGCCGGCCGCGGGCCTGGCCGCCCTGGCCGCCCTGGCCGCCCTGGCCGCCAGGAAATGCACCAGCAGCGGCACCGGCCGGCCGGTGCCGCCCTTGTCCTTGCCGGATTTCCAGGCGGTGCCGGCGATGTCCAGATGCGCCCAGGCGTACTTGCTCGCGAACTTGCCCAGGAACGCGGCGGCGGTGATGGTGCCGCCGGGCCGGCCGCCGATGTTGGCCATGTCGGCGAAGTTGCTCTTCAGCTGTTCCGCGTATTCGTCCCACAGCGGCAACTGCCAGCAGCGGTCAAAGGACGACTCGCCGGCGTGCAGCAGTTCCCGCGCCAGCGCGTCGTTGTTCGCCAGCAGGCCGCTGGCCACATGGCCGAGGGCGATGACGCAGGCGCCGGTGAGGGTGGCGATGTCCACCACGCAGGCAGGCTCCAGCCTTTCGGCGTAGGTGAGGGCGTCGCACAGGATGAGACGGCCCTCGGCATCGGTGTTGAGCACCTCGATGGTCTGCCCGGACATGGAGGTGACCACGTCGCCCGGCTTGTTGGCGCGCCCCGATGGCAGGTTTTCGCAGGTCGGGATGAGGCCCGTCACGTTGAGCGGCAGCTTCAGCTCGGCCGCCGCGCGCAGCGCGCCCAGCACCGAGGCGGCGCCGCACATGTCGTATTTCATCTCGTCCATCTCGGCGGCCGGCTTGATGGATATGCCGCCCGAATCGAAGGTGATGCCCTTGCCCACCAGCACCACGGGCTTGTCCTTTTTGCCGTTGCCCCGGTAATCCAGGACGATGAAGCGCGGCGGTTCGTCGCTGCCCTTGGCCACGGAAAGGAAGGCGCCCATGCCGAGCTTCTCGATCTCGGCTTGCTCCAGCACGCGGATGCCGATGCCCATGGCCTTCGCCATGGCCCTGGCCTGTTCGGCGAGGTAGGCGGGTGTGCAGACGTTGCCGGGCAGGTTGCCGAGATCCTTGGCCAGATTCATGCCGGCGGCGATGGCTTTGCCGCGTACGGCGGCGGCTTCGCCGAGGGCCAGTTCGCCGCGGCGCGGCACGGCCAGGGTCAGCTTGCGCAAGGTCTTGCGGGCCGCCTCGGGCTTGCTCTTGAGCCGCTCGAAGCGGTACACGGCCTCCTCGGCGACGATGACGGCCTGCTCGACATTCCAGGCCAAATCGCGTTTGCGCACCGGCAGTTCGCTCAGATACAGGGTGGCCTCGGCGATACCCAGGCCGGCCAGGGTCTTGATGCTGTCGCGCACGGCGTCACGGTAGGCCCGGTCGCGGAATTCCCGTTCCTTGCCCAAACCCACCAGCAGGACGCGCTCGCAGAGCAGGCCGGGCACGTTGTGCAGCAGCAGCGAGGCGCCCGGCTTGCCGTCCATATCGCCGCGCCGGAGAATGTCGGCCAGATACCCCCCCGACGCGGTGTCCAGAATCTTTGCGGCGAAGCTTGGCTTGCGATGCTCGAAGACGCCCACGACCACGCAAGCGCTACGCTGTTTTTCCGGACTGCCGCTCTTGATGCCGATTTCCATGTGAACTCCTGAAATGCCTGCTCGAACCTGGTTCCTCGCGCGGTCGACGCCGACCGCATCCGCGCCGGATTATCCGCAGCCCGGTCGGCGCTAGTCAAAAGCATGCAGCGCTACGAACGCGCCGTCACCCGCGAAATGGTCGCCAGCGCCGCCATGGCCTTCGCCGCCATGAGCGCCATCCTGGCGGTGGTGCTGCTGGTGCGCGTGCTGGGCAAAGCGGCGCTGGGCGACATCGCCGGCGAGGCGGTGCTGCCGATGCTGGGCTTCGGATTTCTGCGCTTCCTGCCGGTGCTGTTGTCCCTGTCCCTGTTCATCGGCGTCTTCGTCTGCCTCAACCGCCTGTGGCGCGACAGCGAGGCGGTGATCTGGATGAACGCCGGTGTCGGCCCCCTTGGCTGGATACGTCCGGTGCTGCGCTTTTGCCTGCCGGTGGTGCTGATCATCGCCTTGGTCAGTCTGGAAGGCGTGCCCTGGGGGCTGCGCATGCAGGCGGAATACGAGCGGATTCTGCAAGCGCGGGAGCAGGTCGCCACCCTCACCCCGGGGGTCTTCGTCGAAGACAGGCAGGGCCGCCGCGTGGTGTTCGTCGAACGCCTCGATTCCGACCGAAAACAGGTCGGCAACGTTTTCATCTACTCGCAGGATCGCGGTCGCATGGGGGTGACCGTGGCCCGCCAGGGCAACGTCCAGAGCATGGCTAACGGCGACAGCTTCCTCGTGCTGGAGCAGGGCAGGCGCTACGAGGGCGTGCCCGGCGAGGCCGATTTCTGGATGGCGGCCTATGCACGCTATGGCCTGCGCATCCCGCCCCAGGAGGTGATCGAGCGCGGTACGCCGCCGCGCATGATGGGCGTCGCGCAGTTATGGCGGAACCCGCTTCCACGCCACATGGGGGAGTGGGTGTCGCGTCTGGGCTATCCCCTCATCGCCCTCATCCTTTGCGTGCTGGCGATCCCCCTCAGTTACGTGAATCCGCGTGCGGGACGCTCCCTCAACGTGGTTTTCGCCATTCTCATTTATGCCGCCTATGCCAACGTGGCGGGCCTGTCGCAGGGCTGGGTGTCGCGCTCGGTCATGAGCGCAGGCCAGAGCCTGGTCCTGGTGCACGGCGCCATGTCGCTTCTGGTGGCGGCCTTCTTCTGGTACCGGTTCAAGGGGCCCTGGGCGAAATGAGCACCCTGTTTCGCTATGTGACCCGGGAAATCCTGGCTTCCACGCTGGTCGCCCTCACCGCCCTCACCGCCCTGTTCAGCTTTTTCGATTACATCGCCGAGCTGAAGGACGCCCATACCGAGACCTACA
>JBBIPL010000045.1:0-17610 GCA_037442845.1 Hydrogenophilales bacterium | reverse complement strand
AACGTGTAAACAGGTGTTCAGACGCACGCGGACAGCAACGGGCTGTATCTGGAAATCAAGCCCAACGGCGTCAAGGCATGGCGCTATCGCTTCGAGTTGCGCGAAGACGGCAAGATCAAGGAGAGCGTCTTTGCCATTGGCGATTACGCCAGCGCCCCCAGCGGCGAGACTCCCGAAGAAGCCAAGGCACGGCGGGATGGCAGGCGCTTTACCCTGACCGAGGCACGGGACGAGCGCACTAAGGCGCGGGCACTGGTCAAGCAGGGCATCAACCCCGCGCAACAGCGGCAACTGGCCCAAGCGCCGGAGTCCTTGATGCTGCCCTCGCACAGTGCGACAATGCACGTTTTCGAGGGCCGGCATTTTTTCGTCCGCGCCACTTCATCCAGCGTCTGAAAAAGCGGGTAGTAAAGCGGGTATCGATCAGCGGTGAATCTAGTCGGCCTCAATAGAATCAAAAGGATAAGCCGACTATGCTGCTGATGATCGATAACTACGATTCCTTCACCTACAACCTGGTGCAGTACTTCGGGGAACTGGGCGAGGACGTGCGGGTGCACCGCAATGACGAGATCACCGTCGGGCAGATCGAGGCGATGCAGCCGGCGCGCATCGTCATCTCGCCCGGCCCGTGCACGCCGAACGAGGCGGGTGTGTCGGTGCCGGTGATTCATGCCTTTGCCGGCCGCGTGCCGATCCTGGGCGTCTGCCTGGGCCACCAGAGCATCGGCCAGGCCTTCGGCGGCCGCATCGTGCACGCCAGGGAACTCATGCACGGCAAGACCTCGCCGATCCATCACGCCGACCGGGGGGTGTTCCGCGGCCTGCCCAATCCGTTCACGGCGACCCGCTACCACTCCCTGGTGATCGAGCGCGACACCCTGCCCGACTGCCTGGAAATCACCGCCTGGACCGAGGATGGCGAGATCATGGGCGTGCGCCACAAGTCGCTGGCGGTGGAGGGGGTGCAGTTCCACCCCGAATCCATCCTGACCGAGCACGGCCATCAATTGCTGCAGAACTTTCTGGAGGAGTCCCGCTGATGAGCGCCACCCTGAAACCCCAGGACGCCCTGAACCGTATCATCGAGCATCGCGAGATCTTCCATGACGAGATGCTCGGCCTGATGCGCCAGATCATGACCGGGGAGATGAGCCCGGTGCTGATCGCCGCGCTCATCACCGGCTTGCGCGTGAAGAAGGAGACCATCGGCGAGATCAGCGCCGCCGCCACGGTGATGCGCGAATTCGCCACCAAGGTGCCGGTGCGCGACACCTTCCACCTGGTCGATACCTGCGGCACCGGCGGCGACGCCGCCCACACCTTCAACATTTCCACTGCCGCCGCCATCGTCGCGGCCGCGGCCGGCGCGCGCGTGGCCAAGCACGGCGGGCGTTCGGTGTCGTCGAAGTCGGGCAGCGCCGACGTGCTGGAGGCCCTCGGCGTCAACATCAACATGACGCCGGAGCAGGTGGCCCGCTGCATCGAGGACGTCGGCGTGGGCTTCATGTTCGCCCCCAACTTCCACGGCGCCATGAAGCATGCCGCGCCGGTGCGCCGCGAACTCGGCGTGCGCACCCTGTTCAACATCCTCGGGCCGCTCACCAACCCGGCCGGCGCGCCCAACCAGGTGATGGGGGTGTTCCACCCAGACCTGGTGGGCATCCAGGTGCGCGTGCTGCAGCGCCTGGGCAGCGAGCGGGTGCTGATCGTGCACGGCCGCGAGGGCCTCGACGAGATCTCGATTTCCGGCGAGACCCTGGTGGGCGAACTGCGCGACGGCGAAATTCGCGAATACGTGCTGCACCCCGCGCAGTTCGGCCTGCAAACCCACGACATCGCCAGCCTGCGCGTGGATACCGTAAAGGCATCGAAGGAGCGCGTGCTGCGCGCCCTGGACGATACGCCGGGACCGGAACGCGACATCGTCGCCCTCAACGCCGGCGCCGCCATCTACGCGGCGGGCGTGGCGGACAGCCTGACGAACGGGGTGGAACGGGCGCGCACCGTGCTGGCTTCCGGCTCCGCCCTGGCCAAGCTGGCGGAACTGGCGGCCTACAAGGTCGAGTAGCGGAGAAGCTGGCGCCCACGGCAGGAATCGAACCTGCGACCCTCCCCTTAGGAGGGGGATGCTCTATCCACTGAGCTACGAGGGCGGACGGGCGTGGATTCTACCTCACCGACACCGCTTTCCCCGCCCCCGGCCCGGCGTCGATGTTGGGAAAATATCCCGCGAATCGGCCTTGAAGCCGGCCGACCCGGCGCCAATAATGAAATCATGCTTCCCCGTTCCACCGAGTCCATCATGAGCCATCTCACCGCCAAAGACCGTCTTGCCATTCGCGCCGCCCTGGATGCACAGCGCGTCAAGTTGCTGCATGGCCTGAAGGCCGCCATGGAGGAGAGCGGCCAGACCCAGTATGCCGCCGTGCTCGGGCGCTCCTCCGGCGACAGCGCCGACGAAGCCCTGGCGGTGACCCTGGGCAATCTCTCCGCCGCGCGCATGGACCACGAGGTGCGCGCCCTGCGGTCCATGGAGGATGCGGCCGCCCGCATGGACTCCGCGGATTTCGGCATTTGCGAGGATTGCGGCGCCAACATCCCCGCCGCCCGGCTCATCGCCAACCCCATGGCCACCCGCTGCATCGCCTGCCAGGAGCGGCACGAGCACACCTTCGCGGGCCAGTTGCACGGGTCGTTGTAACTCCGGCTCGCACCTTTGCGGCCGGGGCGACCCGGCCCCGCCTATTGCCGCCGCCGCATGCCCTATCTCACCCTCGACCGCGTCTGCCTGGCCTTCGGCCACTGGCCCCTGCTCGATGGCGCCAGCCTGGTCATCGACAAGGGCGAACGCATCGGCCTGATCGGCCGCAACGGCGCCGGCAAGTCCAGCCTGCTGAAAATCCTCGCGGGAGAACTCGGCGCCGATGACGGAGCGGTCTGGCGCAAGCCCGGCCTGCGCCTGGCCAGCGTGCCCCAGGAACCGGCCTTCAACCCCGGCCACACGGTGTTCGAGGCGGTCGCCGAGGGCGCCGGTCCGGCGCGGGGCCTGCTGGCGGCCTACCACGCCGCCGCCCATGCCGCCGCCGACGGCACGCCCGCCGCCCTGGCCGAGCTGGAACGCCTGTCGCACGAACTGGAAGCGGGCGACGTCTGGCGCCTCAACAGCCGGGTGGAGGAAACCATCGCCCGCCTGGGTCTGGACGCCGAGGCGCGGGTGGACACCCTCTCCGGCGGCGCCAGGAAGCGCGTCGCCCTGGCCCGCGCCCTGGCCTCCGAGCCGAAACTGCTGCTGCTCGACGAGCCCACCAACCATCTGGACTTCACCGCCATCGAGTGGCTGGAGAACCTGCTCGCCGAATTCCCCGGCGCCTTGCTGTTCATCACCCACGACCGCGCCTTCCTGGACCGGGTGGCGAATCGCATCGTCGAACTGGACCGGGGCCAACTGCGCCAATACCCGGGCAACTTCTCCGCCTACCAGACCAGGAAGGCGGAGCAACTGGAAGTGGAAGCGGCGCAGAAGCGCAAGTTCGACAAGTTCTGGAAGCAGGAGGAAGTCTGGATCCGCAAGGGCATCGAGGCCCGCCGCACCCGCAACGAAGGGCGCGTGCGCCGCCTGGAGGCCCTGCGCCGGGAACGCAGCGCGCGGCGCGAACGCCTGGGCCGGGTGGGCTTCGCCCTGGACGCGGGGGAACGCTCCGGCAAGCTGATCGCCGAATTCGACCGGGTCAGCCACGGCTATGGCGGCAAGACCCTCATCCGCGACTTCTCTACGCGCATCCTGCGCGGAGACAAGCTGGGCCTGATCGGTCCCAACGGCGCCGGCAAGACCACCCTGATCAAGCTCATACTCGGCGAGATCGAGCCGGATGAAGGCCGCATCAAGCGCGGCGCCCGCCAGGAGGTGGCCTACTTCGACCAGTTCCGCAACCAGCTCGACGACGACGCCACGCTCATCGACGCCATCTCGCCCGGCTCGGACCACGTCGAAATCGGCGGCCAGAAGAAGCACGTCATCGGCTACCTGGAGGAATTCCTCTTCCCCGGCGAGCGCGCCCGCGCCAAGGTCTCGGCGCTGTCCGGCGGCGAACGCAACCGCTTGCTGCTGGCCCGCTTGTTCGCGCGTCCGGCCAACATCCTGGTGTTGGACGAGCCCACCAACGACCTCGACATCGATACCCTGGAACTCCTGGAGCAACTGCTGCAGGACTACGCCGGCACGGTGATCCTGGTCTCGCACGACCGGGCTTTCCTCGACAACGTGGTGACCCAGTCCATCGTCTTCGCCGGGAGTGTCGACAACCCCGGCAGGCTGCTGGAAATCCCCGGCGGCTACGCCGATTGGCTGGCCTGGCGCGCTCGCGCCCAGGCCGAGCCGGTCGCCGCGCTGAAGGCTCCGGCCAAGCCCGCCGCGGCGCCATCGCCAGCCAAGCCCAAGAATGCCCTGAAGGGCATAAAGCCCGGTCTCAGCTACAAGGAACAGAAGGAGCTGGAGGCCCTGCCCGGCCGCATCGAGACCCTGGAAAGCGAACAGGCCGATCTCGCCGCCCGCATGGCCGAGCCTGCGGTCTACGCCGACCACGCGCGCGCCGCCGAGCTGCACGCGCGCTCCGCCGCCATCGAGGAGGAACTGCTGGTCCTCTTGGGGCGCTGGGAGGAACTGGAAGGCAAGGCCCTGCCGGCAGGCGCGCCGTAACCATTCGTTACAAGCCCACACAACTGCGACACGCTTCTCTTACAGACGACTCCTAGAGTGCACATCACCGGCCTCGCCTGTGTGCGCCGGCAACCTCAAACAAGGAGTCGACCATGAAAACCCCAAACATCCGCAAGCTTATCGGCCTGGCCGGCCTGGCCTCGCTCACCCTTCTGGCCACCGGCGTCCAGGCCGGGCACGGCTATCCCGGCCACCCCGGCTACTACCAAGGTGCTCCCGACGTCGAATACCGGCAGCATTCCGGCCCCGGCCCGCGCTGGGGGGACATGAACATCGAGCAGCGCCAGCGCCATCTGATGGCCCGCGTCGAGCAGGGCTTGCGCAACGGCCGCCTGACCCACTACGAGGCGCGCGAGCTGTTCCAGGACCTGCGCCGCAGCGAGTTCCTCGAACGCCGCTTCGAGGCGGACGGCCGCCTGAGCCGGGCCGAGTGGTTCGAACTCGACCGCGTGCTGGACCGCATCGCCCGCGACCTGCGTCAGGAACTGCGCGATGACGACCGTCGTGGTGGCGGGCCGGGCTGGGTTTACCGCGGCTATGCCTGGCGCTGAACCGCGCCGGCGCCGGAGCCGACGCGCGCCGCCGACCCGGCTTCAGGCCGGGCTGGCGGGCGTATCCAGGGCTGCGCGGCAGTCCGCGACGCGGCGCAGCAGTTGCTCCCGCTCGCGGATGTCGCCGCGGCAGGCGCGCAAGGCGGCCTGCAGCGCGCGTGCCTGCGGCGAGGCCAACGCCGTGTCGGCGCGCGGGCCGCCGCAGCGATTCAATTCCGGCCGCGCCAGCCCGCCCGGCATGCGGGCGCCGGCAGCGCCGTCGAGGCCGCAGTATCGCGCCAGGCCGGCGGCCACCTCGTCGCCGCGCGCGAACCAGTCCTCGTAATGCACGACGTGGCAGGCCGCTTGCGTGTGCCGCAAGGCATCGCAGGTGCGGCGCAGCCAGACCGACTCGGCCAGCGCCGCCGAAGCCTGGTAGGCGCGCATGAAGGAGCGCAGGATGTGGTCCGGCTCGCGCAGGGCCAGCAGGTAGCGCGGGACGATCGCCTCGGCGGCGAAGATGCGCTGCCACAGCGGCAGGAAGGACGCGGTGCGGGGATCCTTGAATCCCCACACGCCATCCGCTTCATCCAGGCGCTCGCGCAGCAGCGCGCGCAAGGCGCTCGCGGCCGCGGCGGCGGCCGGCGCCTCGAGCCATTCCGCCGGCAAGGGGTGGTAGGGCCAGGCCCCCAGCGCGCGCATGAGATCGGCCTGGATGCGGACGATGCCGGCATCCTCGTGGAACCCCTCCGGATTGTCTTCCCGCGCGCCGATCAGCGCGGGCGACACGCGCATGCCCAACGCGGCGAGGACCTGCATGAGCAGGGAGGTGCCGCTGCGGCCGGCGCCGAGGACGACGATGACGGGGCGCGGGGTGGGCGGGGCGGCGGATGGCATGGCGGCGCGATTGTATCTCCCGCTCTGGGCGCGGACCCAGGCGGAACGCGCATTCCATTTACGGTTTTCGCGCGGGGCCGTCTTGTGCTCAAATCCCCTCCTTTGCCGCGCACCGGTTTGGCGCACGGGGGCCACGCCCCCGCCCGGCCCTTATGCAAGTCACCGTCAGCGAACTGCTCGTCCGATACCTGGAACGCCTGGGCGTCGAAGTCCTCTTCGGCATGCCGGGCGCCCACGTGCTGCCCATCTACGACCGCCTGCACGGTTCCGCGGTGAAGAGCGTGCTGGTCAAGCACGAGCAGGGCGCGGCCTTCATGGCCGGCGGCTATGCCCGTGTCTCCCACCGCGTCGCCGCCTGCATCGCCACCGCCGGACCGGGCGCCACCAACCTGGTGACCGGCATCGCCAACGCCTATGCCGACCGCCTGCCGGTGCTGGCGATCACCGGCGAGACCTCCACCTACATCTTCGGCAAGGGCGGCCTGCAGGAGAGTTCCGGCGAGGGCGGCGCCATCGACCAGTGCGCCCTGTTCGCCGGCATCACGCGTTACCGCAAGCTGGTCGAACGCAGCGATTACCTGGGCCAGGTCCTGAACCAGGCCGCCCGCGCCTTGCTGGGTCCGGATCCGGGCCCGGTGCTGCTGTCGATTCCCTTCAACGTGCAGAAGGAACGGGTGGACGCGGCGGTGCTGGAGCAGGTGCACATCCCGCATGCGCAGGCCGCGACTCCGTTTCAGACGGATCCGGTGCCCGAACTCGCCAGGCTGCTGCGCGAGGCCCGCCACCCGGTCATCGTCGCCGGCTACGGCTGCATCCGCGCCGGCGCGCGCGGCGAGGTCACCCGCCTGGCCGAGGCGCTGCGCATTCCCGTCGCCACCAGCCTGAAAGGCAAGGGGGTGATCGCGGAGAACTCGGAACTCGCCCTCGGCTGTCTCGGCGTCACCTCCAACGGCAATGCCCACCGCTACATCGCCGGTCAGGTCGATCTGGTGCTGTTCCTCGGCGCCGGCTTCAACGAGCGCACCAGCCACATGTGGGACGCGCGCCTGCTGGAGGGCAAGCGCGTGGCGCAGGTGGACCACGACGCCGCGCAACTGGGCAAGGTGTTCCGTCCCGACCTGGCGGTGCGCGGCGACATCCGCATGGTGGTGGGCGAACTGCTCGACCTGCTGGCCGACTGCCCGGCCAAGGACGCCGACCGCCTGGCGGCGCATCGCCAGGCGCTGGCGACGCCGGATCCGGCCGCCCTCGCGCAACACGCCAGGTTCGCGCTCATGGAAGCCTTCTTCCGCCATCTGGTACGGCGTTTTCCTGGTGAAGCGCTGATCTTCGACGACAACATCGTCTTCGCCCAGAGCTATCTGGACGTCTCCCACGCCCACCACTACTTCCCCAATACCGGCATTTCCTCCCTGGGCCACGCGATCCCCGCCGCCATCGGCGCCAAGTTCTTCCACAAGGAGGCGCCGGCCTTCGCCATCCTCGGCGACGGCGGCTTCCAGATGTGCGGCATGGAACTGATGACCGCCGTGAATTACGGCATTCCGCTCAACACGGTGCTCATCAACAACGGCAGCATGAGCCTGATCCGCAAGAACCAGTTCCAGCTCTATGGCGAGCGCTACATCGACTGCGACTTCGTCAATCCGGACTACGGCCTGCTGGCGGCGGCCTTCGGCATGCGGCACTATCGGGTGGAAACCGAGGCCGACCTGGAAGCGTTGTTCGCGCAGGCGGACCTCGCCGGCGGCCTCAACCTCATCGAAATCCTGTTGGACAAGCATGTCTTCCCCAGCTACCTGTCGGCTCGCTGACCTCGACGCGCAGCTCGCCGCCCAGCGCCAGGTCATCGCCCGCTGCGAGAGCGCGCTGTGGGAAGGCGGCTTCAACGACAAGCTGCTGGCTTCCTACCAGGCCGCCTGGCGCCGCCTGGAAGCCCTGATCGCCGCCTCCGCCACGGCGGACCGGCGCCACGGCTTCGTGCTGGTGATCCCCGTCGCCGACAGCCCCCGGCAACTGCGAGCCTGCCTGGCCAGCCTGCTGGAGCTGTGCGCGGCCTACGGCTACGGCGGCCGCGACGCCCAGGGCCGTTGGCGCAAGGTATCGGTGTTGCTGGCCGACGATTCCGCCGACCCGGCCGTGCTGGCGGAGAACCGTGCCATCGCCGCGAGCTTCACCGCCCACGGCCTGCGCATCCGCTATTTCGGCCCGGCCGAGCAGACGGCCCTGCTCGACCGCCTGGCCGACCTCGACCTGGCCCCCATCGTCGGCGCGCACGCCCGCCCGGGCTTCAGCCACAAGGGCCAGGCCATGATGCGCAACATCGCCTACCTGAAGCTGGCCGAGATTTGCGCCGAGGAGGCCGAGGCCCTGGGCGGCCCGCCGCTGTTCTACACCCTCGACGCGGACCAGACCTTCGAGGTCAAGGTGGCCACGGCGACGGGCGACGCCGAGGCGGCGGCGCTGAGTTTCTTCCACCGGCTGGACGAGATCTTCCGCGACCCCGGCGTGCGCGTCCTCACCGGCAAGGTGGTGGGCGACCCGCCGGTCTCGCCGGCGGTGATGGCCGGCAACTTCCTCGACGACGTCATCGGCTTTCTCGCCGAAATGGCGCGCACCGAGCCGGGCCGCCCCTATCCCCGCCACATCGCCAGCACCCGCGGTTCCGGCGAGGCCGCCTACCACGACATGGCGGACCTGTTCGGCTTCAAGGCCGGCGGCGAGACCTATCGTTTCCGCTGCGGCCTGGCCGGGACGCCGGACAACGCCGCCTGCTTCGCCGACTTTGCCCGCCGCCTGAACCGCTTCTTCCACGGCGAGCATCCCACCCGGGTGACCTACTACCGCCACGACGGCTCCGGCGTCGTGCCGGCGCGCACGGTCTACACCGGCAACTACGTGTTCCGGCCCGAGGCCCTGGACTGGTTCATCCCCTATGCTCCCCTGCGCCTGCGCATGTCCGGCCCCAGCATGGGCCGCCTGCTCAAGGCCGAACTGGGGACGGGTTTCGTCTCCGCCAACCTGCCCATGCTGCACCGGCGCACGCTGGAGGCCACCGGCCAGTCGGAATTCCGTTCCGGCGTGGTCGACCGGGATGCCTGGGTGGACCTGTCCGACGAATTCGAGCGCCAATTTCACGGCGACGTGCTGCTGTTCGCCATGGAACGTCTCACCGCCCTGGGTTATCCCGCCGCCGCGCTCACGGCGGCGGTGGTCGGCGAAGCCCTCGACGCCAGCCGAGAAGACCTGCGCCGGCGCTATGCCGACCAGCAGGCCGCCATCCTGGAGCGGCTCGCCCGCCTGCAAAGCCTGCTCGCCGATCCGCGGCATTGGTGGAACCGGGACGCCGACGCCGCCGCGGCCCTGGCCTGCTTCCACAGCTTCGCCGCCAACATCCGCCGCAATTTCGCTCCGGACTCGCCCTGCCAGGCCCGCCTCGACGCCCCCGGCCAGCGGGCCGACTGGCGCCGCCGCCAGGTCGCGGCCATCCTCGGCCTGCCGGTCCAGCGCGGTACCTGGCTGGAAACGCTTAGCCGGCTGCAAGCCGGGCGATGATTCCCAGCCTGCGCCGCTGGCTGCATCGGCGCCAATACCCGCAACGCTACGCCCAACTTGACCGGCTGCTGGCGAACCAGACCCTGGACCGGGCAACCCTGCTGGAACAGCAGCAAAGTGATTTCGCGGCCATTGTCCGCCACGCCGCGACCCATGTCCCCTACTACACCGGCCGGCTGGGCGATCTGGACGCCTGGGACGGCCGCCCCGAATCCCTGCCCATCCTCACCAAGGAGGACGTCCGCCTTCACCTCGACGACCTGCTCGACCGCGACGCCGACCGCGCCCGGGTGTGCCTTGGCCACACCGGCGGCTCCACCGGCCAGCCCCTGGCCTTCTGGTACGACGAGGCCAAGCATGAGCTGATGCGCGCCGGCATGCTGCGCGGCTTCATGATGTCCGGCTGGCGGCCGGGCCAGAAGGTGCTCTACCTCTGGGGCGCCCGCCAGGATTTGGGCAAGAGCGGCGTCTTCGGCCAGCGCTTCGCGGATGTCCTGTCCGGCGAGCGCACCGTCGCCGCCCTGGAATATTCGGAGATACGCCTGGCCGCCTGGGCGGCTCGGATCCGCCGCTGGCGCCCCACCCTGCTCTACGGCTATGCCTCGGCGCTGAACGAACTGGCCCGCTATGTGGCGGAGCGTAACCTGGCCATGCCGGACAGCCTCATCGGCGTCTATTCCACCGCCGAGATGCTGCTGGACGAACCCCGCAAGCTGATGACGCGGGCCTTCGCCTGCAAGGTCTTCAACCAGTACGGTTGCCGGGAGGTGCCCAACATCGCCTGGGAATGCCGGCACGGCGGCATGCACGTCATGGCCGATCTGGTGCATCTGGAATCCGTCAACGTGGACGGCGAGGAGCGCCTGCTGGTCACCTCCCTCAGCAACCGCCTGATGCCCTTCATCCGCTACGAACTGGGCGACGCCGGCCGCTTGCTGGATGGTGAATGCCCCTGCGGCTCGCCCTTCCCGCTCATGCAGATGGGGGTGTGCCGGAAGAACGACTTGATCCGCACCCCCGGCGGCAAGTCGATTCACCCCGCAGTGTTCAACCGCCTGCTCTATGGCCTCACGCAAATCCGCCAATACCAGTGGCGACAGGTGGCGGCGGACCGCATGGCACTGGACCTGGTGTGCCCCACACCGCTGGATTCCGGTCTGCTGTCCCGGCTGGAAAAGGAACTACGCGCCGAAGTGGACCCGGCCATGCGGCTGGAGGTGAATTACCGGGCGGAGATCCCGCGCACCGCAGCGGGGAAGCAGCGATACATCATCGGCTTGGAGTGACTCGACGGCGGCAAAGCTTTCCCGGATGGCGTCGAGCACGCCGCGCGCGGATTCCAGGGAAGTATCGACCAGCGCCACGGCGAATTCCTCGCCGCCATAGCGGCCGATCACGTCGGCGCCGCGCAGGCGGCCGACGTCGCTCTCCGCCGAGAGGAAGACGATGGGGGATGGACAGGTAGGCGTCCTGCTGGCCGGCCGCCGCCGATCTTGAGGACGGCCGCGGGGTGGTCCGGCGGCCGCAATTCATGCGTTGATGCGCGCCAGGATTTCCTGGATGCGTTCGGGCCGGCCCGCGCGCAGCAGTTTGCGCGCCAAGGGCGCCAGTTCGCCGACGTGGCTGCGCATGACCTGCTGCTTGACCGCGAGCAGATGCGCCGGATGCATGGAGAAGCGGGTGAGGCCCAGCCCCAGCAGCAGGCGGGTGAGGCGGGTGTCGCCGGCCATCTCGCCGCACACCGAAACCGGCTTGCCGAGCTTGCGGCCGACGCGCAGGGTGTGCTCGATGAGGCTGAGCACCCCCGGGTTGAGCGGGTCGTAGAGATGGGCCACGGCGTCGTCGGTGCGGTCGATGGCCAGGGTGTACTGGATCAGGTCGTTGGTGCCCAGCGACAGGAAGTCGAGCTTGCGCGCGAACCATTCGGCGGCCAGGGCGGCGGCGGGAATCTCGATCATGCCGCCGATGGGGGTGTCGGGGTCGAAGGGGATGCCGGCCACGCGCAGGCCGCCGCGGGCGGCGCCGATCAGGGCCAGGGCCTGATCGAGTTCGTTGAGGCTGGCCAGCATGGGCAGCAGGATCCGCACCTGGCCGTAATGGCTGGCGCGATAGAGGGCGCGGATCTGCGTCAGGAAGATCTGCGGCTCGGCCAGGCAGAGGCGGATGGCGCGCAGGCCCAGGGCCGGGTTGACGCTGCTTTCCTCCATCCAGCGCACCGACTTGTCGGCGCCGACGTCGAGGGTGCGGATCACCACCGGGCGGCCGCTCATGCCGCGCGCGACGCTGCGGTAGGCCTCGAACTGCTCGTCCTCGCCGGGCAGGTCGGCGCGGTTGAGGAAGAGAAACTCGCTGCGGAACAAGCCGATGCCGGCGGCGCCCTCGCCGAGCGCCTGCTTGACGTCCGAAGGCAGGTCGATGTTGGCCATCAGTTCGATGTGGCCGCCGTCCAGGGTGGTCGAGGGGCTAAACTTGATGCGGCGCAGCTTCTTCTGTTCGAGCCGCCACTGGTTGTGGCGCAGCCGGTATTCCTCGAGGATGGCCGGGCCGGGATCGACGATGACCACGCCGGCGATGCCGTCGACGATCAGCCAGTCGCCCTCGCGGATCATGGCGCGCGCGTTGTGCAGCGCCATCACCGAGGGCAGGTTGAGGCTGCGCGCGAGGATGGCGGTGTGCGAGGTGGTGCCGCCGAGGTCGGTGATGAAGCCGGCGAAGGCGTGGCGCTTGAACAGCACCATGTCGCTGGGCGACAGGTCGTGCGCGACCAGGATGCTCTCGCCTTCGTCGGCGGAGCGCAGCGGCGCGTGGCCGGGGTGGCCCATGAGCGCCTTGAGCACCTTGTCCGCCACCTGCCGCACGTCGTGCCGGCGCTCGCGCAGGTAGTCGTCGTCGATCGACTCGAACTGCGCGATCAGCGCCTCGGTCTGGCGCGCCAGCGCCCACTCCGCGTTGCACTGTTCGGCGCGGATCAGCCGCTTGGGCGCCTCCGACAGCATGGAATCGGAGAGGATGAGGGTGTGCACCTCGATGAAGGCCGACAGCTCGGCGGGCGCTCCCTCCGGGATGTGCGTCTGCAGACCCCGCAATTCCTCGCGCACGCTTTCCACCGCCGCCGCGAAGCGGGCCACCTCCGCCTCGACGTGTTCAGGCCGCAGGATGTAGTGCGGCGCTTCCAGGCGCTCGTGCGAATAGAGCTGGGCGCGGCCGATGGCAAAGCCGCCGGAGACGCCGATGCCGTGCAGGGAGAAGCTCATTCTCCCTCCCCGAACTTGTCCTCGATGAGCTCGACCAGAGCGGACATCGCCGCGTCCTCGTCGGGACCGCGGGTTTCCAGGCGGATTTGCGTGCCGCGCGCGGCGGCCAGCATCATCACGCCCATGATGCTCTTGCCGTTGACGCGGCGGCCGTTGCGCGACAGCCAGACCTCGCAGGCGAACCGGCCGGCGGTCTGCGTCAGCTTGGCCGAGGCGCGGGCGTGCAGGCCCAGGCGGTTGATGATTTCGACTTCGCGTTCAGGCACAGGCCGACTCCGGGTTGATGCTGAAGATGCCGGTGCGGCCGCCGGCCACCGCCTTTTCCAGCAGCACCGCCATGCCCTGGTCGCGGTAGGTGAGGGCCTTGAGCAGCATGGGCAGGTTGACGCCGGCGACGGCTTCGACCCGCTCGGCGCGCAGGATCTTGCACACGGTGTTGCAGGGCGTGGCGCCGTACACGTCGGTGAGGATGAGCACGCCGTCGCCGCGATCGACCGCGGCCAGGCTGGCGCGGGCGCGTTCCAGCATCTCGGCGGGATCGGCGCAGGCCGATAGGTCCACGTTGTCCAGCGCCTGCGGACGTTGGCCGAGCACGTGGGTGGCGCATTGGATGAGGCTGTCGCCCAGATTGCCGTGGGCGACGATGAGCAGGGCGATCATGGTGGAAGGCAAAACGGAAACAGGCGAATTCTACGCCCCGCGCCACGGTTGCAATGTTGCCTTGCAGCATTCTGGTATCCCTTTGATGTAAAAGCTTGAATTTGAGCCGCACGCATTGCGGCCGGTAGAATCCCCGGTCTTTACCCCGGCGCTTCTCTTCATGTCCCCCCAGCGCATCCGCGAGATCCCCTACAACTACACCTCGTTTTCCGACCGCGAGATCATCCTCCGCCTGCTCGGCGGCGCCGGCTGGAAACTGGTGGAGGAACTGCGCGCCGAGCGCCGCACCGGCCGCTCCGCGCGCATGCTGTTCGAAGTGCTGGGCGATATCTGGGTGGTGACCCGCAACCCCTACCTGGAAGACGACCTGCTCTTCAATCCCCGGCGCCGGGAACTGCTGATCCAGGCCCTGCGCCACCGCCTGGCGGAGATCGAGAAGCGGCGCCAGGGCAATGAGCGGGTGGGCAAGTTGCTGGTGTTCGCCGGCCGCGCGGTGGATGCCTTCGCCGCCGGTTTCGGCGAAACCGAACGTCTGCGCCGCGACCTCCTGCGCCGGCTGCTGCCGCACACCCGCAAGGACAACATCGCCTTCGACGGCATGAGCCGGGTCAGCCACGTCACCGACGCTACCGACTGGCGGGTGGAATATCCCTTCGTGGTGCTGCACCCGGACAGCGAGGAGGAGATTCCCGCCCTGGTCGCCGGCTGCGTCGAACTGGGCCTCACCATCATCCCGCGCGGCGGCGGCACCGGCTATACCGGCGGCGCCGTGCCGCTGACCCGGCTGTCCGCCGTGATCAACACGGAAAAGCTCGACCACATGTCGGCCATCGAGTCGCGCGTGTTGCCCGGCCATAGCCAGCCCACTCCAGTCGTCGTCTGCGGCGCCGGCGTGGTCACGCGCCGCGTCATGGAGGCGGCCGAGGCCCGCGGCCTGGCCTTCGCCGTCGATCCCACCAGCGCCGACGCTTCCTGCATCGGCGGCAACGTCGCCATGAACGCCGGCGGCAAGAAGGCCGTGTTGTGGGGCACGGCGGTGGACAACCTGGCGTCCTGGAAGATGGTGACGCCGGACGCGGACTGGCTGGAGGTGACCCGCCTGGACCACAACCTTTCCAAGATTCACGACGTGGATGTGGCCCGCTTCGAGTTGCGCCGCTTCCACGCCGACGGCAAGGCCAAGGGGAGCCCGGAGATTCTGGAGATACCCGGCCGCGCCTTCCGCAAGCAGGGCCTGGGCAAGGACGTCACCGACAAGTTCCTGGCCGGCCTGCCGGGCATCCAGAAGGAAGGCTGCGACGGCCTCATCACCCAGGCCACCTTCGTGCTGCACCGCATGCCCAGCCAGGTGCGCACGGTCTGCCTGGAATTCTTCGGCCCGGTGGCCGACGCCGTGCCCGCCATCGTCGAGATCACCGACCACTTCAAGCACGCCTCGCGCCTCACGCCTCACGCCTCACCCGTATTGGCCGGTCTGGAACACATGGACGCCCGCTACATCAAGGCGGTGGGCTATGCCACCAAGGCGGACCGCAGCGGCCGGCCCAACATGGTGCTGCTCGCCGACATCGCCGGCGACGACGCAGCCGCCGCCGACGCCGCCGCCGCGAAGATCGTCGAGTTCGCCCGCGCCCGCGGCGGCGAGGGCTTCGTCGCGGTGAGCCCGGAAGCGCGCAAGAAATTCTGGCTGGACCGTTCCCGCACCGCTGCCATCGCCGCTCACACCAACGCCTTCAAGGTGAACGAGGACGTGGTCATCCCTCTGCACCGGCTGGGGGACTATTCCGACGGCATCGAGCGCATAAACATCGAGTTGTCCATCGCCAACAAGCTGGTCCTGCTGGACGAGCTGGAAACTTTCCTGCGCGGTGAGCTGCCCCTGTTCGAGGACGACGACAGCGTCGCCGACCCCGATCTCACCGCCGCCCGCCGGAATAAGGCGCTGGCCATGCTGGCCGAGGTGCGCGGCCGCTGGAGCGGCTATCTCGCCGACCTCGACGCCCCCCTGCCGCCCAGCCTGTGCAACGTCGCCGACCACGCGCCGCAAGCCGAGAGCAAGAGCGTCTTCCGCGCCCTGCAGGACCATACCCTGCGCGTGTCCTGGAAGCGCGAGGTGCGCGCCGAACTGCGCCAGATCTTCACCGGCCGCGAATACGAGCCGGTGTTGGCCGAGTGCGACGCGCTGCACAAACGCATCCTCAAGAGCCGGGTGTTCGTCGCCCTGCACATGCACGCCGGCGACGGCAACGTGCACACCAACATCCCGGTCAACTCGGACGACTACGCCATGCTGCAGACCGCCACCCGCGCGGTGGAACGCATCATGCAGCTGGCCGAGTCGCTGGGCGGGGTCATCTCCGGCGAACACGGCATCGGCATCACCAAGCTGGAGTTCCTCTCCGACAAGGCCTTGTCCGAGTTTGCCGCCTACAAGAACCGGGTCGATCCGCAAGGCCGCTTCAACAAGGGCAAGCTGATGCAGGGGGCGGATCTCGCCAACGCCTACACCCCGTCCTTCGGCCTGCTGGAGCTGGAATCCCTCATCATGGAGCAGTCGGAGATCGGCGCCATCGCCGACTCGATCAAGGACTGTCTGCGCTGCGGCAAGTGCAAGCCGGTGTGCAACACCCACGTGCCGCGCGCCAACCTGCTCTATTCGCCGCGCAACAAGATCCTCGCCGCCTCGCTCCTGATCGAGGCCTTCCTCTACGAGGAGCAGACCCGGCGCGGCGTCTCCCTGGCGCACTTCGCCGAGTTCGACGACGTCGCCGACCACTGCACCGTGTGCCACAAGTGCGTCAACCCCTGCCCGGTGGACATCGACTTCGGCGACGTCACCACCGCCATGCGTAATTTCCTGCGCGCCTGCGGACACCTGAAGAAGCCGCCGGCGACGAAACTGGCCATGGCCTTCCTCAACAGCACCGACGCGGACGCCATTCATTTCCTGCGCAAGACCGCGATCCTCGGCGGCGTCGCCGGCCAGCGCCTGGGCGCGGCGGTGATGCGCGCCCTGCCCGCGGTGCGCGAGGCCATGGCGAAGCCGCCGGCGACGGTGGGCAAGCCCTCGCCGCGGGCACAGGTCATCCACTTCTTCAACCGCCGCCTGCCCGGCGGCCTGCCGGCGAAGACCACGCGGCAGATGCTGGGCCTCACCGACCCCAAGGTGGTGCCGGTGCTGCGCGACGCGGCCAAGGTCGGCGAGGACTCGGACGCGGTGTTCTACTTCCCCGGCTGCGGCTCCGAACGCCAGTTCTCCCAGGTCGGTCTGGCGACACTCGCCTGGCTGTACGAGCTGGGCGCGCAGACCGTGCTGCCCCCCACCTATCTGTGCTGCGGCTATCCGCAGACTTCCGGCGGCGACCGGGTCAAGGGCGAGGCCATCACCATGCAGAACCGGGTGCTGTTCCACCGCATCGCCAACACGCTCAACTACCTGGACATCAAGACCGTGCTGGTGTCCTGCGGCACCTGCCTGGACCAGTTGCAGGAGTACCAGTTCGACAAGATCTTCCCCGGCTGCCGCATCCTCGACATCCACGAGTACCTGGCGGAGAAGGGCGTGAAACTCGAAGGCGTGAAGGGCGCCCAGTACCTCTACCACGACCCCTGCCACACCCCGATGAAGCTCAGAAGCCCCATCGCCACGGTGCGCGGTCTGGTGGGCGAGGGCGCCCGCCTGACGGAACGCTGCTGCGGCGAGGCCGGCACCTTCGCCACCTCCCGCCCGGACATCGCCACCCAGGTCAAATTCCGCAAGGCCGAAGAACTCGACAAGGGCCGCGACGCGCAGAAAGCCGCCGGCGCCGGCGAGGTCAAGGTGCTCACCTCCTGCCCCGCCTGTCTGCAGGGCCTGTCGCGCTACTCCGACGACAACGGCATGGCCGCCGACTACATCGTGGTGGAACTGGCGAAGAAACTGCTGGGCGAGGACTGGATGGCGAAATTCCTGGACCGGGCCAACAATGGCGGCATCGAAAGGGTGTTGCTCTAG